>NZ_JBEXHZ010000228.1:0-2754 GCF_040608315.1 Streptomyces sp. NPDC005195
GACCCGTACAGGTCTTCGGGGCACCGGTGTGCGGCCGCGCGGGCCGCCGGGGGCTCACCCGTTCACAGGGCGGCCCTGTGCTTGAGCGGTTCCCACCAGGAGCGGTGGTCGCGGTACCAGGCGAAGGTCTCCGCCAGGCCCTGGGTGAAGTCCTTGCGGGGCCGGTAGCCCAGCTCGCGGGAGATCTTGCCGCAGTCGACCGAGTAGCGCAGGTCGTGGCCGAGCCGGTCGGGCACGTGCTCGACGCTGTCCCAGCCCGCCCCGGCCAGGTCCAGCAGCAGCGTGGTCAGTTCCTTGTTGCTCAGTTCGGTGCCGCCGCCGATGTTGTACACCTCGCCCGGCCGGCCGCCGGTGCGCACCAGTTCCAGGCCCCGCACGTGGTCGTCGATGTGCAGCCAGTCCCGTACGTTCAGCCCCACCCCGTACAGCGGGACGCGGTGTCCGTCGAGGAGGTTGGTGACGAACAGCGGGATGACCTTCTCGGGGAAGTGGTGGTGGCCGTAGTTGTTGGAGCAGCGTGTCACCCGTACGTCCAGGCCGTGGGTGCGGTGGTAGGACAGGGCCACCAGGTCGGAGGAGGCCTTGGAGGCGGCGTAGGGGGAGTTGGGCCGCAGCGGGTCGCTCTCCGGCCAGGATCCCTCGGCCAGGGAACCGTAGACCTCGTCGGTGGACACGTGCAGGAAGCGGGCCCGGCCGCCGGGCCGGCGCAGCGCCGCGTCCAGCAGGGTCTGGGTGCCCAGCACGTTGGTGGTGATGAACTCGGCGGCGCCGAGGATGGAGCGGTCGACGTGGGACTCGGCGGCGAAGTGCACGATCTGCTCGTGTCCGGCGACGAGTTCGGCCACCAGGCGGGTGTCGCGGATGTCGCCGTGCACGAAGCGGAAGCCGGGGTGGTGGCGGACCGGGTCGAGGTTGGCGGGGTTGCCCGCGTAGGTGAGCTTGTCGAGGACGGTGACGCGGACGTCGCCGGGGCCGGCCGGCCCGAGCAGGGTGCGCACGTAGTGCGAGCCGATGAACCCCGCGCCGCCGGTGACGAGAATGCGTGTGGTGGTCATGACGATATCTGCACCTTGCTGTGGTCGCCGAGGATGAGCCGGTGGGCGGCGGGGATCCGCGGGGCGGGGGTCACCTCCACGTTGCGTCCGATGATGGAGGCCTCCACGCGCCGCGCGCCGCGCACCGAGGAGCCGTCCAGGACGATGGAGAACTCGATCTCGCTGTCGGTGATGCGGCAGTCGGGGGCGATGGAGGTGAACGGGCCGACGTAGGAGCCGGTGATCACGCTGCCGGCGCCGATGACGGCGGGGCCCACGATGCGTGAGCCGGTGACGCGGGCGCCCTCGTCGATCCGTACCCGGCCGATGATCTCGCTGGTGTCGTCGACGTCGCCCTCGATACGGGGCTCGGCGTGCTCCAGGACGGACCGGTTGACCTCCAGCATGTCGCCGACGTTGCCGGTGTCCTTCCAGTACCCGGAGATCGTCGTGGAGCGGACGTCGCGGTCCTGGTCGATCAGCCACTGCAGGGCGTGGGTGATCTCCAGTTCGCCGCGCCAGGACGGCTTGATGGCGCGGACGGCCTCGTGCACGGCGTCGGTGAACAGGTAGACGCCGACCAGCGCGAGGTCGCTCTTGGGGTGCTCCGGTTTCTCCTCCAGGCCCACGATCCGTCCGTCGGGGCCGAATTCGGCGACCCCGAACTGCTGCGGGTCGGAGACCTGGGTGAGCAGGATCTGGGCGGCGGGCCGCTGCGCGCGGAAGGCGTCGACCAGGCCGGAGATGCCGCCCACGATGAAGTTGTCGCCGAGGTACATGACGAAGTCGTCGTCGGCGAGGAACTCGCGGGCGATGAGGACGGCGTGGGCCAGTCCCAGGGGTGCGGACTGGGGGATGTAGGTGACGGCGAGCCCGAACTTGGAGCCGTCGCCGACGGCTTGCATGATCTCGTCGGCGGTGTCCCCGACGATGATCCCGACCTCGGTGATGCCCGCGTCCGCGATCGCTTCCAGGCCGTAGAAGAGAACCGGCTTGTTGGCCACGGGCACCAGCTGCTTGGCGGATGTGTGGGTGAGGGGGCGCAGGCGGGTTCCGGCCCCGCCGGAGAGTACGAGAGCCTTCATGGCTTCGACGCTAGGAGCGGGCACTTGAGCCGGGATCGGGGATGGGCCGCGCCCACAGGCGCCCTCCAGGGCGGCTCCAGAGACGGTGGGGATCCTCGGTGGGCAGCGGCCGGCGGCGCGTTTCGCGGCGTGACCCGCGGGGCCTCTTCGCCCGGCCGTCCAGTGACGCGAGCCCAGAGAGGCACACAGGCATGGCAGACAACCACCGTGAACTCGTCCAGCGCTTCGTCGACATGATCAACAGTCATGACGTGAGCACCATGAGCGCGCACACCGCGCCCGGGCACATCGACCACAACCCGGTCGTCGAGGACGGCATCGAGGCCAACACGGCGTTCTGGGAGCAGATCTTCGCCGCGTTCCCCGACGTGAAGGTCGTCACCCACGACCTGGTCGTGGAGGGCGACCGGATCGCCGGCCGCTTCGAGTACTCCGGCACCCACCAGGGCACCTTCTTCGGCGTCGAGGCGACCGGGCGTCCGCTCAGCTTCCAGTCGATCGACTTCTGGCGGGTCGAGGACGGGCTGCTGGCCGAGCACTGGGACCAGCTGGACATGGCCGGGCTCTTCCGTCAGCTCGGCGTCGACATCCACGCCGGCCAGGACGCGTAACCGCACCCCGGCGGGCGGGAGCGG
>NZ_JBEXHZ010000229.1:0-2753 GCF_040608315.1 Streptomyces sp. NPDC005195
ACAAGATCACGCACGACGCGGACAACTACGGCACCCCGAACAAGCTGACCCGCGAGGATCTGCTCGACCTGATCCGCGACGCCGGCTTCCGCCCCGTGGAGCGCAACACCCGCTACGAGAACATCCGCGAGTACGACGGCCCGGACCCCACCCGCCGCGACGAGCCGCAGCCGATGCGCGTCTGACGCGCCGGGCCGTGGCGGGACGGTGTGTCCGGCCGCGGCCCTCCTCCTCCCCCTCACCCCGCGCGCCGCGGTGCGCGGTCTCACGACACGATCGGCAGGCAGGTGGACATGTCCCAGCAGACGAGCGGCGAGCAGGCCTTCGAGGTCTGGATCGACCATGAGCTGTGCACCGGCGACGGTATCTGTGCCCAGTACGCGCCCGAGGTGTTCGAACTGGACGTGGACGGCATCGCCTATGTGAAAGACGAGGACGACGAGCTCCTCCAGGAGCCGCGTGCCGCCACGCGGATCCCCCTGGAGCTGCTGACGGATGTCGCCGACTCCGCCAAGGAGTGCCCCGGTGAGTGCATCCATGTGCGCCGTGTCGCCGACGACGTCGAGGTGTGGGGTCCCGAGGCGGAGAGCGCCTGAGGCTCCGCCGCCCCGCAGCCAGTTCCGCACCGCGTGCGCACCGGGCCCCTGTGCCGGGTGCGCCGATCCCCTGGAAGGACATCCGCGTCCCATGAGTCCAACTCCCGCGGACGATCTGTGGATCCGCAGTTTCCGTCCCGCTCCCGAAGCGGCCGAGCGTCTGGTGTGCTTCCCGCACGCCGGCGGTTCCGCCAGTTTCTACCTGCCGGTCGCCGCGGCCCTCAGTCCCGCGGTCGACGTGGTCGCGGTGCAGTACCCGGGGCGGCAGGACCGGCGTCATGAGCCGGGGCTGACCTCGGTCGCCGAACTCGCCGACCGGGTCGCCGAGGCGCTGCGGACCTGGCAGGACCGGCCGCTGACGTTCTTCGGGCACAGCATGGGAGCGGTGGTCGCCTTCGAGGTGGCCCGGCGTCTGGAGCGGTCCGGCAGCGGGCCGGTGCGGCTGTTCGCGTCGGGGCGGCGGGCGCCGTCCCGGACCCGGGACGAAAGGGTGCACACCCTCGGTGACGACCGGCTGATCGCCGAGATCCGCGCGCTCAGCGGCACCGACAGCCGGCTTCTCGACGACGAGGAGCTGCTGCGCATGGTGCTGCCCGCGATCCGTAACGACTACACGGCCGTCGAGACCTATCTGGCCGCGCCGGAGGACACCGTGCGCTGCCCGGTGACGGTGCTGGTCGGCGACGACGACCCGAAGACCTCGCTGGACGAGGCGCGCGCCTGGGAGGGCCACACACGGGGCGGCAGCACGCTGCGGGTGTTCCCCGGCGGTCACTTCTACCTCACCGACCGGGCGGCGGACGTCCTCGCCGTCCTCACCGAGCACTTCACCGCGACGGTCTCCCGCGGGGCGTAGGACCGGCGCGGGCCGCCGGGCAGGGCCGCACACGTTCAGGCGGGCGCCGGGATGCTCCGTTCCCGGCGCGTCGCACTCCCCTCCTCTGTCCCTCCTCGTTCCGTGCGCCGGGCACCGAGTGCGCCCCGCCGCCCCTCTTCGACCCGCTCCGGGAGCGTCCACAGATGACCGAACCACTCGTCGCAGAGCCGTCGTCGGCGCTGCGTACCAAACGTCGCCGCCCCCGAGTCGGGCACATCGAGTTCCTCAACTGCCTGCCGCTGTTCTGGGGGCTGGCCCGTACCGGCAGCCTGCTCGACCTGGATCTGCGCACGGACAGCCCGGACGGTCTCAACAAAGCGCTGGCCGCCGGTGATCTCGACATCGGGCCGATCAGCCTGGTCGAGTTCCTGCGGCACGCCGACGACCTGGTGGCCCTGCCGGACATCGCGGTGGGCAGCGACGGCGACGTCATGTCGTGTCTGATCCTCAGTCAGGTGCCCCTGGACCAGCTGGACGGCGAGCGGGTCGCGCTGGGCTCGACCAGCCGGACCTCGGTGCGGCTGGCCCAGCTGCTCCTGGAGGAGAGGGTGGGGGTCCGGCCCGAGTACGTGGTGCGGCCGCCCGACCTGCGCACGATGATGTCCGAGGCGCGCGCGGCGGTCATCATCGGTGACGTGGCGCTGAGTGCCGCGCTGCACGAGGCCCCCGGACTCGGCCTCCAGGTCCATGACCTGGGCCGGATGTGGAAGGACTGGACCGGCCTCCCGTTCGTGTTCGCCGTGTTCGCGGCGCGCCGCGACTTCCTCGCCCGTGAGCCCGCTCTGGTCCGCCAGGTCCACGCCGACCTGCTGGCCTCCCGGGACCTGTCGCTGCGCGAGGTGACCGAGGTGAGCGAACAGGCCTCCCAGTGGGAGGAGTTCGATGCCGGAACGCTGGAGCGGTACTACACGCAGGCGCTCGACTTCCGGCTCGGCGCGGAACAGCTCGCCGGCATCAAGGAGTTCGCCCGCCGGGTCGGCGGTGCGGCCGAGGGCTTCGCGCCCGACGTGGCCGTACGCCTGCTGGACACCGCCCCCGAGTGACATCCCCGCCATGACCAGGAACACCATCCACAGCCCCGGAAAGGCGGGCACCATGCCCCGACCTACCCCGTCCCCGTTGCAGTCCGTCCTCGACCGTGCCGCCGAGGGTGAGCGCATCACCCCGGCGGAGGCCCTGGCCCTGTACCGTGACGCTCCGCTGCACGCGCTGGGCGCCGCCGCCGACGCCGTGCGCCGCCGCAGGTACGCCGGCACCGAGCACATCGCGACGTACATCAT
>NZ_JBEXHZ010000230.1:0-2745 GCF_040608315.1 Streptomyces sp. NPDC005195
GGTTGAGCATCGGGACGTTCGTCTCGAACTCGAAGGTGAAGGGCGCGGACGTGTGCATGACGCGCCCGGTCACGGCCTTCGCGGAGGGAGTACCGGGGAATCCGGTCAGTTCGACGTAGCGGAAGCCGTGGAAGGTGAAGCGGGGCTCGTACGTCTCCTCTCCGCCGCCCTTGAGGGTGTACGTGTCGGTCGCCGCGGCGGTACGCAGGTTCGCGGTGTACAGGGTGCCGTCCGGGTTGAGGACCTCGGCGTGCCGCAGACGTACGGTCGTTCCCGCCTTGCCGGAGACCCGCAGCCGTACGGAGCCGACCATGTTCTGGCCCAGGTCGAGGACGAAGACGCCCGGCTCGGGTTGGGTCACCTTCCTGACCGCGAGTTCCTCGGCCACCCGGACCGGGCCGTCCACCTGCGCGACGATCCGGGCGGGAGCGGCGTCGCCCGCGCCGCGGACGGCGAGCCAGGTCCGGTCGTCGAAGCCGGAAGAGGTCCAGCCGGCGGTCTCCTTGCGCGCGTCGTACGTCTCGCCGCCCAGCAGGTCGGCGGCGACTATCGGCCCGGAGGTGGCCCGCCAGTCCGGCCCCGAGGTGATCCGCTCGCTCGTCCCGTCCGCGTACTCGACCTCCAACTGCGCGAGCAGCGCGGGACGTTCACCGTACTGGTGGGGACCGAACATGCCGACGTTGCCCGCGTACCAGCCCGGCGCCACGTACACGCCGAGGGCGTTGCCGCCCGGCCGCAGCAGCGTGGTGACATCGTACGTCTGGTACTGGACGCGTTCGCGGTAGTCGGTCCAGCCGGGAGCGAGATGGTCGCGGCCCACGCGGCGGCCGTTGAGGTGGGCTTCGTAGAGGCCGAGAGCCGTGGCGTACAGGCGTGCGCGGGAGACCTTCTTGCGGGGCAGCCCGAACTCGTGCCGCAGCTGGTTGGCGGCGTAGGACGCGGGGACGACCCTGCCCCACGGTCCGGCTCCCCACACAGCGGCCTCCTTGGCCGCAGGCCAGGCGCTGTCGTCGAAACCGGCTTCGCGCCAGGTGCCGGAGGGCTCCCTGTCCGCCGACTTCCAGGAGGCGTCGGTCAGGATCCGCTGCTCGCCGGACGCGGTGTGGAGAGTGAGGACGGCCACCAGGCCGGCGGGTCCCTCGCTCGCGTTGGTCGCCGAGATCGCGAGGACGTTCTGACCGGAACGCACCTGGGCGAGCACGTCGACGACGGCCGGACGGCGCCAGCCCTCGTTGTCCGTCGCGAGGTCGGTGCGGGCCACCTCGGCGCCGTTCACGGAGACGGCGTAGACGTTGTCCGCGGTGATGGCCAGTGTCGCCGCGGTGATCCCGGCCGGGAGAGCGACGCTGCGACGGAACCAACGGGTCGCCGCCGGGGCACTGTTGGCCGGGTCGCCCTCGGGGAACCAGATCCAGGAGCTGCCTTCCAGGGAGGGCGCGTCGGTGAGCGCCGGGGGCGCGGAGATCCATTGCGCGGACCACTGCGCGGCGTCCATGAGACCGGTCTCCCACCACGACGGCTCGCTCCAGCCGGAGGCTCGGCCGTCGGCGCCCCACACCCGCACGGTCCAGAAGTAGCGTGTCCGCGGCTCGAGTCGAGGGCCCGCGTAGGGGACGAGGACGGAATCGCCGGAGGTGACCTTCCCGCTGTCCCAGACGTCCGGGTGCGCCAGGCCCGAGACGCTGGAGGCGACGCGGATCTGATACGCGCTCTGCCACGCGCCCGGCTCGTCCGAGGCCACCGGCCAGCTCAGCCGGGGGTGTTGCACGTCGATGCCCAGGGGGTGCCGAACGTACTCGACGGTCGGCACCGTGACGCGCGGGGCGCCGTGCCGGGCCCCCGCCGGAGCGGATACGGACGATGCGGCCCCGGCTGGTCCGGCTCCGGCCGCCACGGCACCCACCGTGGCCGCCGCGCCCGCCAGCATGTTCCTCCTACTGATCACTACGGCCCCTCACCTAGAAGTGATGAATCGATTCACATCAGTGGACTTAGGTGAACGTAGGGGCGCACGGGATGAGGGTCAATGAGTGTGCAGGTACTTTCTTGACGGGCCCTCACCGAGGAACGCGCTTACGGTGGTTCCCGAGGTGCTCCCGAGTCGACTGATTGAACGGTTTCAATTCCGAATCCCCCGAGCGCGGGCCGCGCACGGGCCTTCGTTGTCGTCGGTGGCCATCGCGAGCGGCGGTCCACGGCGCGGTGCGGGCTGTTTCGGACGCGAGCGGGCGGGCAACCGGGCGCTATGAACAACGGCGAAGACCAGGCGGAAGCGATCGAAACCCGGGGGGACGAACACCATGTCGTCCTCAGTGCCGACACCAATGGTGACGGGAAGCCCGATGTGTGGATGACCGACACCACGGGCGACGGCAAGGCCGACCTCTACCAGTTCGACACGACGGGCGACGGGCAGGTGGACGTCACGATGGTCGAACGGGCCGACGAGCCGGGCGAGGACCGCATCGTCGTCGATGGCGACGGCGGTCATCCCATCGAGTCCTGAGAGCCGTCCGAGCCGCGCCCGCGCGCCCCTCCGGGCGACGGCATCGTCCTCGTTCGCGCCGGCGAAGTCGGGTGGCTGCGCGAGCTGTTGGAGCGGGAGGCACGCGGCGAGTCCGCCGCGGGTGTTCTCGTGCCGGTAGGGGCGTGGGGCCTCGCCGAGTCGTCGTCGGTACGGGCCCGGCCGGCGGCCGGGCGGAAGTCTCCTCCTGCGGCTCGCGCACTTTCTTCTGTGCCTTGGCG
>NZ_JBEXHZ010000231.1:0-2740 GCF_040608315.1 Streptomyces sp. NPDC005195
GGCCTGGCACCGCACCCTGGAGGAACGCTGGGACGACTTCGTACGACTCGTGGGGGCGGAGACGGCCAGGGTGTGGCGGCTGTACCTGGCCGGCGGGGCTCTGGCCTTCCAGGAGCGGCGCATGGGCGTCGACCAGATCCTGAGCGTGCGGCCCGCTCCCGGAGGAAGCAGTGGCATGCCCGCCGTGCCGGGGGACTGGTACAGGGAGGCGGAGGAGCGATGAGCGGTTTTCCCTGGGGAGCGTTCGCCCAGAACCTCGGTCTCGCGGCGGCCGCGGCGTTCGCCGTCATGTTCGTCACCTTCGCGGTCGCCGTACGCAAGGGCGTGCACCGGATCGTCGACGTCGCCTGGGGCGTCGGGTTCACCGCGGTGGCCGTGGTGTCCTTCGTCGCCTCCGCGGGCGAGGGCGACGAGGGGCGACGGATCCTGGTGACCGTCCTGACGTCGGTGTGGGGGCTGCGGCTGGCCCTGCACATCGCATGGCGGGGCCGTGGCCCCGGCGAGGATCCGAGATACGAGGCGATGCTCGCCAAGGCGCCCGGCAACCGCCACGCCTACGCCCTGCGCATGGTGTACCTGCTACAGGGGGCCCTGGTCTGGCTGGTGTCGCTGCCCGTCCAGGCGGCGCAGTACGTCTCCACCGGCCTGACCGGACTCACCCTGGCCGGCGCCGCGTTGTGGGCGGTCGGGCTGTTCTTCGAGGCGGTGGGCGACGCCCAGCTGGCCCGGTTCAAGGCGGATCCCGCCCACCACGGCCGGGTGATGGACCGGGGTCTGTGGAGCTGGACCCGGCACCCCAACTACTTCGGCGACTTCTGCGTGTGGTGGGGCCTGTTCCTGCTCGCCTGCGACTCGGGCGCGGCGGCCGCGGTGTCGGTCCTCTCGCCGCTGGTGATGAGCTACCTGCTGATCAACGGCAGCGGGAAGGCGCTGCTCGAGAAGCAGCTGGCCGGGCGGGCGGGGTTCGCCGAGTACACCGCGCGGACCAGCGGCTTCTTTCCGTTGCCGCCGAAGTCGCGCGGCTGACGGGGCCGCGTCCGGGTGTCGCCCGCCGGGGGAGGACCGGGGGCGACACCGGGAGGACCGGCTCGTCCCGGGAGAGGGACGGGCCGGTCCTCCCCTGGGACCGGCCGGTGCTCGGAGAGGGCACGGTGGGGGCGGCCGGCCGCGTCAGGCGGGGAAGTCCAGCAGCGCCAGCGGGGCCGAGGTGGGCCGGGCCGAGCCGCCGGCCGGTTCCACGGTGATGCCCATGCCCGAGGCCTTGGCCAGGTTCCCGTTCAGCACGACCGCCTCGCTGGTCCGGTGCGGGTCCATCAGACCGGCGGAGCGCATGGTGCCCGCGTCGTCGAACCACAGCTGGTAGACCTTGCCGCTCGGCGGCCTGGGCATTCCCGAGGAGATGAAGACGGCCTGGTCACGGCCGGCGGAGACGACCACCGTGCCGCCGGCCCCGCCCGCCAGTCTCGCGGTACGGCTCTTCGCGTCCGGGGCGGCCAGCACCGCGGTCAGGTCGGCAGTCCGGCGCTCGGCGTCCCGCGCCTGGCTCCGGGCCTCCTGCGCCTGGCCGTGCTGCCACACCGCCGTGCCGCCGAACGCGGCCGCGGCGGCCACACAGGCCGCCAGGGCCCAGCGCGACAGTCCGAGGGTACGGCGTGGGCGCCGGAGAGCCGGCGCTGGAGGTGCGGCGGGTGTGGAGGGCCCGGAGGGCTCGGAGAGCGCCGTCCGGGGTGCTTCCTGCCGGACCGTGGTGATGTGCCGCATGACCCGGGTCTTGAGCTCGGGGGCCGTGACGGCGGCTTCGGCGAGGCCGAGGCGCGCGGCCGTGGCGGTCAGCTCGCGGACCTCCTGGGCGCAGGCCTCGCAGTCGGCGGCGTGCCGCTCGAACCGGCCGCGTTCGTCCTCGTCGAGGGCGTGGAGCGCGTACGCACCCGTCAGGGTGTGCAGGTCGGACGTGGTCATGCGGTGACCCCCAGGCAGTCACGGAGGCGGATGAGACCGTCGCGCAGCCGGGTCTTGACCGTCCCGAGCGGGAGCGTCAGCAGCTCCGCCACCTCCCGGTAGGTCAGGCCGCGGTAGTACGCGAGGGTCACGGACTGGCGCTGGAGCTCCGTCAGCGTCCGCAGACAGCGCCGCACCTGTTCCCGCTCGAGCCGCGCCTCGACCTGCTCGGTCACCTCGTCGAACTCGGGCGTCCGGTCGAGGAGGGCCGCCTTGTGCTCACGTGCGGCCGAGGCCTCGGCCGAGCGGACCCGGTCGACGGCCCGCTGGTGGGCGAGGGTGAGCACCCAGTTCATCACCGACCCGCGCTCCGGCCGGTAGCGGGCGGCGGTCCGCCACACCTCGACCAGTACCTCCTGGGCCACCTCCTCCGACTGGGCCAGGTCGCGCAGCACCCTGCGCACGATGCCGAGCACCGGCCCCGCCACGACGTCGTACACCGCGGCGAAAGCCTCCTGGTCCCCGCGGGCGACGTCGGCCATCAGGTCCGGCAGACCGGGTTGCGCCGCCGGGTTTCTCCCGATTTCCACGGCTTCCTTCACGGGGTGGTCCTCCAAGCAGGGGAAAGGTACGGGACTGATCCGGAGCAGGTCCGGCCGCGGATTGGCCCAGGACGGGAGAATTCCGGGTACGGCGGCCGGGCGCCGGCGCGGGACGCGGGAGAACCGGTCCCGGTGCCGGGCGGCCGCCGCCGGTCCTCACCCGTCGACCCGCGTGGGCAGACAGGGGCGCAGACGGCGCG
>NZ_JBEXHZ010000232.1:0-2692 GCF_040608315.1 Streptomyces sp. NPDC005195
CGCAGCAGGACCTCTCCGGCGCCGGTCAGCGAGACACCGCGACGGTTGCGCCTGAGCAGGGAGACACCGAGGCGCCGCTCGAGCTGCTGGATCGCCCGGGACAGCGGCGGCTGGGCCATGCCCAGGCGCTCGGCGGCGCGGCCGAAGTGCAGTTCCTCGGCCACGGCCATGAAGTACCTCAACTCGCGGGTCTCCAGGGTGTCCACAGCGTCAGCCTACCTCGGTGATACCTACCGGGTATCACAGGGCACCGTATCGGTGTTGGATGCGCCGCTCGTCCGCGAGCGAACATCAACGGCATGAGCGAAACGAAGATCGCGCTGGTGACCGGCGCGAACAAGGGAATCGGGTACGCCATCGCGACCGGGCTGGGCGCCCTCGGACACCGCGTGGGCGTGGCAGCGCGCGACGACACCCGGCGCGAGACCGCCGTCGAGAAGCTGCGCGCCGGCGGGGTGGACGCGTTCGGGGTACCGCTGGACGTGACCGACGACCGGAGCGTCGCCGACGCCGCGGAACTGGTCGAACGGCGGGCCGGGCGTCTGGACGTCCTGGTCAACAACGCCGGCATCTCGGGAGAGATGGGTCCGGGATGGTTGCAGGACCCGACCGCGCTCGACCTCGACGTGGTCCGCACGGTCGTGGAGACCAACGTCATCGGCGTCATCCGGGTGACCAACGCGATGCTGCCGCTGCTGAGGCGCTCGACGTCGCCGCGCGTCGTCAATGTCTCGAGTGCCGTCGCCTCCCTGACCCGGCAGGCGGACCCGGACATCGAGATCGGCCCCGTCATGGCGGCCTACGCGCCGTCGAAGTCGTTCCTCAACGCCGTCACCGTGCAGTACGCCCGGCAGTTCGCCGGTACGAACATCCTGATCAACGCCGCCTGTCCGGGCCTCGTCGCGACCGACTTCACCGGCTTCCACGGACCCCGCACCCCTGAACAGGGCGCAGCCACGGCGATCCGGCTCGCCACACTGCCCGACGGCGGCCCCACCGGTTCGTTCTCCGAGGACGACGGCGTCATCCCCTGGTGAGCCCGGACCCGTCGTGAGCACGCGGAGGCACTTCGCCTCGCGTGCCGACCACGGTGGAGAGTGAATCCCCCGCCCGTCGCCCGGCCACGGGGCCCGCCCGGGATCACTTCCGCCCGGTGGGAGTTCCCGCGGCGGCCAGGGACGGGCTGGGGTTCCGTGCGGACCGCAGCGCCGCGCGGATCGCGTCCGCCGGATCCCCCTCGTGGTAGACCCGCTCGGACGGCTCGATGCCGTCCAGGAACTCCTGGTACCGGACGGCGTACGTGAGCAGGGCGAGCGGTTCGGCGAGGACGAGGGCGCGCGCCGGGTCGCTCGCGGGCACCCGGGCCTTCCAGGCGTCGGACCAGGCACGGGCGGCTGCCGCGCGGCCTGCCTCGGGGAGGAAGTGGTGGACGCGCAGG
This sequence comes from Streptomyces sp. NPDC005195, assembly GCF_040608315.1. Lineage (NCBI taxonomy): Bacteria > Bacillati > Actinomycetota > Actinomycetes > Kitasatosporales > Streptomycetaceae > Streptomyces > Streptomyces sp. NPDC005195. Next base: position 1,439 of record NZ_JBEXHZ010000232.1, read on the forward strand.
CCGTCCAGGACGGGATGGCCCCAGTGCGCGTCGGCGAAGTCCACGATGACCGGCGGACCGCCGTCGCTGCGCCAGTTGCCCGGGTGGAAGTCGCCGTGCACGAGGGTGTCGGGCAGACCGCACTCCGCGAGCGGCTCCCAGCGCCGCGTCAACTCCTGTGCCCCGAGCAGCTCCTGCGCGGTCAGCTCGGCAGCGACCGGTCCGTCGAGCAGCGCGTGGACCGCGCTGACCAGACCCGGTGTGCGCCGGTCCGGGACGCCGGACGGAGACGACGATGCGCTCCCGGCACCGGAGGAGGACAGCCCGTCCCCGGTACGGGGCAGGACCGGACCGTCCGCGCAGTGCGACGGCGACGAGCTGTCGCCGAGACACCCGGGACCCTGTTCCGCGAGTGCCGCCTGCGCGGCCACGACGCGCTCCATCGCCGCGCCGACCGTCTCCGCCGAGGGCCCCCAGCAGTCCACACCCGGGATGTGCTCCATCAGGACACGCCGCTCGCCGGAACCGAGAAGCACCGGGACCAGACCGGTGCCGACCCGCGCGAACGCGCTGATGACGGCCGCCTCGTCGGCGGCGAAGCGCGGTGTCGCCTTGAGCCAGACCGGGCCCCGCGCGGTGGGCAGCCGGAAGAGGCCGGCCAGGTTCCACGTACGACGCTGCTCCACCGGACCGGTCACGGGCCGCCCCGCCGAGGCCAGCGTGTCCCCGGCCCAGTCGAGCAGTTCCCGCAGACCGTCCGTGCGAGCCCACGGTGACCGGAGGACCTCGCGGCCGTTCGGCAGATCAAGAGCGACGGGCCGTTGCTCCAGGGTGCCGGGCGCCGGACGCCCCAACGCCTCGACGTGATACGTCACATGACCGTCCCGGCCGCCTTCGCCCCCGTCGACGTCCAGCAGACGCAGCACCAGGACGGGCACGCCGAGCAGCTTCTCCAGCCGGTCGACGACCGGCGCCACTTCGGACCACCAGGGGATGTCCACCGGGAACGGCCCTACGCCTCCGAGTACTTCGTCACCCGCGCTGACCCACGCACTCACCGTTCTCGTCACGGCGACAGTGTGAGCGAGCCGGGCGGCCCCGGCGAGCGCATATCGGGCCGGGCCCGCGCACGCCGGAGGGGGAGCGAAGCCGATGGCCGCGGCCCGTCACCGCAGGTCCGACCTTCCCCCGTCGGACGTACATCGGGCACTCCGCTCCCCCTCCTTCCCCCGTCCCCCCTCGGGCCCGGTGGTCTTTGCCGGCCTCCGGCGCGGC
>NZ_JBEXHZ010000233.1:0-2565 GCF_040608315.1 Streptomyces sp. NPDC005195
GGCGAATTTGAAGGGCCAAACCTTCATCCTTCGTACAGCATCGCTACAAGAAGAGTTCCTACATGCTTCTCCCTTTCGCGTTCAGGACACAACAAAGCCTCGGGAAGATGGCGGTCTTCCCGGCCACCAGCACTGTCGCCCTAAAGGCGTTCGAGCAACAGATCGAGCCCGGGCGGCGCACCGCGACCGGTCCCCTGGTCACCGCCGCGACACCGCGGCGAGGCCGAGCGACCCGGGGCACCACCACCAAGCGCACCGGCTAGGAGCTGGCATGCCACGCCGAATCGTCATCTGCCTCGACGGAACGGGCAACCAGGTCGGCGCCCGCCACCCGACCAACGTGGTCAGGCTCCTCGAGATGCTGGAAACGGATGCCCCCGACCGGCAACTCCACTACTACGACCCCGGCGTGGGCACCATGTCGGCGGCCACCGCCCACGGACCTGCCGGGCGATGGCTCTCCCGCCTGACCGGCCTCGCATTCGGCACCGGACTGAAGGCCAACCTCGCCGAGGCATACACCTACCTGATGCAGCACTGGCAGCCCGGAGACAGGGTCTACGTCTTCGGTTTCAGCCGTGGCGCCTACACCGCGCGTGCCCTCGTCGGGATGCTGAACAAACCCGGCCTCATGCGCCCCGGCTCCGAGAACCTCGTCCCCTACGCGGTGTCGAGGTACGCCTTCAACCAGGACATCGATAAGAGTGAGCAGGAGGTCGCCCGGTTCTCGCACGCCTTCTGCCGGCGCACCGAGAGCGAGCCGCTGTGGGCGACCGTGAAACACAACAACCCCCGGCAGGTCTCGCATCACGCCCTGCCCGTCGACTACCTCGGCCTGTGGGACACCGTGAAAGCAGCCGGCATCCTGCGCCTGGGCACCCTGAACTGGCCCTACACCCATCAACTGCCCAACGCCGCCCGCATCCGACACGCCGTGTCTCTCGACGAAACACGCCGCCCCTACCGCGAGTTCATGGTCACTCCCCGCCCCGAACCCCTCCAGGACACCGCCCAGGAGGTCTGGTTCGCCGGCGTACACTCCGACGTAGGCGGCACCTTCGAACACGCCGAGAACGCCCCCCTGCTCTCCACCATCACCCTCAAGTGGATCACCGAGGGAGTCTGCCGTGACCTGGACTTCCGCCCCGGCGCCTACCAGGAAGCTTGCACGGTGAGCGAGGACTTCGCCACCGCCGCCCTTCACGATAACGGCCCCTTCTGGATCCTCGCGGGCCGCCGTACACGCCCGGTGCCCGAACACGCGCGGCTACACACAAGCGTCCGGCTCCGCCGGGAACAGGACCCCAAATACCTTATGGACCTGACCAATCCGGCGGATCCGGAGCGTTGGGCCGACCCCGACTGGACCAAGGCCCAGCCTCCACCCAGCAGCTGACGCCACGAGGCAGGACTGTCGGGTCTGTACGCTCACCGGTGTAATTGATGATCATGGAAGGGACATCAAGTGACTGACACCGTGACCGAGTTCGTGGCCGCCGATGACCAGGCGGAACCGCCGCTGGAGACCGCGGCGGTCGAGCAGAAGCTGATCGACCAGCGCGTCGAGCAGGCCCGGAGCAAGGGGCTGCAGCTGACTGGCGAGGGTGGGCTGCTGAACAGTTGACCAAGACGGTTCCGGAGTCTGCCCTGGAGGGTGAGATCACCGACCACCTCGGCTATGACAAGCACGATCCGGCGGGTAAGGACGGCGGCGGGCCTTGACCCAAGGCCGGGTATTAGGACTTGCAGATCAATAACTCGCCGTCTTGATCTCCGGTTTGGGGATGCCGAGGCGTGCGGTGAGATCGGTGAGATCGTCGAGGGTGGCCAGTTGCGCCTCGGCGGGTTCGATGGCGTGTCCGATGGTGTGGAGGAGCCGGCGGGTTCGGCTGATGGCCCGGTTGAGGGTCACTTGGGTGTCACGGTGAAGAGCGGGGCGATGACGACCTGAGGGAGTTTGAACCTCTGGTAGAGGATGGTGGCCAGGAGCCGGTCGACGAGGGTGAGGCCGGGGCGCCGGCCGGTGTAGAAGCCGGCGGCAGGGGTCTTCTGCCGGTCGCCGCCGCGTCGCTGATAGAGGTCTGTTTCCCGCTGAGCCGCGCGGGCCGCTGCCAACTCGGTGACCAGCGAGTCCCACTGCTCGTGCGGGATGCCGGTGAGGGCGGGATGGGTCAGCCAGTCGCGGCCAGGGCCGGCTTCGTTCTGAGGCGGGATCGGAAGGACGCCGTCCCGGCGGTGTTCCTGGGGGTGGAGGGTGTAGTTCCAGTCGCCGTGCCAGTCGTGGCGCCTCAGTGGCAGGGCGTTCAGCTGCCCCTCACTGATGCGGACGCCGGTCTCGTAGAGAGTGGTGTCGAGTTCGGCGCGGACCGTCAGCCCGGTGCGGGTGGTGGTCGCCGCGATACTGTTCACGATGACTTCATGGCTGGTCAGCGGCCTGCCCCGCCAGTTCATCGTGACGTGGGAGAACAGTCGGTGGTGAAGTAGGCCCAGAGCGCGGTCTCGTCTTTCGAGCGAGCCGTTTCTCTGGGCCTCTTCCCGCACCCGGCGTGCCACTCTCGCGGCACC
>NZ_JBEXHZ010000234.1:0-2556 GCF_040608315.1 Streptomyces sp. NPDC005195
GTGGTGGCGATCGCCGTCTCGTGGGCATGGTGCGGATCGCCGACTTGTGGACGGCGCACCGGTCGTTGATGGGTGGGCTCGTGCCGGTCGGTCACGATCGGGCGCAGGGCCCGCCGCCCGGCCTCATGCGGTCTCCGTACGCGGCTCTCCCCGGATCCCGGTCCGGTCGGGAGCCGCGTCGTCCCGCGCCCTCCCGCGCCGTCGGCGCCCGGCGGGCGAGGCGGGGGCGGGTGTGTCACCGTGGAAGCAGGCCCGGTTCGTCGCTCCCCGAGGCGGCGGACCGGGCCTCACCATGTGCCGGTGCGACGGCGCCCCTCCGGAGGACCGCGACGCGGTGCGGGCGACGGCCCGTTCGGCCGACGGCAGCCCGTTCGGCGGCCGACGGCCGCTTCGCCCGTCAGGTTCCCTCCGTCGCGCGCAGCAGGAGCAGGGCGACGTCGTCACTGCGCGGGTCGGTGTGGCGGGTGTGCCGGATGAGGGCGTCCGCGAGGGTGTGGACGGGCTGGTCCGCGACGCGGTCGAGGTGATCGGCGAGGTCGGCGGCGGCCTCGCCGATGTCGCCGCCGGGGGTCTCGATCAGGCCGTCGGTGTACAGGGCCAGCAGGGCGCCGGGCGGCAGGGGGATCTCGGTGGTCCGGTAGTCGGCGGCGGAGTCGATACCGAGCAGGAGTCCGGGCGGCAGGTCGAGGACCTGGGTGCGTCCGTCGGCGTCGTGCAGGAGCGGAGGCGGGTGACCAGCGGTGGCCAGCATCGCGCGATGGTGTGCGAGATCGAGATGGGCGTACAGACAGCTGGCGAAGAGGCCCGGGTCGAAGTCGGTGAGCAGACGGTTCGCGCGGGCGAGGACTTCGTCGGGCGATGCCCCCGCCGTCACGTGGACGGCCGTGCGGATCTGTCCCATCAGAGCGGCGGCGTGCACGTTGTGCCCCTGGACGTCACCGATGGCGGCGGCGACGGTGGTGGCGTCCAGACGGATGAGGTCGTAGAAGTCGCCCCCGACATCCATGCCGCGGGCCGCGGGCAGGTACCGGGCCGCGACCTCCAGGCCGGGTACCACGGGCAGGGTGGTGGGGAGCAGGCCGCTTTGCAGGTCGTGGGCGAGCTGGTGCTTGGTGTCGTAGAGGCGGGCGCGGTCGAGGGCCTGGGCGATGAGCCCGGCCAGCGAGGTCAGAACGGCACGCTCGTCGGGGCCGAAGGGGCGGGGACGGTCGAAGGACAGCACCCAGCAGCCGACCGGGCGGCGCGAGACGACCAGCGGAAGGAAGGCCCACGCCGCCCTTCCGGTCAGTCGCGGGATGGCGGGGTGGAACCGTTCCATGTCCTGCGGGGAGCCGAAGAAGAGGGGGATACCGGTGGTGAGGGCGTGCACGGTGGGAGCCGACCTGTCGGTGAGGGGTGGTCCGTCGAAGGGCCGGAGGACCTCGTCCCGGTACCCGCGGGAGCCGACGATCTGCAGTCGGCCGTCCTCGGCCACGGACAGCACGAAGCCCTGCGCGTCGAAGGTGGGCATGATCTGGTCGGCGGCCAGCTCCACCACGTCCTGCACGCTGACGGCCTCGGTGAGTGAGGCGGCCAGGTGCATCAGGTCGTACAGCACGCGTGCCCGCGTAGGGGCGAGGGTGCTGTCCCTGCCGCCCCGCCGCGGGTGGTCCGCCGGACCCGCGTCCTCGGCGGGAGTGACACGGACGGTGGTGCCGGAGACGTCGGGGTGCAGTTCGAAGTCCAGCCACCGGCCCCGCGGGCACAGGGCCGTGAAGACGGCGGGTCGGCGGCTGATCGTCGCGGCTCGCTGGTGGTCCTGGAGGACCGGCTCGTCCAGCCACGGCAGGGCTTCGCACAGCGAGGTCCCGAGCAGGTCCGGAGCACTGCCGCCGACCAGATCACGGGCGGTGGCGTCGATGAAGGTGATCCGGTTGTCCAGGTCGAGGGCCAGACAGCCCTCGGGGAGGCGGTCGACGAGATCGACGGCGGCCAGCGCCTCCGCAGGTCCGGGGGTACGGGTCCGCGGCGGGTCCGGAACATGCGGACGTTCCGCGGGGAGGACCGGGCGCCCGTCGGCGGCGGCCTGCCGCAGGAACGCGCCCACACGGTCGCAGGCGGCGGCGACCGCGTCGCGTTCGCGGGTGCTCAGCAGGCGCGGATGCGTGCCGGGCCACAGGAACGCCAGCGCGCCCCATGTGGTGGCGCCGGTGGTCACCGGTGCGGCTGCCACCGCCACGGGGTAGGGCAGGGTGAGCGCGGTCCGCGGGTACCGGCGGGCCAGCTCCGCGTGACCGGCGACCCACACCAGCCGCCGCTCGCGTACCGCCTCGGCCACGGGTCCCTCGCCCGCCGGGTCGGCCCTTTCCCACAGCGCGACCATCGTGCCCCCGGTCGTCACCGCCAGCTGGAGCACCGGCCGGTCCGGCGCGAACAGGTAGATCCCGCTCACGGACGCACCGGTGTCCCGGGCCGCCGGGAGCAGCAGCGCGCCGAGCGTTTCCGGCCCGGTGGAACCGGTGGAACCGGTCGAGCCCGCGGGCGGGGACGGGCCACGCGCCACCTGTCCGTTCCGCG
>NZ_JBEXHZ010000235.1:0-2554 GCF_040608315.1 Streptomyces sp. NPDC005195
GAACCGGAGGTGACCATGGGCATACGCCGACCGTAGTCGAGGAGCGGGCGGGCGCGCGCTGTTGAACCGGGGTCGGCCCTGGGCGGCCGGCCCCCGCGGATCCCGGCGTTGTGGCTGGCCACCGTGCTGACCGCCACCGACCGGCTCGCGGACACCGAGCGGATTCTGCGGGAGGGGCAGCGCGAAGCGGAGGCGCTGGGCCTGGGCTGGTCACTACCCCACTGGCATGCCGCCCGTGCCTGCGCACTCCTCGAACAGGGAGCGCTGGACGACGCGGCCGTGGAGGCCGAGGCCAGCCTGATGGTGGCGGCCGAACTCGAGATCACGCTGCCGAACCCGCAGGCCCGCTCCGTGCTGGCGTTGGTGGAGATCAGACGCGGTGACCTCACCAGGGCCGGAGACCACCTCCGCGCCGCTGAAACCGGTTTCGGCACGCACTCGACGCAGCGGTACGGCTCCTGGGTGTCTCTCGCGCGCGCCGGACTGGCGGACGCGGAGGGCGAGGACGGCCAGGCGGTGGCGGCACTCACGGCAGGTTTCCAGAGCCGCGAGCCGGCACGGCTGCTGGCGGTACCCCCGTCCCACTGGCCCGGGATCGTGCGCATCGCGCTCCGGGACGAGGACCCGTCGCTCGTGCGGGCCGTGTCCGGCGCGGTGCGCGGCCTGGCCACGCAGGACGAGAGCCGGCAGATCATCGGGGCGGTCCGCGCCCATGTGGACGGCCTGCTCCACCGCGACCCCCGTGCGCTGGAGTCCGCCATCACCGGCTACCGGAACACCGGCAGGCCGTTGGCCCTGGCAGCGGCCTGCGAGGACCTCGGCGAACTCATGGTGCAATCGGCCGACACGACACCGGCGATCCCGTACTTCGAGGAAGCCGGCCGGCTGGCATCGGCCTCGGGAGCCGGGCGCGACCAGGAACGGATCAGGGGGCGCCTGCGCAGGCTCGGTGTGCGCACCGCCCCCGTACGGACTCACGCAGCCGGCCCCCCGGGGCTGGGAAGCCTGACCGAATCCGAGCGGAAACTGATCCCGCTCGTCGTCGAGGGCCTCACCAACCGGGCGATGGCCGACCAGCTCTACGTGTCCGTGCACACCGTCAACACCCATATGAAGCACATCTTCACCAAGCTCGGCATCAACTCGCGGGTCGAGCTGACCCGGCTGGCGATCGAGCGGGCCGTCAGCGCCGACGGAGCCGACCGAAACGGTCCACTGACTGTCGGACACGAAGGCAAAGATCCCTTGAATGGGTGACGCCCGGATCCGGTACCACCCGTGATGCTGGCAGCAACGGCGTGGCCCCCAGGACGGCACCGTCATTCATCGGGAGGTGACCCCTTCGTGAACACGACGCGCTCCACGAACACCGCACTCGCAGTACGCGCTCACCGACGCTGGGCGGACGGATAGCCGACCGCAGCGCGGCACAGGGCGGCCGGGCCCGGTGCCCGTACGGGCACCCAGCGCGGATACCGCGGCCGACTCGGGGACGCCGTGAGCGCGAGCGCGGCCCCGCACGGGTACACCCCGGCGCTGTGGGCCGCCACCGCGGTGACGTCGTCCGCTCGTGGCGCCCCAGGGACGGCCGACGTCCTGGCAGTTCCTCTGGCGCTCCTTGCCGGAGCGGCGCTCGCCTTCGCCGCGTCGGCCGCTGTGGCACACGGCGGCGCACCCATGATGCCGGGCAGGTCCGCGCCACCACAGACACTCGACCTCAAGAGGTTCACCATGTCCCTCGCACTCGATCCCGCCGCCCAGGACCTCCTGTTCAGGGAGGCACGGACCGCCAACACCTTCACCGACGAGCCGGTGACGGACGACCAGATACAGGCCATCTACGACCTGGTCAAGTACGGCCCCACCTCGATGAACCAGCAGCCACTGCGTATCGTGCTGGTCCGTTCCGCCGAAGCGCGCGAGCGCCTGGTCGAGCACCTGTCCGAAGGCAACCGGAAGAAGACCTCGGCAGCCCCGCTCGTCGCCCTCCTCGCCGCGGACCTCGATTTCCACGAGGAACTGCCCACCCAGTTCCCGCACTTCCCCCAAGCCAAGAGTCTCTTCGCCGAGCGTGCGGTCCGCGAGCCGTCCGCGAGGCTCAACGCGTCCCTTCAGGTGGGTTACTTCCTCATCGGCGTCCGCGCCGCCGGCCTGGCCGCGGGGCCGATGACCGGCTTCGACGCCGTGGGTATCGACAAAGAGTTCTTCAGCGACGGCGAGCACTCGGTCCTCGCCGTCGTCAACATCGGCAGGCCGGGGGAGAACGCGTGGTTCACACGCTCCCCACGGCTGACTTACGAGCAAGTGGTCACCACCGTGTGACCGAGGGGTGGCAGCCGTCCGGCGACGCACCTTCGCCGACGAAGGCGAAGGTGGCTGTCGGCGCGGCGATGAGTCCGACGGAGTTCACAGGTCTACCTCCCGACCAGGACAACCGACTCATCGGGAGCAAGGCATGGGCCTCATCCATATCGAGCTGTTCGCGACCCTCGACCTCGTCGGGCAGGCGCCGGGCGGCCCTGAAGAGGACCCGGTGGGGTTCCCGTTCGGCGGC
>NZ_JBEXHZ010000236.1:0-2553 GCF_040608315.1 Streptomyces sp. NPDC005195
AGGCCCACGAGCCGGCGATCGCCACCACGCCTCCGAACCCGGGCGCGCCTGACACCCGCGCCCGCCGCCTCGCCCGTCCGAGCGAAGCACCCTGGCCCGACGGACCGGCCGGACCCGTGCCGCTCATGACGGTGCCGTGAGCGGCACGGGTCCGGCCGGTCATGACGGTGCCGTGAGCTTCGCGGGCGTCAGTTCGGCCAGAAGGAGCGTCCGGTCGTCCGCGCCGCCACCGGCCGGCGACGTCTTGAGCAACAGCCGCTGGCACAGTGACTCCAACGCGTCCGGACCCTCGGTGCCGGCGGGTTCCGCGCCGTCCGTGCCGAGGAGACCGGCGAGGCGCGCGATGCCCTGCTCTATGTCGGTGTCCCGGGACTCGACCAGACCATCGCTGTAGAGCAGCAGGAGTATCGGTTCGGGCACCCGGACCACGGTGGGTTCATAGCTGCCCATCCCCAGTCCGAGGGGCAGGCCCGCGCTGGTGAGCGTGATGGGCCTGGCGCGTCCGTCCGCGGTCCGTATCAGCGGCGGGGGATGACCGGCTCCGACGAAGGTGCAGAGCTGTTTCTGCGCGTCCCACTCGGCGTACACGCAGGTGGCGAAGGAGGCCCCCGGTGTGTCACAGGCCAGCGCGTCCAGTCGGCGCATCAGCTCGGCCGGCGTGATGTCCAGTCCCGCGAGCGTCCGTACGGCAGTACGCAGCTGGATCATGGCGACGGCCGACTCCGGCCCGTGCCCCATGGCGTCCCCGACGATCAGACTGACGCGGCCGTCGGAGCGCGGCAGTACGTCGAACCAGTCACCGCCGATGATGTTGTCCTGCCCGGCCGGGAGATAGCCATGGGCGATACGACACCCCTCGAACGTCTGTGAGGTCGCGGGCAGCAGGCTCTGCCGGATGGCCAGCGCCATGCGGCGTTCGCGTTCGTAGCGTCGCGCGTTGTCCAGAGCCACACAGGCCCGCGCGGCCAGCGATTCCACGGCCGCGGCGTCCCCGGCCACGAAGGGCGCCCGGTCCGGGCCGCGTGTGCACGCGATGAACCCGACCGCGATGCCCCGCAGATGCAGCGGGACGACGAGGAAGGACGCGGTCCGCAGCAGGGCGTCCATACGGACGTCGTCGCCCCCGGCGGTGCTGAGCCGTTCGGAGGTGTGGGCGTCGACGGAGTCGAGCAACTGCGTCGTACGGGTGGCGATGCAGCGCGTGTACGGGGTCTCACGGGGAAAGACGATCACCTCGCCCACGGGCAGCGTCCCCTCCCAGTCCTCGGGCGCGTCCGTCCCGATGCGCAGGGCCAGTCGCCGGGCCTCGATCTGGGCCGGGTCCGCGGAGTCGTACGCGTTCTCCTCCAGCAGCCACCGCTCCAGCAGGTAGACCGATGCCGCGTCACAGAACCCGGGAGCCAGCGCCTGGACGACATGACTGCCGGTCAGGTGCAGGTTGAGTTCCGAGCCGATGGCGTCGGCCGCACCCGAGAAGACCGGCCGAAGGCGCGCGAACGCGGCGGCCGCATCGTCCGCGTGGCTGTGTGCTTCGTTCCGCAGGGCGGTGCCTTCCACTGGAGGGGTCGCATCGCGTGGCATGGACACACCTCGCCGTGCCTGGGCGGCAACTATATGATGGGGCGTCAAGATCACTTCCAGGACGGGGAGTTGTGGTGTCAGGTAGCGAAGGTCTGCCTCAGGGTGTCGACCCGGACAAGGCGAGCGTTGCCCGGATGTACGACGCAATGCTGGGCGGCCGGCACAATTTCGCCATAGACCGGGAGGCGTTGGCGGCGTTCACGGCCATCGACCCGCAGGTGCGCACCCTGGCGCGGGCCAACCGCGCCTTTCTCGGGCGGGCGGTACGTTTCCTGGTCGACGCCGGAGTGCGGCAGTTCATCGACCTCGGATCGGGCATACCGACCCAGGGCAACGTCCACGAGGTGGCGCAAGCGGCTTGCCCGGGAGCCCGCGTGGTGTACGTGGACAGTGATCCGGTCGCGGTGGCACACAGTGCCTCGTTGCTCGCCGACAATCCGGACACGGACATCGTGGACGCCGACATCCGTCGCCCGGCCGATGTGCTGTCCTCGCCGCAGGTGCAGAAGCTGATCGACTTCGATCAGCCCGTCGCCGTGCTGATGATCACGATCCTGCACTTCATCGCGCCCGAGGAGAACCCCGCCGGCATCGTGGCCGCGTTCCGGGACGCCCTGCCCGAGGAGAGCTGGCTGGCGCTGACACACGCGACGAACGAGGACCGCCCCGACACCGCCGCCGCCGTGGGGAAGTTGTACCGATCCCGGGCCACCTCGCCGGTCACCGCCCGGTCCCAGGGCGAGATCCTCGGGCTCTTCGACGGCTTCGACCTCGTGGAGCCCGGCCTGGTCTACGTACCCCTGTGGCGCCCGGACGCGGACGACCACATCCCGGAGAACCCGTCGGAGTACTGGGTGTACTCGGGCGTCGGCCGCAAGCGTCCGGCCGGCGGCTGAGCCGGTCACCCGGCGGGCTTCCCGGAGACCACCCCGGGGCGCCACCGGCGTCGTCGGCCCGAGGGCCGGCGGTCGG
>NZ_JBEXHZ010000237.1:0-2543 GCF_040608315.1 Streptomyces sp. NPDC005195
CCCGCTCGCCGTCGCCGCCTGCCCCGCCGCCCTCGCCCACGCCGGCCTGGACGCCGACGAGCACACCGGCGTCGTCCTGGGCACCGGCCTCGGCCCGATGCGCAGCATCGAGGACTTCCTGCTGCCCGTCCTGGGCGGCTGCCCCGCCGAGGGCAGCCCGGCGGTCTTCCCCAACACCGTCTTCAACGCCGCCGCCGGCCAGGTCGCCATGCACGTCGGCGCCAAGGGCCCCACCTCCACCGTCACCACCGGCCACGCGGCCGGCGCCTCCGCCCTGACCGTCGCCCACGACCTGCTGCTCCAGCACCGCGCCGACGCCGTCCTGTGCCCCGCCGTCGAAGACCTCTCCCCGGGCGTCCTGACCGCCTACCGCGGCCTGCCGCTGTTCGAAGACACCGGCTACACCCTCGCCGAGGCCGGCATCACCCTGGTCCTGGAACGCGAGTCCAGCGCCCGCGCCCGAGGCGCCCGCATCCTGGCCGAGTTCGCCGGCCACGGCACCGCCTGCGACGCGGCCGGCGTCGGCCGCTGGGACGAGGACGGCGAAGGCGTCGAACGCGCCATGCGCGCCGCCCTCGGCCACGCCCGGCTGCACCCCGGCGAGGTGACCGCGATCTGGGCCAACGCCGCAGGACTCACCCGCGCCGACACCCCCGAGGCACACGCCACCGGCCGGCTCGCCGCCGCGTCCGGCTGCCCCGTGCACACCCCCAAGCAGACCCTCGGCGAACCCGTCGGCGCGGGCGCCCAGCTCGCCGCCCTGCTCGCCGTCACCGGCTGGCAGGAAGGCACCGCAGCCGGCCCCGTCCTCATCAACAGCTCCTCCCTGGGCGGCACCCACATCAGCCTCGTCCTGCGTCCCGCAACGGAGAACTGACCATGCCCCACACCCCCGCCCCCCCCCCCGCACCCGCCGAACGCCACGTGTCCGTCCTGGCCACCGGCGCCCACCTGCCCGGCGAGGCCCTCGACAACGACGCCCTCGCCCACGTCTGCGGACCGCTGCCCGACGACGTCCTGGACGGCATCCAGGTCAAGCGCCGGCACTGGATGGTCGACCCCGCCAGCGGCGCCCACACCACCAGCACCTCCGCCATGGCCACCGCCGCCGCCCGCCAGGCCCTCGACCGGGCCGGCGTCACCGCCGACGAGATCGACCTCATCGTCGTCTCCACCGCCAGCCCCGACTACCTGCTGCCCGTCGCCGCCACCTACGTCCAGGAACAACTCGGCCTGGAACGCTGCGCCGTCATCGAGGTCCGCGCCGGCTGCGTCGGCGCCGTCCAGGCCCTCGACATCGCCCGCCGCCTGCTCGCCGACGGCACGTACGCCACCGCCCTGGTCATCGGCGCCGAAGCCGTCTCCCCCCTCCTCGCCCCCGTCTTTTTGGGCCGCGAACCCGAACGCGTACGGATGCGCGACCGCCTGACCGTCTACACCTTCGGCGACGGCGCCGGCGCCATGGTCCTGCGCGCCGGCGAGGAAGGCTCCGCCGCCGGCCGCCGGCGGCCCGTCTTCGCCACCCGCTCCCTGGGCGGCACCCGCAAACCCGGCATGCACATCATCGGCGGCGGCACCGACGCCCCCCTCGCCGAACAGCAGCGCCGCCCCCGCCTCATGGACATCCGCCTCGACATCCCCGGCACCGCCCGCTTCGGCCCCCGCGTCTTCGTCGAGGGCATCCACGACATGCTGCACCGCTCCCGCCTCACCCTCGACGACATCGACGCCTGCGTCCTGCCCGAGGGCAACGCCGAGTACTTCGCCAGTGAGTACGGCACCGCCGGACTGTCCGCCGCCGACCAGAGCACCCTGAGCAAGACCATCGTGGAAAACCTCACCGACGTCGGCGCCACCGGCTCCGCCGCCGTCCCGCTGGCCCTGGACGCCGGCTGGAGCCAGGGCCGCATCACCCCCGGCGACACCGTCCTGCTGCTCGCCATCGAGGCCAGCCGCTACGTGTACGCGGGCCTCACCCTCACCTGGGACGCCCCCTTCCCCGGCAGGTGACGGGCGCCCGCCCGCCCCCGCCAGCCTTGACCCGCCCCTCGCGGGCGCCGACGCCATAAGGATGGAACGTGTCGATACAAGAGACGGTGCGCACCGGCCGGAGCGTGGAGGAGCGCAACAAGAAGACCGTCCGCCGGGTCTTCGACGCCTTCGTCAACCAGGGCGACTTCTCGGTCGTGGACGAGATCTACAGCCCCGGCATGGTCGACCACCAGCCGCTGCCCGGAGCCCCCGAAGGACTCGAGGGAGTCCGCTACACCATCGCCGGCCTGCGCCAGGGCTTCCCCGACCTGCACGTGACCATCGAGGACATGAGCGCCCACGGCGACCACGTCGTCATCCACAACACCTGGCGCGGCACCCACCTGGGCGACTTCCTGGGCGCCGCCCCCACCCGGCAGGTCATCGAGTTCACCGGCGTCGTGGTGTGGCGGCTGCTGGACAACGGCCTGATCGCCGAACGCTGGGGCATCGGCGTGGAGTCCAACATGCTGGGCGTGCTCGGCATGCGCCGGCTGGCCCCCGCCGCCCGC
>NZ_JBEXHZ010000238.1:0-2540 GCF_040608315.1 Streptomyces sp. NPDC005195
CGGATTCGGACTCTCCGGACCGACCCGGGACACCGGCTGGTAGTTCCGGCGGGTGGCCGCCGCGTTCGCGGAGATCATGACGCGGCTCGGCTACGCGCGCTTCGGTGCCCAGGGCGGGGACTGGGGCGGCGCCATCTCCCGTGAGCTGGGCCGGGCCTTCCCCGAGCGGCTCATCGGAGTCCACCTGAATCTGCTGCCCGGTTCGTCCGCGCAGACCGAACCGACCGACGGTGAGCTGGCCTCCTTGAGCCCCGAGGAGCGCGAGCGCGCCCTGACGTCGTGGCGGAGGACCCAGGAGCGGCGGCGGGACGAAGCCGGGTACGCCGAGCTCCAGGGGACCCGGCCGCAGACCCTCAGTTACGCGCTCACGGACTCCCCGGTCGGTCAACTCGCGTGGATCGTCGAGAAGTTCAGGCAGTGGACGGCTGCCGAGGACCGTCCGGAGGAAGCCGTCGGCCGGGACCTGATGCTGACGAACGTGATGCTGTACTGGCTCACCGGCACGGCCGGGTCCTCGGCCCGCATCTACTACGAGCGGGCCCACGCGGACTACCGGGGCGCCCAGCCCGGCGTCTCGACCGCGCCGACCGCTCTGGCGGTCTTCCCGCACGAACCCTTCGTACCGCTGCGGCACATCGCGGACCGCACGAACAACATCGTGCGGTGGACGGAGTTCGACCGGGGCGGCCATTTCGCCGCGGCCGAGGAGCCGGATCTCCTGGCCGGCGACGTACAGGCCTTCTTCAGGTCGCTGCGCGGCTCTGCCCACAGCGAATCTGCCAGGGGCCGAGAAAGCTGACCCCGGCGGGACTTCGGTCCGATGGTGGAGATCGCGGCACTGCCCGCCGCACCACCACGAGGAGGACCGATGACCGCATTCGTCAACGGCTGGGGCCCGTCCCACGCGCCGCGCGCCGAGGAGGGCGACACCCCGCCGACACGCTTCGACGACCATCTTTCGGCGCAACTGCTCGCCCAGCGGATCGTCCTCCTCGGCACCCAGGTCGACGAGGTCTCCGCGAACCGGGTCTGCGCCCAGCTGCTCGTCCTGTCCGCGGAGGACCCGCGCACCGACATCAGCCTGTACATCAACAGTCCGGGCGGTTCGGTGACCGCGGGCCTCGCGATCTACGACACCATGCGGCTGGTCCCGAACGACGTGTCGACGCTGGCCATGGGGTTCGCCGCGAGCATGGGGCAGTTCCTGCTCAGTGTGGGCACGCACGGCAAGCGCTACGCGCTCCCCAACGCGCGGATCATGATGCACCAGCCGTCGGCGGGCATCGGGGGCAGCACCTCCGACATCGAGATCCAGGCACGGAACCTGGAGTTCACGAAGAGCGCGATCGAGCGGATCACCGCGGAGCACACCGGCCAGAGCGTGGAGACGATCTCCCGGGACGGTGACCGCGACCGCTGGTTCACGGCCGAACAGGCCCGGGAGTACGGCATGGTGGACCGGGTCGTGGAGTCGCTCGACGACGTCCGCCCGGCCGCGTCGCGACGACGGATGGGGCTCTGACATGGGTTCGTACACGATTCCGAACGTCGTCGAGCGCACCCCGCAGGGTGAGCGGTCCTACGACGTCTTCAGCCGGCTGCTCTCGGAGCGGATCATCTTCCTCGGCACCGAGATCGACGACGGGGTCGCCAATGTCGTCATCGCCCAGCTCCTCCACCTGGAGTCGTCGAGCCCGGAGAGCGAGATCGCGCTGTACATCAACTCGCCGGGTGGTTCGTTCACCTCGCTCATGGCGATCTACGACACGATGACGTTCGTCCAGGCGCCCATCTCGACCTTCTGTGTCGGCCAGGCGGCGTCGACGGCGGCGGTGCTGCTGGCAGCCGGCGATCCGGGGCGGCGGTTCGTGCTGGAGCACGCGCGGGTGCTGCTCGGCCAGCCGGCGAGCGGTGGCCGCCAGGGCACCGTCTCGGATCTCGCGCTCCAGGCCAAGGAGATGCTCCGGATCCGCTCCCAGGTCGAGGAGGTCCTGTCCCGGCACACGCACCACGACGTCACGGTGCTGCGCGCGGACATGGACCGCGACAAGGTCTTCACGGCGCGGGAGGCGGTGGCATACGGAATGGCCGACGAGGTGCTGGGCCGACGGCTCGCGGCGGTCTGAACCGGCCCGCCGCGAGCGGTCGTCGCGCGTCAGGCGGCCAGGCACAAGCCGTCGTGACGCGGGGACGACGGGGTGCGCCGACGGGCCGGGCGCACCTGGGCGAGACGGGTGAGCTCGTCCTGCGCCAGCGAGAGCAGGTCGGTGAGACCGAGGCCGAGAGCGCGGGCGGCGGCCGCGAGGACTTCGGACGAAGCCTCCTTGCGGCCGCGCTCCAGCTCGGAGAGGTACGGCATCGAGATCCGGGCCGCGTCGGCCACGTCCTTGAGCGTGCGCTCCTGCGCCAGCCGCTCCCGCCGCAGGACGTCACCCAGGAGGTCGCGCCAGAGCGGCTCCGCGCGTCCGGGGGCGGGTGGTGTCCGCCGGGGCGCGAGGGAGGGAAGGGTCCGCCGGGGGCCGTGGTCCCCGGGGACCACG
>NZ_JBEXHZ010000239.1:0-2523 GCF_040608315.1 Streptomyces sp. NPDC005195
GGCAGGCCTTACGGCCTGGACGTGGTGATGCCGGCCAAGAAGGTCGAGGGGGTCTCCGAGGCGGACGTCGAGGCGATGATCCCCGAAGGGCACCGCCAGTTCGTCGCGGACACCCTCGCCAAGTACGGCGTACCCGGACTCGACGAGGGGGAAGCGGTCGGCTGGCGCATCACGGGCTGGATGGAGCAGGTCGCCCGCACCCAGCTCGACGTCGCCTTCGACTATCCGATCAGACTGCTGGCCAACGCGCTGGGCTCACCGCCCGCCGACGTCGTGCGGCGCGCCCACGGACAGGGGGTGCTCGTCGCCGCCCTCGCGGGCAGCGCCCGGCACGCCCGCAAACACGCCGAGGCCGGTATCGACGTCGTCGTGGCGCAGGGCTACGAGGCGGGCGGCCACACCGGGGAGATCGCCTCGATGGTCCTCACGCCGGAGGTCGTCGACGCCGTCGACCCGCTGCCCGTCCTCGCGGCGGGCGGCATCGGCAGCGGACAGCAGGTGGCCGCCGCGTTCAGCCTCGGCGCCCAGGGCGTGTGGCTCGGCTCCCTGTGGCTGACCGTCACCGAGGCCGACCTGCACTCACGGGCCGTGACCCGCAAGCTGCTGGCCGCCGGGTCCGGCGACACCGTCCGCTCGCGCGCGCTGACCGGGAAGCCGGCCCGCCAGCTGCGCACCGAGTGGACCGATGCCTGGGACGACCCGCAGGGTCCAGGCACCCTGCCCATGCCCCTGCAGGGGCTGCTGGTGGCCGAGGCCGTCTCCCGCATCCAGAAGTACGAGGTGGAGCCGCTGCTCGGGACACCCGTCGGGCAGATCGTCGGCCGGATGAACAGCGAACGGAGCGTCCAGGCCGTCTTCGACGACCTGACCCGCGGTTTCGAGCACGCCGTCGACCGCGTCAACCGGATCGCCGGAAGGAGCGCCCGACCGTGACCACCTCGACCTCACCGAACGGCTTCTGGGCCCAGGCCACCGCCGACCCCGGGCGGACGGTCCTCGTCACCCCGGACGGGCACGACTGGACCGCGGGCCGTCTGCACACCGCGGCCAACCAACTGGTGCACGGGCTGCGCGCCGTCGGTCTCGAACGCGGCGACGCCTTCGCCGTCGTCCTGCCCAACGGCGTCGAGTTCCTCGTGGCCTACCTCGCCGCCTCGCAGGCCGGCCTCTACCTCGTCCCCGTCAACCATCACCTCGTCGGACCCGAGATCGCCTGGATCGTCTCGGACTCGGGCGCCAAGGTGCTCATCGCCCACGAACGGTTCGCCGACGCCGCGCGCCACGCCGCCGACGAGGCGGGACTGCCGCCCACGAGCCGCTTCGCCGTCGGCCCGGCCGAGGGCTTCCGGCCGTACGCCGAACTCCTCGCAGGACAGGACGGATCGGCGCCCGCCGACCGCACCCTCGGTTGGGTCATGAACTACACCTCGGGCACCACGGGCCGCCCCCGCGGCATCCGCCGACCGCTGCCCGGCAAGCTCCCCGAGGAGACCTACCTCGGTGGCTTCCTCGGCATCTTCGGCATCAAGCCCTTCGACGGCAACGTCCACCTCGTCTGCTCGCCGCTCTACCACACGGCCGTCCTCCAGTTCGCGGGCGCCTCCCTGCACATCGGCCACCGGCTGGTGCTGATGGACAAGTGGACCCCCGAGGAGATGCTCCGGGTCATCGACACCCACCGGTGCACCCACACCCACATGGTCCCGACCCAGTTCCACCGGCTGCTGGCGCTCCCCGAGGGGATCCGGGCCCGCTACGACGTGTCGTCGATGCGGCACGCCATCCACGGCGCCGCCCCCTGCCCCGACCATGTGAAGCGAGCCATGATCGAGTGGTGGGGCCACAGCGTCGAGGAGTACTACGCGGCCAGCGAGGGCGGCGGCGCCTTCGCGACGGCCGAGGACTGGCTGAAGAAACCCGGCACCGTCGGCAGGGCCTGGCCCATCAGCGAGCTCGCCGTCTTCGACGACGACGGCAGGCGGCTGCCGCCCGGTGAACTCGGCACCGTCTACATGAAGATGAGCACCGGCGGATTCTCGTACCACAAGGACGAGAGCAAGACGCGGAAGAACCGCATCGGCGACTTCTTCACCGTCGGCGACCTCGGCTGCCTCGACGAGGAAGGCTATCTCTTCCTCCGCGACCGCAAGATCGACATGATCATCTCCGGTGGCGTCAACATCTACCCGGCCGAGATCGAGGCCGCCCTGCTCGCCCACCCCGCCGTCGCCGACGCGGCGGCCTTCGGCATCCCGCACGACGACTGGGGCGAGGAGGTCAAGGCCGTCGTCGAGCCGGCGCCGGGACACACACCGGGAGCCGCCCTCGCCGCGGACGTCCTGCGCCACTGCGCGGAGCGTCTCGCCGGGTACAAGCGCCCCAAGAGCGTCGACTTCATCGAGTCGATGCCCCGCGACCCGAACGGGAAACTGTACAAACGGCGGCTGCGCGACCCGTACTGGGAGGGCCGCCCCCGAACCGTGTGACACGGCTTCCCGTGGTCCCCGCCCCGGCCGGGCGGGG
>NZ_JBEXHZ010000240.1:0-2520 GCF_040608315.1 Streptomyces sp. NPDC005195
GTGGCGGACGCCCGCGCACGCGGCCCGACCATCTCGGCGGCGACAAGACATCCCACGCGGACAGGCGTACTCCTCCCGTCGCAACCGCCGCTACCTGCGACGACGCCGGATCAAGCACACCATCCCCGAACCGAAGAATCAGCGGGCCGACCGCCCACGAAGGGTCAGCAGGGGGGCCGACCCGCAGGCTTCGACAAGACGATCTACAGGCGAAGGAACGAAGTCCAGCGGACGATCAACGCGTTGAAGAACTCCCGGGCCGTGGCCACGAGGTTCGACGAGCGCGGCTACATCTTCCACGGCACCGTCACCGTCGCGTCGATCCGACTCTGGCTCCGCCCGTGATCTCCGCCGGATCAGTCGCCGGTTGTGCCGTCGAGCATCTCGCGCAGGATGTCCAGGTGGCCGTTGTGGCGGGCCGTCTCCTCGGTGAGGTGGAGGAGGATCCAGCGCAGGTCGACGTGGAGGCCGTTGCGGATGGCTCGCTGGGCCTGCTTGTCCAGGCCGTTCCCGGCGACCAGTTCGCGGTAATGGGCGCTCTGTTCGGCGTATTCGTCGAGCAACTGCGTGAGCGGGAAGTCGACGGCGATACGCATCTCGCGGTCGGGGTCCTCCTCGGTCCAGGGGCCCCGGTCTTCCTCGCCGAGGAAGACCACTTGGAACCAGTAGTACTCGACCCAGCGGAGGTGGTTGATCACCCCGCTCATGGTCATCAGTGGTGAGCCCGGCAGGAGCCCTTTGCGTGCGTTCTCCGTAGAGACGCTCTCGCATTTGGCGCGAGCGGTGTCACGTGCGTAGTCGAGAAACGTGGTGAGCTGGGTGCGCTCGTCCCACGCGGGCGGTGTGTCATCGATTCTGGTCATCTTCACGAAGCGTCCCCGATGACCGTGCCCGATGTCGAGGTATTTATCGACGGACCCAACCCGCTTCACCCAACTCCTTGTCCGGCGGGTCGATACAGCGATTCAGCGCCAGTGGGCCGCCCGCCATGATCCGCAGGACACTAGTCGCCGGCGGACGCGCGGGCGGGTCCGCGGACCGGGAGGCCGCCGCCACGGGCGTCGAGGGTGATGACGGGGACGTGCTGGCCCAGGGTGCGCAGCGCGCGTCCGAACCCCTCCACGGCCTCGGCGTCGTCCGTCTCTCCCGTCACATGGAGGAGGGCGCCGTCGCGTTCCGCCACCGCCTCGGCGAAATCGAGGGCCTGGATCCAGGTCACCCGGGAACGACCGCGGCGCAGCGGACCGTAGACCAGTTCGTGGACGAGACTGCCGTCGACGGCCAGCCGGCCCGGTGCGGCGAGGAGTTCGCGGTACGGCTGGGTGGGGTCCACATGGTGCAGCGGTCCGCGCGCACGCCGGACGAGGAATCCCTGGCGGGCCAGTTCGGCGACCAGGGCGCCCCGGCCGATGCCGTCGGGGCCTTCGACGACGAGGGTCCGGCACTGCGCGAGGGCCTGGCGGAGAGTTTGGTGGAGGGCCTGGTGCGGAGCCTGGTGGAAGGTCATTCCCGCACCTCGGAACAAGGGCCGGTGCGCATGCCGCTCCCTCCAGGAGGACCGATTCACCCAGTGTCGCCGGACAGCCCGCGCGGCGGGAGTGTGCGGGCGGGCTGTCCGGTTGTGCGGACGTAGTGGTGCGGCCCCGGCGGGCACGCCTCAGCGTGGTGACGCACTCGTAGGTCCGCAACAGGCCCGGCCCGCGGTGGGGTTCACGGAGGGGGACCCGGCCTGCCTCGTGGACGGGGCGATGAATACATCGGATCGTCGGTTGCGTGCCGAGCCTGGCGGAGACCATAGTGATCGAGTGACCCGCCGCACAGGCAGCAGCGATGACCGCACAACTGTGTTCTGTCGTAAGAGAATTGACCTTCCGGCAGTTAGGGCGCGGCACCGCAGGAGACCGTGACGCGAGACCTGGAGCGCCACCGTGACCGACGGACGACCGAGCGGCGCGGCCAAGGGCCCCGCCGGGGCCAACGTGGCACTGGCGGCCGCCCTGAAGGACGCGGGCTGCTCCTACGCCTCCCTCGCCCTGCGGGTCAACGAACTGGGCCGCCGCCAGGGCACCGACTCCCACTACGACAAGGCGTCGGTCACCCGCTGGTTACAGGGCCAGCAACCGCGCGGCACCACAACGGGGTTGATCGCGGCCGTACTCTCCGAACGGTGCGGCCGTCCCGTGTCCCCCACGGAACTGGGCTTCCACTCCGATCAGCTGCGCCCCGTCGCGGGCCGGGCGCTCGTCTACGGCGAGGATGTGGCGGAGACCCTGCACACCGTGGCCGAACTGGGATCCACCGACATCTCGCGGCGCAGCCTCCTCGGCCCGGTCCCCTTCGTCGCCTCCGCACTGACCGGCCCTCAGCGCGACTGGCTGCTGTGGCTGTCGGACCAGCGGGAAGGCCTTCGGCCCACACCGGTGGTGGGCGGCGGACCGGTCGAGCAGGTGCACGCGATGATCTCCATGTTCGACCGGATGGACAACCACTACGGCGGCGGCGGGGTACGCACCAGCATCG
>NZ_JBEXHZ010000241.1:0-2492 GCF_040608315.1 Streptomyces sp. NPDC005195
CGGAGAGCACGGCGAGCCTGCTGGAGGTGCTGGTGGACCGGCTGGCGCAGAGCGGGCCGCCGGCCCGGCAGGTCTGGCTGCCGCCGCTGACCTCCTCCCCCAGCCTGGACCAGTTGCTCCCGGGGATCGTGCCGGACCCGGTGCGCGGGATGAGCGCGGCAGACCATCACTGGCTCGGCGCGCTGCGCGTCCCGCTGGGCCTGGTGGACCGGCCCTTCGAGCAGCTGCGCGAGATGCTGGTGGCCGACCTGTCGGGAGCCGACGGCCACATCGGCCTGGTGGGTGCCCCGCAGACCGGCAAGTCCACGACCTTGCGCACCCTGATCCTCTCCCTGGCCCTGACCCACACCCCGTGGGAAGTCCAGTTCTACTGCCTGGACTTCGGCGGCGGCGGCCTCGTCTCCACCGCGGGCCTGCCGCACGTCGGATCGGTCGCCACCCGCCTGGAGCGCGACCGGGTACTGCGCACGATCGCGGAGCTGACCCAACTGCTGGAACGACGCGAGGCGGAGTTCACCTCGCGCGGCCTGGAGTCGATGGCGGCCTACCGCGCCCTGCGCGCCGACGGCACGATCGACGACCCGTACGGGGACGTCTTCCTGGTGGTGGACGGCTGGTCCACGCTGCGCCAGGACTACGAGGACCTGGAGCCGAAGGTCATCGAACTCACCTCCCGTGGCCTCTCGTTCGGGCTGCACGTGATCGCCTCGGCGGTGCGCTGGTCGGAGATCCGTCCCCGCCTGCGCGACCTGCTCGGCACCAAGCTGGAGCTGCGGCTGGGTGATGCCACCGAGTCCGAGATCGGCTCGCGGATCGCGGCCACCGTGCCGCACCAGCCGGGCCGCGGCCTGACCGCGGCCGGCCACCACTTCCTGGCCGCACTGCCGCGACTGGACGACTCGGGCGCCACCGACGACCTGACCTCGGCCACCAAGGCCGCCGTGGCGGAGATCGACACCTTCTGGACCGGGCGTGCCGCCCCCGGCGTGCGCCTGCTGCCCAGCCGTCTGCCGGTCGACCAACTCCCCCCGGCCGACGGCGATCTGCGCGTCTGTCTGGGCTGGGACGAGCAGCGCCTCGAACCCTCCTGGCACGACTTCGCCACCAGTGCGCACCTGATGGTGATGGGAGACGGCGAGAGCGGCAAGACCAACACGCTGCGCCTGGTCATCCGTGCCATCACCGCCCGCTACACCCCCGACCAGGCCCGGATCATGGTCGCCGACCCCGGTCGTGGCCTGCTCGCCTCGGTGCCCGAGGCGTACCGGGTCGGCTACGTCGTGGACCGCGACGCGCTCGCCGAGCTCGCTGCCAACGCGGCCGTCTCGGTCGGCAAGCGGGTGCCGGGCCCGGACGTCAGCCCCGAGCAACTCGCCCGGCGCGACTGGTGGCAGGGCCCGAGGCTGTTCGTCATCGTCGACGACTACGACCTGGTCTGCGGAGCCGCCGGTGCGCCCTCGCCCATGGCACCGCTGGTCCCGCTGCTGGCCCAGGGCCACCACATCGGCCTGCACTTGGTGGTCTCCCGCAGCACCTCCGGAGCGATGCGCGCCATGATGGATCCGATGCTGCGGCGCATGTGGGAGCTGGGCAACCCGGCCCTCCTCTTCTCCTACCCCAAGGAGGAGGGCAAGTTCCTCGGCGAGGCCAAGCCCCGCACACTGCCCGCCGGCCGGGCCCAGTTCGTCACCCGCCGGTCCGTGCGACTCGTCCAGACCGGGCTGGTGACGCCCTCATGACGACCGCGCCCGCCCACACTCCCGCCGTGCATCCAAGGAGCACCATGTCTACCGCCGCGCCCGCGGTGTCGCCCTCGTCCACCGAGGTCTGCCGACTCACGATCGTCCACCCGGGCGGCCGGTGTGACGTCTCGGTCCCGCTCACCACGTCCGTAGGCGACCTGCTGCCGGCCCTGTTGCGCCACCTGCCGCAGTCGCCGCAGGAGCGCGGCACTCCCCTGGTGCTGCAGCGGCTGGGCGAGGAGCCGCTGGACCCGGACGGCACGCCCGAGAGCCTGGGGCTGCGGCACGGCGACCAACTTCACCTGCGGCCGGCCGACGCGGCGCTGCCCGCCCTGCACTTCGACGACGTCGCCGACGGCGTGGCGCACGTGGTCGGTGCGCGGCCTGACCGGTGGCAGCCGTCGACCAGCCGCCGCCTGGCACTGTCGCTGGCCGTCCTCGTGCTGGCCGCGGTGAGCGCCTCCCTGCTGAGCAGCGACCCCGGACCGTTCTCCGCCAAGTGCGCCGGGGTGATCACCGCCGTACTGCTGGTGACCGCCTGCGTGGTGGCCTCGCGGCCCGACGGCGACCGCGGCGCCGTGCTGATCGCCGCGCTGGGCGCGCTGGCCCACGGCGCGCTCGAGGGGCTGGCCCTGCGCACCGGGCCGCACGGCCACTTCACCTCGGGGCCGGCGGCGGTCCTGGTCGCCGCCAGGGGCGTGGCGGTGGTCGCCGCCGTCCTGCTGACCCTGCGGCCGCTACCGCCGGTCG
>NZ_JBEXHZ010000242.1:0-2475 GCF_040608315.1 Streptomyces sp. NPDC005195
GCGAAGGATCAGGGCGGGGCACTCGGCGCCTGCGGCGGCGACGGGACGATCAACGCCGCGACCGAGGTCGCCGCCCGGCTCGGTGTGCCGCTCGCGGTGTTCCCCGGCGGCACCTTCAACCACTTCGCCGTGGACCTGGGCAACCAGTCCCTTGAGGACGTCGTGGGTGCCGTACAGGCCGGCGAGGCGGTCGTCGCGGACCTCGGGCGGGCCCGCGTGCCGGGCGGACCGGAACAGGTGTTCCTCAACACCTTCAGCCTCGGTGTCTACTCGGAGCTGGTCGGCGCCCGCGAGAAGCTGGAGGAACGGATCGGGAAGTGGCCGGCGCTAGTGGTCGGCCTGGCCCGCGTCCTCGCCAAGGGCAGTCCCGTGAACGTCTCCGTCAACGGCCGCCCCAAGCGTCTGTGGCTGCTCTTCGCGGGCAACGGCATCTATCACCCCGCGGGGTTCGCGCCCACCTACCGGACCCAGCTGGACGACGGCCTGCTGGACGTCCGCGCCGTCGACGCCGGGACCCCGCTGGCCAGGACACGACTGCTGCTGGCGGTGCTGACCGGCACCCTGCACAACAGCCGGGTCCTCACCACCGCGCAGGTACGCAGCCTGCGCCTCGAAGCACTGCGCGGTGACCCGCAGTTCTCGTACGACGGCGAGGTCACCCGGGTCGCGGCCGGCCGGCTGGTGCTGGACAAGCTGACCCGGGCGGTGACGCTGTACCGGCCCGCGGAGAAGGACCAGTGGCTGCGCTGAGGCGCGCCCCGTGTCCTCCGGACGGGTGGGCCGGGATCGGTGGGTTTCCGCCGTCGGACACCCCGTCCCTCCGGGCATGGCCGGCCTCGGTCTCCGAGGTCCGGAAATACGGTGGCGGACACCCGGCCGGCGGGGGATGCTCTCGGGTATGGCCGACACCGCCTCCGCACAGTCCGGGAGCACCC
Organism: Streptomyces sp. NPDC005195; assembly: GCF_040608315.1. Classification (NCBI taxonomy): domain Bacteria; kingdom Bacillati; phylum Actinomycetota; class Actinomycetes; order Kitasatosporales; family Streptomycetaceae; genus Streptomyces; species Streptomyces sp. NPDC005195. The sequence continues at coordinate 936 of NZ_JBEXHZ010000242.1, forward strand.
AGCCCGACCGGAACTTCGGCTGGTGGGACATGTTCGTCCACCCCGACGACGATCCGCGCACCGACGGGGGATTCGTCGGGGAGCGGGACACCCTCGTCGGGTATCTCCGCGACCAGCGGCTGACGTTGGAGATGAAGTGCGCCGGTCTGGACGCCGAGGCGATGGCCCGGCGTTCGGTCGGGCCGTCGAACCTCTCCCTGCTCGGGCTGGTGCGCCACCTCTCCGGGGTCGAACAGACGTGGTTCCGCCGGGTGATGGCCGGTCAGGACGTGCCCCGGCACTACCGGTCCGAGGAGGAACCGAACGGCGACTTCGACGGCGCGCTGCCGGACGCCGACGTGGTCGCCGCGGCCTGGGCCACCTGGCGCTCCGAGGTGGCCTTCGCCGAACGGTTCGTCGACGAGGCCCGCGACTTCGACGTCACCGGGGCGAACGGCGACGAACCGATCTCGCTCCGCGAGGTGCTGGTGCACATGATCGAGGAGTACGCCCGGCACAACGGCCACGCGGACTTCCTGCGCGAGCGGATCGACGGCAAGGTCGGCCAGTGAGCGTCCCCGGTCAGCGGTCGCCGTCCGACGCCCGCCGCGTCAGCAGGAGTTCGTGCAGATAGCGCTTGGTGATCGACCCCGCGTGGCGCGTCTCGATCAGTTCCTCCACACACCCCAGCAGACCCCGGCGCGCGGGGGTGTCCAGCGCGCGGTGCCCGGAGTAGGTCAGCAGTACGTCGATGTACTCCCGCGTCGAGTAAGTGATTTCCTGTGCGAAGCGGTACGAGGTGACGTCGCCCCACCGCTCCAGCTCACCCGTGTCCGTGGCGACGTCCGCCTCGTCCGACGCCCGCAGTCCGGGCGGGGTGGCCGGGTCCCAGCGCTCGTAGCACGACTGGACCCGGGCGAAGAAGTCGGTGCTGCCGCCCGCGACATGGTGTGTCGTGACCAGCGCGAGGACTCCGTCCGGGCCGAGCGCCCGTGCCGCCTTGACCACCCGCACCGCCGGGTCGATCCAGTGGAACGCGGTGGCACACACCACGACGTCGAACGGATCGCGCGGCAGCGGCCACCGCTCGAACTCCGCCACCTCCACCCGCGCCCGGTGGAAGCCGCGCAGGTTGCGCCGGGCCACCGCCGCCAGCGCGGGACCCAGCTCCACCGCCGTCACGTCGCATCCCAGCCGCGCCAGCGGAACGGTGAGCTGCCCCGTTCCCGGCCCGATCTCCAGGACGCGGACACCGGGCCCGAGGCCCACCCGCCCGGCCAGCTCGTCCACCAGCGCCGTGGGATAGCGGGGGCGGGCCCGGTCGTACAGCTCCGCCGCCTCGTCGAACGTGTCCCGCAGCACCGTCACCCACCTCCACCTCCACCCGTCCGGCCACCAGCCTAGAGGCGGCACAGTCCGATTCCCCCGAGAGCGGAACGGCGATCCCTTTCCGTACGGCCCGGTGCTCCTACGCTGAAAGGGTGAGCAACCAAGCGCCGAACCACGCGCAGAACGACGCCCGTGTCATCCCGCTGCGCCCGGCCGCCGCGCCGGATCCGGC
>NZ_JBEXHZ010000243.1:0-2447 GCF_040608315.1 Streptomyces sp. NPDC005195
CACTGCCCGGCCCGCACGAGCCGGACGACGTCATCGCGCGGCTGGGCAGCAGTCACCGCGGTGGCGTCGTCGGCCGGGCCCAGCCGGATCGCGTCCAGTACGGCCGTCCACGAGGTGCGCCCCGTTTCCAGGGCGGCGACGAAGGAGTAGGGCCGGCCAGGGATGAACTGATCCGCGCTGCGGCCCCGCCCGTAGACGTGGCAGAACAGCAGGTCGTCGCTGGTCGGGGCATCGGGACGCAGCCAGTTGCTCACATCGACCGCGAGCACGATCCGCCCGTCGGCCGCACGCGGCAGCGGCGTGGAGGCAAGCAGCCTGCGCAGGCGGCGGGGCTCCAGTCAGCCGCTGTTCAACGCGTCGTACATTGCCCCGTGCCCGTGCCCGTGCCCGCGCCGGTGCTCGGCTGTCAGGGTCAGCTCGACCAGCGACGTCACCGGACCATCAGCACACAGCACCGCGTCGGTGAGCTCGAAGAGTGCATCAGCCCGGGTGTAGAGGCAGTCGTAGAACTGGACACGAAAGTGGGACAGGACGCCCAGCGCAGCGTCAGTGGACTGTTCAGGGGCAAGACTCTTCACCAGCGGCCGTTCCTTCACGCGACGTTGCTCGACACCTCGAAGCGTGAAGAACGGCCGTCCTGCTGTCTCCTGAAGAGGGCAAGATCAGCAAGTCGGGTGACCCGGCGACCTTAAACGCCAAGCTTAGAGTCAGGACCCAACCAGGAACGGTTCAGGGACGGACGAGCAGTTTGGGCTGGAGGCAGTGGCGGCAGAGCAGGCGGTCGTTTCTGTGTTCGAGCAGATTGTCGCCGTCCTTGCGCGCCAGGCGAACGCGGCGATCGATGATGCGGCTCTGTTCCGACTGGCGGACACGCCAGGGCTTCGGCGGAGTCGCCGGGCATCCGGTTCGTGACGGTCTGCCAGGTTGATCGGCCAGGGAGAGCGGAACAGGCACGGCCTTCAAGATCATGGAGTTCTCGACGCCCCGTGACCTGCCTGGAAGACCCTGCCTGCCGAAGCATCATCGCTGATCCCGAATGCCCTTGACCAACTCCGCGAGCATCCCGAGGTCGCGCCGGAAGACGTGCCCGGGCTGCTGGACCGCCTCGCCCAGGTGCCCGATCCGCGTGATCCCCGTGGAGTGCGCCACGCGCTGGCCGGCGTCCTTGCCCTGGCCGCCTTCGCGGTACTGGCGGGGGCAACGTCACTGCTGGCGTTCGGCGAGAGGATCACCGACGCTCCGCCCCACGTGCTGGAACACGTCGGCGTGCGGCTCTACCCCCTGTTCCCTAACCGGTCCCTGCCTGTGGAAACGACGGTTCGACGGCTGCCGGCCCGGATCGACGGCGACGCGCTGGACCTGGCGGTCGGCCGCTGGCTCGCCGACCGCCGCAACCGAGCCGGGGGCCGGCTGCACGGCCTGGCGGTCGACGGCAAGAGCCTTCGCGGAGCCGCCAGGGCCAAAGGCCGCAAGATCCACCTGCTCGCAGCCCTGGACCACACCACCGGCCTGGTCCTGGCACAGCTGGACGTGCAGGAAAAGACGAACGAGATCACCTGCTTCCAGCCGCTGCTGGAGACCATGGCCGACCTGGTCGGGGTGGTCGTCACCAGCGACGCCATGCACACCCAACGCGGGCACGCCGACTACCTCCTGGGCCGCGAAGCCCACTACATCGTGATCGCCAAGGGCAATCAGAAGAAGCTCCGCAAGCAGCTCAAAACCCTTCCGTGGGAAGAGATCCCGCTGCAGGGCCGCGTAAGGGGCACCGGCCACGGACGCTCGGAGATCAGACGGATCAAGGTCGCCACGGTCAACAACCTGCTCTTCCCCGGAGCCCGGCAGGCCGTCCAGATCAAGCGCCGCCGCACCGATCGCAAGACCGGCAAGACCACCATCAAGACCGTCTACGCAGTCACCAGCCTCACCGCTGAGCAAGCCGACCCCGCCCAGCTCGCGACCCTGATCCGTGATCACTGGCAGATCGAGGCCCTGCACCGCGTCAGAGACACCACGTTCGCCGAAGACGCCTCGCAGCTGCGAACCGGCAACGCACCCCGGGCGATGGCCACCTGGCGAAACCTGGCCATCGGCGCCCTGCGGCTTGCCGGCGCGACCAATATCGCCGCCGCTCTGCGACACAACGCCCGCAACGCAGACCGCCCGCTGGCCCTGCTTGGGCTCAAGTGATCACGAAACGGACGCCCGCCGACTACGCCGAAGCCCTGCTCCCAGGCGCGGGCCGCTTTCTGTGTCGGAGCAGCGCAGCCGGACACCGGGCTGCCCCGTATCCCGTGTCGTACGGCCTGCCGTCGCGGTCGCCCACCGTCCGCAACGGATCTCACCGAGACCGGCGGTGCCGCCGGTACGGCCGAAAGATCTGAACCAATACCGGGAATCAGGCCGCGACGAGCTCCTGCTCGCGGTCCGGCGTCTTGGCCTTGGGC
>NZ_JBEXHZ010000244.1:0-2360 GCF_040608315.1 Streptomyces sp. NPDC005195
CCCGGCCGCTCGGCCCAGGACCTCGTCGGCCTCCTCGACGCGGCCCTGGGCCGCCAGCAGCCGGGCCAGCCATCCCGCGTCGGCGCAGGACAGCTGTCCGGCGCGCAGGGCGGCCTGGGGTTCGTCGAGGAGGTGGTGGGCCGCGGCCGGATGCAGACGCCAGGTGTGGGCGGCGAGTTGCAGGGTGATCCGCAGCCGGGTGGGTTCGTCGGGGCAGCCGGATCGGGCCAGCCGGAGAAAGGTCGGTGCGCCGTCCGGGTCGCTGGGCGAGAACGGTTCCTGCCGGGCCGCGTCCCGCAGAGCCTGGATCTCCCAGTGGTGCGTGGCCGTCCCGGCGGCGAGTAACTGCCCTGCCACGAGGGCGGGTTCGGCCAGTGCGTGGTGCAGGACGCGGGCGGCGTTGCGGTGCATCGACCGGCGCTGTTCACAGGAGAGCATGCCCAGCACCGCGGACTCGGCCGCGGGATGGCGCAGCCGGGCGCCGGTGACGAGGCCCGCGGCGTCCAGGGCGTTGCACGCGCGGGCGGCGGCGTCGGTGCCCAGCCGGGCGAGCCGGGCGGCGTGCTGCACGTCGGCCTGCGGGCCCAGGACGGCGAGGGCGGCGGCCAGCCGGCGGGCGGCGGGGCCGCAGCGTTGCACACAGGTCGCGAACGCCTCGGTGAAGGGGCCGCCGGGTTCGGGCTCCGGCCACTCGGGCCGGCCGGCGGGGGTGCCCGTCTCGGCCAGCAGGGCCCGTATCAGGAGGGGGTTGCCGCCGCTGAGCGCGTGCAGTGACGCGGTGGCGTCCGCGGGCACCGGGGTGCCCCAGAAGCGGGCCAGTTCGGCGGTGCCCGGGGCGTCCAGGCGGCCCAGCGGGATACGGACGAAGCCCTGGTGGCGCAGGAGTTCGGTGTGCAGTCCGAAGCCGTCCGTGCGGTGGTACGGGGACTGGGCGAGCACCGTCAGGAGGGGGGCCTCGTGCAGGGTGTGGGTGAGGCGCAGCAGTTCGGCGAGGGAGGCGCGGTCGGCGTGCTGCAGGTCGTCGACGCACAGGAGTACCGGGCCGTTCGCGCAGGCGGTGCGCAGCAGGGCGGCGAATCCGGCGGCTGCCTCGTCCGGTGCGGGGGCCGGCCGGGGCAGGTCCCCGGTGAGGCAGGCGGCGAGGCGGCGCAGCAGCGCGTGGTCCTCGCGGCGGGCGCCGGGGTCGGCGGCGGCGTGCAGCACGGTGAGTCCGCGGTCGGCGGCGAGGTCGGCGGCGTACTGCAGGAAGCGTGTCTTGCCGCAGCCGGGCGCGCCTTCCACCAGCACCAGTTGAGCGGTGCCGTCGCTGCAGGCGCGCAGAGCCTTGTCGAGTCGTGCGCATTCGTCGTCGCGGTGCAGGAGCATCATGGGCCCGCCCTCCCGGTCGCATTCCCTCCACGTTCCTGCAGTCTAGGAAGGCATATGCCCGGCACGAGTCCGGCGCGATGGCCGGTGACTGCACGGCAGGAAGTACCGGGATGCCGTCCCTGTCACACCGTCGGCGGGTTTCGGCAGGTCCTTGCGGTGATGGTCGCGCTGCCCGGGCTTTAGCCCCTGCCCCCACGATGACCACCCGTGGCGCTCCCGCGGTACGCCGGGCCTTTCGGAGGGACGAACATCGATGTTCACCGTCTGCCCCTGGACCGCGCACCGGTCCGCCGGTTTCGCCACCGCGGGCGAGTCCAACGCCTACTACCGGCGGCTGGTCGCGCACGGCACGACGGAGCTGTCGGTCGTCTTCGACCTGCCCACGCAGTGGGGTCTCGACTCGGACGCCCCTCTCGCGAGCGGTGAGGTGGGCCGGGCGGGGGTGGCGGTCGACTCCATCGACGACATGCGGGTGCTGTTCACCGGGATCCCCCTGGAGCGGGTGTCGACGTCGATGGCCGTCGGCGCGCCGGCGGCCGTGCTCCTGCTGCTGTACCAGTTGGTCGCCGAGGAACAGGGCCTGCGTGCCGACCGGTTGAGCGGCACGGTCCACCACGACGTGCTGGCGGAGTACGTCGTGCGGGGCAGGCACGTCTTCCCGCCGGAGCCGTCCCTGCGGCTGGCGGCGGACCTCTTCGCCTACTGCCGTGCGCAGTTGCCCGGGTGGAACACGCTCTCGGTCTCGGGGCGCGCCCTGGCGGAGGCGGGAGCCACGCCCGCGCAGGAGATCGCCTTCACCCTGGCCGAGGGCGTCGAGTACCTGCGGACGGCGGTCGCGTACGGGGTGGACGTGGACGACTTCGCGCCGCGGCTGTCGTTCCTCTTCGGGGCGCGGGCCACACTCCTGGAGGAGCTCGCCACCCTGCGTGCGGCCCGGCGCGTGTGGTCGCGGGTGCTGGGCGAGCAGTTCGGTGCGCGTGGCTGCGCGTCGC
>NZ_JBEXHZ010000245.1:0-2347 GCF_040608315.1 Streptomyces sp. NPDC005195
CGACCATCCGGCGCTGCGGGCGGCCCACGACGGTTCGGCCGCGCTGGTTCCCCTCTTCGTGCGCGACGACGCCGTCGCCGCGGCCGGGTTCACGGCTCCCAACCGGATGGCGTTCCTCGCGGACTGTCTGGCGGACCTCGACGCCGGACTGCGCGAGCGGGGCGGCCGGCTGGTGGTGCGTTCCGGCGACGTGATCGCCCAGGTGTGCAAGGTGGTCTCCGAGGCCGACGCCGACGAGGTGCACATGGCCGCGGGGGTCAGCGCCTACGCGCGCCGCCGCGAGGACCGGCTGCGCGCGGCCCTGGAGGCCGAGGGGTGCCGGCTGCACGTCCACGACACCGTGATCACCGCGCTCGCGCCCGGTGCCGTCACCCCGGTCTCGTCGGACCACTTCGCGGTCTTCACCCCGTACTTCCGGCACTGGTCGCAGCAGGCGCTGCGCGGCGCGGTCGCCGCGCCGCGGACGGTCCGGGTGCCGGACGGTGTCGGCTCGGAGCCGGTCCCCTCCCGCGAGGACCTGTCCGGGGTCTCCGAAGGGCTGGCACGGGGCGGCGAGACGGAGGCCCGCAGGATGCTCGCCTCCTGGCTGCGGAGCGGGATCGCGTCGTACGAGGACCGGCACGACGACCTTCCCGGCGACGCCACCTCCAGGTTCTCCCCGCACCTGCACTTCGGCTCGCTCTCCCCGGTCGAGCTGGTGCACCGGGCCCGTGGCGCGGGCGGGGCGGGCGCCGAGGCCTTCGTACGTCAGCTGGCCTGGCGGGACTTCCACCACCAGGTGCTCGCCGCGCGGCCGGACGCGGCCCTGGCCGACTACCGCACCCGGCATGACGCCTGGCGCTCGGAGACCGACGCGCGGGAGGACATCGCCGCGTGGAAGGAGGGGCTCACCGGCTATCCGGTGATCGACGCGGCGATGCGCCAGCTGCGCCACGAGGGCTGGATGCACAACCGGGGGCGCCTGCTGACGGCGAGCTTCCTCACCAAGACGCTGTACGTGGACTGGCGGGTCGGGGCCCGGCACTTCCTGGACCTGCTGGTGGACGGCGATGTCGCCAACAACCAGCTCAACTGGCAGTGGATGGCCGGGACGGGCACGGACACCCGGCCCAACCGGGTCCTCAACCCGGTGATCCAGGCGAAGCGCTACGACCCGGACGGGGTGTACGTCCGCCGGTGGGTGCCCGAACTGGAGGGGATCGAGGGCGCCGCCGTGCACGAGCCGTGGAAGCTGCGGGGCCTGGACCGCGCCGCCTACGACTACCCGGACCCCGTGGTAGAACTTCCGGACGGGCTGGCCCGCTTCAAGAACGCCCGGGGCCGTGACTGAGGGAAGTCACCGGGGATTTTACAATCCTTAGAGATTTCTTCGTCGAACGCGTGCGTACTGGTGGGCGTCAGCACCACCGGATCCACTCGCACCGGATTCACCATGCGGCACGACGGGGCCCCGCCCCGCGCTGCCGCCCCCGCCAGGAGGCTCGATGCGCATTGCACGGAACGCAGGAACGCTCTTCGTGGCAGGTGCGTTGACCTTGACGCTCGCCGCGCTCGCGTACCCCGCCGTGATCGGTGTGCAGACCACGTCCAGCGCCCCGAACCGCGTGATCGCCAACACTCCGACGGGCCCGCTGACCGAGGCCGACCGTGACTTCGTGGTCAAGGTGCGGGCGGCGGGACTCTGGGAGTACCCGGTCGGACAGCTGGCGCTCCAGAAGGGCACCATCCCCGCGGTCAGAACCGCCGGTGACCACCTGATCAGGGGCCACGCCGCGCTGGACGACACCGACCGCAAGGTCGCCGCCACGCTCGGCATCACCATCCCCAACAAGCCGTCGCCGCAGCAGCAGGGCTTCGTCGCGACCCTGAGCGGTGACACCGGCAAGCAGTTCGACACGGACTTCGCCAACATCCTGCGGCTGACCCACGGAACGATCTTCCTCACCGTCGCGAAGATCAGGTCCACCACCGAGAACTCCCTGGTGCGTCAGCTGGCCGACCAGGCCAACGACACCGTGCTGGACCACATCACGGTGATGGAGAAGACCGGACTGGTCAACTTCGACCAGGTGTTGTTCCAGGAGACCACCCCGCCGAAGCTGCCCTCCCAGAACGTCACGCCGCCCCCGCCCGCGCCGGGTGAGCCGACCGTCGTCCTCACCCCGCCCGCGGGAAGCTCCGTGTCACCCTCACCGACGGTGCGGTGAGCCGGGCACGTCGCCCCGGCCCGGGACCTCAGCCTCCCGGGACCGGGACCGGGACGACGGTGTCGTAGAGGCCCTTGAGAGACCCGAGGGCGTCCCGCAGCCCCGGCGGGCGGAGCATTCCGCGCAGCGGCCGCCCGGCC
>NZ_JBEXHZ010000246.1:0-2342 GCF_040608315.1 Streptomyces sp. NPDC005195
GGTCGGGCACGTCGGCCGACTCGCGGAGCGCGGCAGCGGCAGCCGCCCGGTATCGGCGGTTGCCGCGGCAGGGGTTGCGCGCGATATTGGTGGCGACGCCCAGCAGCCAGGGACGCAGCGAGCCGCCCTCGGGGTCGACCCGGTCGCGCAGCCGCCAGGCCTCCATGAACGTCGCCGACATGACGTCCTCCGCGACCGACCAGTCGGCGGTGAGGCGGAAGGCGTGGTTGTAGACGGTGCGGGCGTAGCGGTCGAAGAGACCCCCGAAGGCCTCTGGATCCCCGGCCCGTATCCGGGTCCGCATCTCTGTGGTCACCTCTGTTCCCTGTCCGCCACCCCGGCGGGGTTCCGGTGACACACGTCACAGGCCCGGGCCGTACGGTTGCTGTCGGCCGGTTGTCCACGGCCTTCCGCTTGGTGCGGGGAAGCGGCCGTCCGCAGTCATGACGTGCCTGGCCGCCCCGTGCCCGGCCGCCCCGGCGTGTTCCCACACTAGGGAATTCCTCGTGACGAGTGCCGCAGGCTTTCTCCTGCCGAAGTCGAAGTACGGATCATCAGGAGAAGGAGACAGATATGCGCTCTCGCTTTGCTGCCGTGGTCACGGCCGCGACTCTCGGGGCTCTCGGCCTCATCCTCGCCACGGGGGCCGCCGCCGACGCCGCCTCCCGGCCCGCGGTCACCAAGGCCGAGTGTGTGGCGACAGGGGGCGTGGTCTTCGACATCCCCATGAAGACGACCTTCTGTCTGTATGACAACCACGACGGGACGATCGACATCGCCCCCATCGTCCTGCACTGAGGCATCGAGCGACCGAAGTCCGTGACCCGGAGCGGGAAAGCCCGGTGTGCCCGTGCCTACCGAGCTGTGACCAGGCGGGAATCACCACGTGGTCGCCTGTCGCCTGATGGCACCGGGCGCGGACTGGCACGGATCGGCATGGACCGGCATGGATCGGCATGGACTGGCACGAGCCGATCGGGGCGGAAGGTGGCCGTCACGATGCCGCCGAGTACGGCGGACCCGGTGTCCGGGGCGCGCAGGAGTCCGCAGGGTTGCCGGACCCGTGGCGGCGGCAGGACCGTGCCTGGTGCCTGATCTCTGGGCCGGGACGTGGATCTGGTGAAGCACCTGCGGCGGTGGCTCGGAGGCGCTGATCGCGCGGCTGCCGGCCGCCTCGGAGCCGGCGTCGTACCGGATGGCGCCGGGCGACAGGGTCGGCCGAGTCCGGGCCGTGGAGTGATCAGCGGGGTCGACTCGAGGGCGGCTGTCAGTCGGCCAGGGCGGAGGCGAGGTCCCTCGTCGCCTGGACGACGTCCTTGTCCGGCTCCGCGAGCAGGCGCTGGAGGGTCCCGCGATGCTCCCGTACGGCTCGGCGCGCCTCGCGCTCCCAGCCCACGTAGTTCTCACGGCGGTTGAGCAGCTTGGGGTAGGCCATGGCCGTGCTCTCCCACTGGCGGGCGTCGGCGATGTTCTTCAGGAGCCGGAGGATCTGCACGCGGCAGGCGACCTGGGGAAGCTGGGCGAGCTCCCACAGGAAGGGGACCGTGGCGGCGGTCGCCTGGTCCACGACGAAGCCGTACTGGCAGATGCGCTGCCTCAGACGTGCGAGCGCGTCGACGGCGGTCTCCTCGTCGCCGGACGTGATGGCGGTGAGCAGCGTGGGGATGGCCGTGGCCGCTCCGGTGGAGTCCTGGAGCTCGCGCCAGGGGACGCGTTCGAGGTCTTTCAGGGTTGTCTCCATGTCCGCTCCCGCGCGAGGAGTTCCGGGATGAGGTGCGACGGGACGCTCCGCCGCCGCGGCGTGCGTCATGTCAGGCCGTGCCAGGCCGAGGGCGTGGGCCGGGGAAGTGCCGGCAGCATGGCCCAGACGGTCTTGCCCGCGGGTGAGAGGGTCCAGCCCCAGTGCTCGGACAGCGCCTCGACGATGCGCAGTCCGCGACCGTGGACCTCCAGAGCGCCGTCCGTGCGGGGACACGTGGGCGGACTGTCGCTCTGATCGGTGACGGCGCATACGAGGTGGGTGCGGCGAAGGGTCAGCTTCAGCCACACTCCCGTCTGGCCGGCACCTGCCCGCGGAGCCGCGTGCAGCACCGCGTTGGTGGCCAGTTCGGTGACGACGAGGACGGCGTCGTCACTGCGGTCGACCAGCGCCCAGCGGCCAAGGGTGCGGCGGGTGAAGTCGCGTGCCTGGGCGAACCCCTGGGGGGATTCGGTGATGCGCAGGCTCGCGGATCTGGGCACGTTGCCCGCGAGCTCGCTCCTCCGGGGCCGCTCCGGTCCCGGGACATGGGCGGGGGCTCCGTCCGAAGGCGATGCGGCCAGAGGAGTCCGACCTGCCCACG
>NZ_JBEXHZ010000247.1:0-2304 GCF_040608315.1 Streptomyces sp. NPDC005195
GGTTCGACCAGTTCGAACCCGTCGAAGAACCGCTCGACCTCGGCGCGACCGCGCAGGTTCAGGGTGGCGCTGGCCTTGTTGTAGACGGCCTGCGCGTCACGACGGTCGGCGAAGTCGCCCGTGGCGTGGGAGAGCACCAGGAAGCTGCCCGCGGGCAGCGCGTCGCGCAACGTGGCGACGACTTGCTCTGGATTGTCCGCATTGGTGAGGAAGTGGACGACGGCGACGAGGAGAAGCGCGACGGGTTCGTCGAAGTCGATGACGCGGCGCACGTCGGGGTGGTTCACGATGGCGAGCGGATCGCGCAGGTCGGCGAGGACGACGCTGGTCGGACCGGAGCGGCTGATCAGCGCGTTGGCGTGGGCGTTCACGATCGGGTCGTTGTCGACGTAGGCGATGCGCACGTCGGACGCCACCGCCTCTGCCGTCTCGTGCACGTTCGGCGCGGTGGGCAGTCCGGTGCCGACGTCGAGGATCTGGCGGACGCCGCTGCCCACGACATACCGGACAGCGCGCTGCAGGAAGGCGCGGTTGGCTCGCAGGCCGATCCGTGCCTCCGGGGCCGCGGCGGCGAGTTCGTCGCCGGCTCGCTGGTCCACCTCGTAGTTGTCCTTGCCGCCCAGCAGGTAGTCGTAGATCCGGGCCGGGTGCGGCCTGCTGGTGTCGATCCTCTCGGCACCCAATCCGTACTGCGTCACGCTGCGCTCCTTTCGACGGCCGCCCCGGCTCCCCGCACGCGAACGGCTCAGGACAGCCTGTCACATCAACTTGCGTGCACTCGACCGCAGTTCGCCCCCAGGGGGACCTGCGCAAAAACGGCGGCGGGCCACTGCCCGTCGTACCGGTGAACCGGCCGCACGCCACTGGTGGCCACTGGGTGTCCTTCGTCTGGGAGTTGTCGTCAAAGGCCGAGCGAGCCGGGGGCACGAAGGGCGAACTGCCGGACGGGCTCGGGTGCGTGGCCGACGCCCGAGAGAGGTGCCGTCACGGATGGGTGCGACGGGCCCGCGCCCCCACCCCCGCGTCCTGTGCCCTCGAAGATCGTTGTTAGCGTTCGCCGCATGTCCGACTCTTCACGCGACACCGCCCGGGGCGCCGGCTGGGGCAGCCCGGAACCCGGTGAGTACAAGCGCCGGTTGCCCGCCCGCGTCGAGAAGCTCTCGTGGCTGGATCCGAGGACGATGTGGCCCGCGCGCAACGGCGTGCTGGCCTCGTGGTTCGGGGACCCCACGGGCCGTACCCGTGCCCGGTGGGTGGAGCAGCGCAGGAACGCCGGCGCGCCCGCCGACGCGGTGGTGCGGCGGGATGATCCCGACCGCTTCTCCTTCATGGTCATCGGGGACACCGGTGAGGGTGACGAACCCCAATACGCCGTGATTCCGGGGTTTCTGAAGGCCAGTCAGGGATCGAGTTTCGCGGTCCTCGCCAGTGACGTGATCTATCCGGTCGGCAGTCTCGACGACTACGGAACGAAGTTCCACGGGCCGTACCGCGACTACCAGGCCCCCATCTACGCCGTGCCCGGCAACCACGACTGGTACGAGGACCTGCACGGCTTCATGCGGGTCTTCTGTGACGCGCCGGCCCTCGCGCCGGACACCGGGGCACGGCCTACGCTGCGGGAGCGGCTGCGTTCGCTGCTGTGGCACACCCCGCACGAAGCGGACGAGCAACGGCTGGCAGAGGCGCGGCAGTTGCGTGCGGAGCCTGCCCAACAGGCGGTCCAGCCAGGGCCGTACTGGGCCATCGACGCCGGTCCGGTGCGGATCATAGGCATCGACACCGGTCTCCTCGGCACGATCGACGCCGAGCAGGGCCGCTGGCTGCGTGAGGTATCCGCGGGCGACACTCCCAAGATCCTGATCACCGGTTCCCCTCTGTACGTGGACGCGGAGCACCACCCGTGCGAGATCGAGGGCGGCGGCACCGTGGACGACATCGTGCGCGACCCCGCGCATCACTACGTCGCCGCGATCGGGGGCGACATCCACAACTACCAGCGCTATCCCGTACGGGTCGGCGACCGCACCCTGCAGTACGTGGTCGCGGGCGGCGGCGGGGCGTTCATGCACGCCACCCACACCGTCCCGCGTGTCAGCGTCGCCGGGGTCACGGAGGCGGACTTCCGCTGCTACCCGCTCCGCGGCGACTCACTGGCCTTCTACAGCGGGCTCTACGGGCGCCGGCTGCGGATGCGGCGCTTCTTCACCCTGACCGAGGAGCAGTCCATGGCCGTCATGGCGGAGCGGCTCGGGATCCCGCCGGTCCGCTCCACGGGGACACCGGTCCAGGTCACTTGGCGCC
>NZ_JBEXHZ010000248.1:0-2296 GCF_040608315.1 Streptomyces sp. NPDC005195
GTCGACCTGCCCGGCCGCACCTGCCCGGCCCCCGCCGACGCCGCCTTCCCCGTGTACCGCGACATCCATGTCGCCGTGCAACGCCGTGACCGTCCCGCCGAACTCCTCGACCCGCAGCCCGGTGACGCCCGGTCCGCGACCTGGACCCTGCCGTGCACGGCGACCGTCTCGCCGGCCGGCACCGACGTCCAAGGCCCCTACGTACAGGACCGTTTGGGCCGCCGGTTCGTGTACCTGTCCTGGGGCACCGTCGACGAGTCGGGCGTCTTCACGATGTTCCGCCGCGCCAAGCTGATGCTCGACGCCGTGCCCCCGCAGGTGCTCGCCGACGCCGCGAGCGAAGGCCTCCTCGTCGGACGCCTCGGCCTCAGCGACGCGCACGGCAACCCCTTGTGCGCACGTGTCGAACCTCCGCACATCACCTGGACCGCCGGCCCTGCCCGACCCGTCGGCCGGAACAGGCACATGAGGGTCCCCGGCGCCGCGTCCGCATGAGGGCGCCGCCGCGGCGGCGCAGGGCACCGGCCCGCCCATGACGGTGAGTGCCGAGGGGTTCGGCACGGACATGAAGGTGTTCTCCGGCGCGGACCGGGCCGCGCGGGTACGGCCGCGCATGCCGTCGCGTCAGTCGGTGACCGGGGTCTTCTGCTCCGGGGCGGCCTGCTGCGCGGAGTCGTCGCCCGCACCGGTCCCGGCCGCCGTGTAGTACACCGAGGTGCCCTGCTTGCTGCGCTGGGCGCGTCCCTTGGCGACCAGTCCCTCCACCGTGGTGCGCACGACCGTGGCCTTGACACCGCGCTCGGGGTGGGTCTCGGAGAGCGTGGAGGTGATCTCCGCGGCGGACCGCGGTTCGGACTGCCGGCTCAGGTGGTCGTGGATGAGCTCGACCAGGGTGGGCTTGCCCGCGGCTTCCGGCGCCTTCGCGGCGGACTTGGCGGGAGCGGCCTTGGCAGGAGCAGCCTTGACGGAAGCGGCCTTGGCAGGAGCGGCCTTGACGGAAGCGGCCTTGGCGGGAGCGGCCTTCTTCTGCTGCTTGGCGGGCTTGGACTTGGGTTCACCGGAGGTCTGCCGCGGCACCGAGGCCACCGTCGCGGCGGCCTCGGCCGCCTTCGCACCGGCCGGGGCGGGAGCCTCGTCACCCAGCGTCCGCCGCAGGCTGACCAGCAGGCTCTGATCGCGCCGCAGTGCCTCCAACAGCTCCTGGAGGGCCACCACCTCGGCGCCGATACGTTCCTGTTCCTTGGTGTTGCGCTCAAGGTCCGCGGTGAGCTGGGCCGCGTACTGCGACTGGAGTTCGGTGGTCTCCGAGTGGACTTGGGACATGACAGTTCCTTCTTCCGGGATGTCTGAATCGGTCCTGAGGGCGGATGGTACCTGCATCATCTGGCCATGATCCTGTGCGTGTTCGGGCCCGCGAGCGCCGGCCGACTCCCAAGGATGCCGTGCTCGGGGCCCACATGACATCGAGGAAGGCCACCTGTGAGTGGCACCACCAGCCCGTATCGAGGGTGTCTCATTCCCCTCATCAGCACGAGACATCCCCGGGAAACCAACCCCGCGCGGACCATGGCCGATACCGGCCGCAGCGATGTGCGGCAGGCGCACACACCAACTCCCCTCCGGGCCGCGGCCACTGAGATCGGCCACGTCGTAGGAGGCACAGTCCCAGACAACGGGGCACGGCATCGGGGAGAACAGCGGAACTCACCCGAACGGCACCCCGTCCGTGGACCCTCTCGTTGAGGGGACTCCTCGCAGGCACCCACCACCTGCCCGGCCCGCCCGCTACACGGCGGGCTGAAAACCAGCGCCCCACACCTGCCGCAGTGTGTCGCAGACCTCACCCACCGTGGCTCCGGAAGCAAGTGCCCCCTTCATCGGAGGGAGGACGTTGTCACTGCCCTCCGCCGCCTTGCGCACCGCGATGAGCGCGTCGTCGACCCGGTCGGCACACCGCCACGCGCGCAGTTTGGCCAGCCGCTCGGTCTGCCGCTGTTCGGCGACGGGATCGAGGCGGCCCGCCTCGTACAACCCCTCCCCGTCGAAGCACAGGTGAGGGTGGGCGGCGGGCCCGATCTCGTCCTGCTGGAAGCCATGACCGAGGGCGGCCACCGCGCCACCCAGCTCATCCACCCGCAGCATCAGCTCCAGCGCCGCGGCCTCCAGCGCGTCGGCCCTCCGCGCCGCGGCCCGGCCGCCCGCGAACGGGCGCACGGTGGGGGCGGGCCCGTACAGCCGGCCGCCGAGCACCGCCGCCAGGCCCCGCACCGCCCAGCGCACCGGCACGCGCGACGCG
>NZ_JBEXHZ010000249.1:0-2234 GCF_040608315.1 Streptomyces sp. NPDC005195
GGCCATGCCCCCGAACACGGCGGCGTGGAACGGCGACACACTCCACCAGTAGGCGTGCCCCAGCAGCCCGTGCGGATGGAACATGGCCCGCTGCCGGTAGCGCGACCCGCCGTTGTCGCCCGCCTCGGCGTACATCTCCAACCAGGCCAGCCCCGGCAGCCGCATCTCGGCGCGCAAGCGCAGCAGATGACCGGGCTCGATCTCCTCGACCCGCCAGAAGTCGAGCGAGTCGCCCGCCCGCAGCCGCGCGGC
This sequence comes from Streptomyces sp. NPDC005195, assembly GCF_040608315.1. Lineage (NCBI taxonomy): Bacteria > Bacillati > Actinomycetota > Actinomycetes > Kitasatosporales > Streptomycetaceae > Streptomyces > Streptomyces sp. NPDC005195. The sequence continues at coordinate 253 of NZ_JBEXHZ010000249.1, forward strand.
GTCGCGCCGCCCGCGCCGCAGACCGACACCGCCCACCAGACGGTCCAGCCAGCCGCGGACGGCCCAGGCGAGGGGGAAGGAGTACCAGCCGTTGTCGCCGCCGATGCCCTCGATCACCTTCCACAACGCCTCGCGCGGCGCGTCCACGGCCAGCCGGCGACGGTCGGTGTAGAGGCTGCCGCCCGCCCAGTCGGGGTCGGTGGGGAGCGGATCGCTGGGCGCGCCGGGCACCGAGGCCGACGACCACCTCGTGGTGACCTGCGCGTCCCGCACGCGTTGCAGCGCCAGCGACACCGCCTCGTCGAAGCCGACCGGACGCCCCGGCGGATCGGGCACGTACCGCACGATGTCGTGCTCGTGGCACACGACCTCGTGCCGCAGCGACTCGGTGAGCGGGCGCGCGATGGACGCGGGCACCGGAGTGACCAGGCCGACCCAGTGACTGGACAGCCGGGGGGTGAGCACCGGCACGGGGAAGATGAGCCTGCGGGGCAGCCCGGCGATGGTCGCGTACCGCCGCATCATCTCCAGATACGTCAGGATCTCGGGGCCGCCGATGTCGAAGGTGCGGTTGATGTCCGCGGGCATGCGGGCGCTGCCGACGAGGGTGCGCAGCACGTCCCGCACCCCCATCGGCTGGATGCGGGTGTGCACCCAGCTCGGCGTCACCATCACGGGCAGTCGCTCCGTCAGATACCGCAGCATCTCGAAGGACGCCGAGCCGGAGCCGATGATCACCGCGGCCCGCAGGACCGTGGTCGGCACGCCGGAGCGCAGCAGGATGCGGCCGACCTCGGTGCGGGACCTGAGATGCGGCGACAGTTCCGTCTCCGGTACGTCCTGCGGGGTGAGCCCGCCCAGGTACACGATCCGCCGGACGCCGGCCGCGCGGGCCCGCTCACCGAAGATCCGCGCCGCCTCGCGGTCGGTCGCCTCGAAGGCGCGGCCCGTGCCGAGAGCGTGGACGAGGTAGTACGCGACATCCGTGTCCCGCATCGCCTCGGCCACCGAGTCGGCGTCCAGGACATCGCCCCGTACGACGTCCGCCTCGCCCGCCCACGGGTAGTCGCGGAGTTTGGCGGGGGTGCGGGCGAGACAGCGCACCCGGTGTCCCTCCGCCAGCAGCTCGGGGACCAGCCGCCCGCCGATGTAGCCCGTGGCACCGGTCACCAGACATCTCAGGCGGGTGTCGTCCTCGCTCATGGGTCCCTCCGTCGTTCGCCGTGTCCCCCCTTTCCGTACTCCCCTCGTCATGCCTTCCACGCGGGCGGTGACGGTGGATGCGCGGGAGGGGCCTTTACGGCGACCGGGGATGCCCGAGGGGGCGGACGGCGGACTTCTATAGGCTGATCGCGTGGCCAGACGAGACGACGGTGACGACCGAGCGGGTGACCCGGCCCCCGAGGGCGGTCCGGGGCGGGAGCGTGCCGAGGCGACCGGTCTCCAGGCCTTCGCGGTGCGGCTGCGCCGCGTGAACGGGGAGATCAACCGGCTGGTCCACGACTTCGCCGGTGAACAGGGCCTGCACGCGACCGACGTGCAGGCGCTGGCCGCGATCCTCGACGCGCCCGAGCCGCTCACCCCCGGCCGGCTGCGCGACCACCTCGGGCTCACCTCGGGCGCGGTCACGGCCTGTCTCGACCGGCTCGAACGCGCGGGCCACATCCGACGGGTCAGGGAGAGTCCCGACCGCAGGGTGGTCCACCTCCACTACGTCCCCGAGGCCAGGACGGCGGCACGCGCCCATTTCCGGCCGCTCGCCGAGGCCACCGCGCGGGTGCGCGACCGGTTCGGCGAGGACGAACTCGCCGTGGTGCTCCGCTTCCTCACCGACCTGAACGAGGAACTCTCCACCATGCGGTCACCCGGTCGCTGAGCCCGGGGACGGGGGCCGCCGGGTCCGGCGGCCCGTTCGGGGACCGGCCCTCCCGCCGCGGATCCGGGCCGGCGCCGGGAGGGGCATGAGGGCCACGTTCCTGATG
>NZ_JBEXHZ010000250.1:0-2231 GCF_040608315.1 Streptomyces sp. NPDC005195
CGGGGGCGGCGCCGTCCGCCAGGCCGTCGAGGAGGGTGCGGGCGTAGGGCGCGGCGCGCTGCTCCCCGCCGTGGTGGACGCGGGACCAGTGCCGCAGGAAGTCGAGGTAGCCCGAGCCGTCGACGATGCTGTGGTTGATCGCGACGCCGAGGACCGAGCCGCCGCCGCGCATGTGGGTGACGCGCACGGTCAGCAGCGGGGTGTCGTGTCCGACGACCCGGAAGGCGCCGGCCTTGTGGAGGTAGGAGGGCAGGTCCGGTCTGGCCGAACGGCCGAGTCCGTACTCGGGCATGGGCCGGTCGCTGTGGCTCTCGGTGAACGGGATGCCCGCGTCGTCGCAGACGACGCTGAGTCCGCGGTCGCCGTCGCGCACCAGCCGTCCGGTGAGCAGCGGGTAGTGCGGCAGGGTCCGGGCGAGGGACTCGCGCAGCGCGGCCGCGTCCAGCCGGTGGCGGTAGAAGAAGGTGCGCGGGGTGGCGAACGTGCCGGTCATGAGGTCGTAGACGCTCAAACGCACGCGCTCCGCGGTCGCTTCGCCGGCGCGCACGGTGACGGTGTGGTGCGGTGTGCGGCGCGCGGCTGAAGGGATGTTCATCGTTCCTCACTGGAATCGGCCTGCGGGGCCCGGCAGTTGACCTGACACTCCAGCGTTCCTCCTGGCGGGCGAGGAAATCCCTAGTCCCTGCCGCGGGGCCGGACGGCCCGGGTGCGGGCGTTCAACGGGCGTGCGCGCGGCCGGTTTTGGTGGATCCCTAGACTTGTCCGGCAGCGCTGGGCACGCCGGTGTGCCGTGTGTTGGGCTGGGTTTCCCGGACGGCAGACACCGGTCCGGGACCCCGCTCGCACTTCCTGCCGTCGAGGCCACGGCTCCGTCCCCGCCGGCAGCCACAGGGAGGCCACCAGCCGATGGGCAACGACAAGACAGAGATCCTCGACCTGGTACGCGAGTACCACCGCAGCAACGCGTCCTCGGGATTCGTGCCCGGTATCACGTCCGTCATGGCCTCCGGTGCCGTCCTCGACGAGGAGGACCGTGTCGCGCTGGTCGAGGCGGCCCTGGACATGCGGATCGCCGCCGGACCGAGCTCGCGCAAGCTGGAACGGGCGCTGGCCAAGTACTTCGGTCTGCGCAAGGCGCATCTGACGAACTCCGGCTCGTCGGCGAACCTGCTGGCGCTCAGCTCGCTCACCTCGCCCCAGCTGGAGGACAGCCGTCTGGTGCCGGGCGACGAGGTGGTCACCGTGGCGGCCGGGTTCCCGACGACCGTCAACCCCATCATCCAGAACGGTCTGGTGCCGGTCTTCACCGACATCGAGATCGGCACGTACAACCCGACGCCGGAACGGATCGAGCAGGCCATCGGACCGCGGACGCGGGCGATCATGGTCGCGCACGCGCTCGGCAACCCGTACGCCGTCGAGGAGATCGCGCAGATCGCCGACGACCACGGTCTGTTCCTCATCGAGGACAACTGCGACGCGCTGGGCAGTACGTACAAGGGCCGTCTCACCGGGACGTTCGGTGATCTGGCGACCGAGAGTTTCTATCCGGCGCACCACATCACGATGGGTGAGGGCGGGGTGGTCCTGACGGACAACCTGGCGCTGGCCCGCATCGTGGAGTCCATGCGTGACTGGGGCCGGGACTGCTGGTGCGAGCCGGCCGAGGACAACCGCTGCTTCAAGCGGTTCGAGCACCAGATGGGGACGCTGCCGGCCGGCTACGACCACAAGTACATCTTCTCGCACGTCGGCTACAACCTGAAGTCGACCGACGTGCAGGCGGCGCTCGGTCTGCAGCAGCTGACGCACATCGACGAGTTCGGCAAGGCCAGGCGCCGCAACTGGGCGCGGCTGCGGGAGGGGCTGGACGGTCTTCCGCACCTGGTGCTGCCGGAGGCGACCCCGGACAGCGACCCGAGCTGGTTCGGTTTCGCCCTCACCGTCGTGCCGGGTGCCCCGTTCGCGCCGGGCGCGCTCATCGACCACCTGGAGTACAGCAAGGTGGCCACCCGGCGCTTCTTCGCGGGCAACCTCACCCGCCACCCGGCCTACGAGGGGCAGAAGTTCCGGGTCAGCGGTCCGCTGACCAACAGTGACATCACCACCGAGCGCACGTTCTGGATCGGTGTGTTCCCCGGCCTGACGGACGAGATGATCGACTACAGCATCTCGACCATCAGCGAGTTCGTCACGCTGCCCCACTGAATCCGGCCGGCCGGCCCGTGCCG
>NZ_JBEXHZ010000251.1:0-2213 GCF_040608315.1 Streptomyces sp. NPDC005195
CGGTGCGGCCCCACCCGGTCTCCCCCGCCGGGCGGCCGCACCGGACCGCCCCCCGCACCCGCACCCGCACACGCACGCACGTACGCACGTACACGCACCCACAGGAACGGAGATCGCTGTGTCGGCAGCGGCAGGAATCGTCGACGACCTCACCGGATACGCCGAGTACGCCGGCTGGTCGCACACGCTGCACCGCAGCCGTCCCGGAGGGCACCTGGTGCTGCCCGGCGCCTACCTGAAGTGGTACGACATCCGCGGCGCGGAGCAGGACGCGACGCCCGCCGTGAGCGAGGCGGCACGGGTGTTCCTGCGGGCCGAGGAGGCCGCCGGACGGCTGGCGTTCCGCAAGGAGTTCGGCTACGTGCTGCTGCACCGCTGCGGCGACAACCACTTCATGCAGGTCTGCGTGTGGCGGGACCGCAACGAGCTGGTCCAGGCGATCTACGCCGACACCGGCGGCGGCTTCAAACCCTACGAGCAGGAGCCCGGCCTGCAGCTCGCCGCCCAGGACGTCGTCGAACTGGACGTGACCGGGCACGAACGGCGTGCCTGGTCGCTCTACCTGCGATCGGCGCGTGACACCGCCGCGAAGCGGGCCTACCTCGACGACTTCGACACCGAACGCCCGGTGGGCTGACGACTGCGAAAGGCAGGAAACGCCGTGTCCCTTCACCCGGTCACCGACCACGCGTTGTGCCCTCGCCTCATCGGTGAGATCCGCTCCGACCGTCCGCTGATCGTCGCGGCCGTGGAGCAGGAGGCCGCCCACCTGGACGGCCGGTTCCCCCTCCTGGTCACCGGGATGGGAAAGGTCAACGCGGCGGCCGCCCTCGCCCTCACCCTGTCCCGGGGCGAGCGCCCCGGCGAGATCGTCAACCTGGGCACGGCCGGGGCACTGAAGGAGGGCCTGCGGGGCCTCCACGAGATCTCCCGGGTCGTCCAGCACGACCTCGACACGGCCCTCCTGCACAAGATCAGCGGCCGCGTCTACGGTGCTCCCCTCACCGTCGGCGCGGGCCGCGGGCCCACCCTGGCGACCGGGGACACCTTCGTCACGGACTCCGCCGTCCGTGAACGGCTCGCCCTCGAGGCCGACCTCGTCGACATGGAGGGGTACGCCGTCGCCACCGTGGCACAGCACCTCAACATCCCCGTACGCCTCGTCAAGTTCGTCAGCGACAGCGCCGACGAGGACGCCCGCACCACCTGGCCCGAGGCCCTCGACCACGCCGCCGGGATCCTGGCCGGCTGGGTCGAGAAGCACCTCGCCTCACCCCGCACGCCCCGCCGTCTCCCCCGCCGCACCCGCACGTCCGCCACCTTCACCGTCCACCCGCTGTCAGCGCCCCGCGCCGCATAGGGCTTCACCGCCGACAGCCCCCGCACCCAAGGGAGCGCTGTGTCTCACCGCCTGTTCACTTCGGAGTCCGTGACAGAGGGTCACCCCGACAAGATCGCCGACCAGATCAGCGACACCATTCTCGACGCCCTGCTGCGCCAGGACCCCACCTCACGCGTGGCCGTGGAAACACTGATCACCACCGGCCTGGTGCACGTGGCCGGCGAGGTCGCCACCACGGCCTACGTGCCCATCGCCCAGCTCGTCCGCGACAAGATCCTGGAGATCGGCTACGACTCCTCCGTCAAGGGCTTCGACGGCCTGTCGTGCGGAGTGTCCACGTCGATCGGCACCCAGTCCCCCGACATCGCCCAGGGCGTCGACTCCGCGTACGAGAAGCGCGCCGGGAACGGGGAGAGCGACGACCTCGACCAGCAGGGCGCCGGCGACCAGGGCCTGATGTTCGGCTACGCGACGGACGAGACGCCGGAGCTGATGCCGCTGCCGATCCATCTGGCGCACCGGCTGTCGCACCGGCTGTCGCAGGTCCGCAAGGACGGGACGATTCCCTATCTGCGCCCCGACGGCAAGACCCAGGTCACCATCGAGTACGACGGCGACCGGGCGGTCCGCCTGGACACCGTCGTCGTGTCCTCCCAGCACTCCGCGGACATCGACCTGGACTCCCTTCTCGCCCCGGACATCCGCGAGTTCGTGGTGGAGCCGGAGGTGCGGGCACTGGCGGACAACGGCATCAAGCTGGACACCGACGGCTACCGCCTGCTGGTCAACCCGACCGGCCGCTTCGAGATCGGCGGCCCGATGGGCGACGCCGGCCTCACCGGCCGCAAGATCATCATCGACACGTACGGCG
>NZ_JBEXHZ010000252.1:0-2204 GCF_040608315.1 Streptomyces sp. NPDC005195
CCTGAAGAAGGGGCCCAGGACGCTGTTCTGGGTGGCTTCGGCGGGGCGTCGGTTGCTCAGGGCGTCGACCAGCATGGTGACGCCCAACACGTCGGACAGCAGGATGAATTCCTGGCGCGTGGGTGTGCACGTCTGGCCGGTGCGCGTCAGGAAGTCGATTCCACGGGCCCACTCCTCCTCCGTCGGTTCGACGTCGCGGACGAAGTCGTGGAGGTGCCGCACCAGTGAGTCCAGGATCTCCGCGAGGCGGGCTTCCTTGGTGTCCCGCATGGTCGCGATGACAGCGTCGGTGATGGTGTCGCCGGTCAGATCACGCATGACGCGCTCCCATGGTGTTCGAGGGTTCGGTGACGGAGTCGGTCCGGGGATGTACGTCGTCCGGTGGCGTCGACGGCGGCTCCCGGCCCAGGCGCGGGTCAGGAAGGCACGGACGGCTGCCCGGTCCACCGGACACGGATTCCAGTAGCCGTCCCGCACGATGAGTTCGGCCGCCTCCTCGATCCCCGGTTCGGGCATGCCGATGTCTCGCGGTGCCCTGGGGCGCCGAGCCTCCCGGCGGCTGCCGCGCCCACCAGGTCCCGTGTCTCCGCTGCCTGGTCCAGCTGACCCGGTGTGCACAGGACGAGCACCCGACGGCATCCGAGAGCGTCGGCCTCCTCGGGGATACGGCTGCGCGTACCGCTGCCGAAAACCACCCTGGTTTTCTGTCCCTGATGCACAAACGTCTTCATGAGAATTTCCTCGGCCCCGACGATCCCGTGTTCATGGGGAAAGCGTCGGCACTCGGCTGGTGCGCGTCAACGGAAGCCGTGAGTGATAGCGGGAATCGGTGAGGGAATACCTCGTTCGCACAACGCTCGTCGACAGAGCGGCCCGGGGATCCCGGGCGATATCACTCATCTGCGTGATGCCGGCGGGACGCCAGGGCGCTGGGCCGTGGGCCCAGGTGTCATTCAGGGGGGATGCGAGTGAGACGGACGTGTCCGCGGCGGGTCCACTCCACCGCTCCCGCAATTCCCGGGACACCCACAGAAACATTACAGAACCTGGCCGCATTCTCGACATTGCGCGAAAAAGGGCGCCCGACAGGACCGCATGGGCGGAATTCAGGGTGAAGGACGGGTGCCTGAATTGGTCGTCAAGGGCTTGGATACGGTGTCGGATGTGCCGCTGGTGTGGGGCTGTCGGTCGTCTCGAACGAGCGCGGGTGAGGGAGACGGGGCCGGGCCTGGCGGTGCTGCCGGCCGCGGGCCGGACCGGGCGGGTGACGGGCTGGTACGCCGGGGCGGACAAGGAGTTCGCGCGCGGCGCGTGTCCCGCCGCCGGGGAGTTGAAGGAGAAGCTGATCCCCCCGGTCGGCATGGCTTCGCTTCCCCGCTCAGGCCGTGATCCAGGTGGTGCCCCTGAGCTCGTGGGAGTGGCGGGACGGGACGGGAGTGGCGGGACGGGACGGGCGAAAGAGGTGACGTGCCCGGCGGCCGGTCCTCCCGGGCGGCGTAGCCGGGCCTCCCGACGGCGTGGCCCGGCCTCCCGCGCGGGGCCCGGCGATGCGGACGTAGGCTGCTGATATGTGCGCCATACGGGAAGACGGTGCCGCACAGCCCCACGGCTCCCACCGCCTTGCGCCCACCGAGTCGGCGCACCGCGCCGAGCTGGACAGGCTGCTGGAACTCGCCGTGCGCGACACGGGCGTGCACGCGGGAGCGGTCTTCCTGCTGGCGTCCGACCGGCAGGCACTGCGGCTGGAGGTGACCGCGGGTATCCCGGCGGAGTACCTCGCGCCCTGGTTCGGGGTGGCGTTGTCCAGTCCCGTTCCGGTGGCCGAGGCGCTGCGCGAGCAGAGGCTGGTCTGGCTCGGCGATCCCCAGGAGATCGCCCGTCGATACCCGCGCGCGGCGATCGCCCTTCCGTACCACCACGCGGTGGCGGCCGCGCCGATCCTCACCGGGACCACAGCCTGGGGCGCGCTGCTGCTGATCTGGCCCGGCTCGGACAGCGCGGGGCCCGCCCATCCGAACCCCGAGCGGGTACGTGCCGCCGGTCCGAGCCCCGAGCGGGTCCGTACCGCCGGCCGGCGCCTGGGACGGTTCCTGCGTGACGCCGCCGGCACCGGCCACGCTGTGCGTCCCGGACCGGCACCACGCAGTCTGCCGCAGCCGCCCGCCCGCAACCGGGGGCCGGCCGAGGCGCTGGCCGCGGCGGAC
>NZ_JBEXHZ010000253.1:0-2200 GCF_040608315.1 Streptomyces sp. NPDC005195
GGCGTACGACACGTACGCCGCCGTGATCACCAAGACCGACGAGCACGGCGTGCAGCTCAGCTCGGTCTCCGCCCCGCAGATCCAGGCGATGATGCTGGAGCAGGCCCGGCCGCGCCCTGGGATGAGGGTGCTGGAGATCGGTTCGGGCGGACTGAACGCGGCCTACCTCGCCGAACTCGTCGGCGAGGACGGTGAAGTCGTCACGGTGGACATCGACCCCGTCGTCACAGGCCGCGCACGCCGGCTCCTGGACGGGCACGGCTACGGCCGGGTGCACGTCGTCACCGCGGACGCCGCCGAGCAGATCCCGGACCTCGGTGAGGTCGACGTCGTGATGGTGACCGCCGGGGCATGGGACATCGCCCCGGCCTGGACCGCACAGCTCAAGCCGGGCGGCCGTCTCGTCGTACCGCTGCGGATGCGCGGCCTGACCCGCTCCGTCGCCTTCACCCAGGTCACGGGAGCACACGGCAACTACCTGGAGAGCGAGTCGGCGCGGATCTGCGGCTTCGTCCCGATGCAGGGATCGACCGCCCACCGGGAAGAACTCCTCCTCGTCAACGGCACCCCCGAAATCGGGCTCCGGTTCGACGACGGCCTTCCTCCGGATCCGCACCGGCTGGACAACGCCGTCACCTATCGGCGCCACGAGTTGTGGACCGGCGTGAGCGTCGGCCTCCAGGAGCTCCTCGACACACTCCAGATGACGATGGCGATCAGCCTGCCGGGGTTCTGCACGATGGCCGTCGACGAAGACCTGGACACCGGCATCGTTGCCCCGTCGAACAAGCGGTTCGCCCTCGCTGCCGTCGAGGACGACACCTTCGCCTACCTCGTCACCCGCCGCACCGAGGACAACGAGCACGTCGAGTACGGCGTGCACGCTCTCGGCCCGCACTCCCAGCAGCTCGCCGGACAGGTCGCTGACGTCCTGCGCGACTGGGAAGCCAACCGGCGCGGCGGCCCCAGCCCGGTCATCCGGGTCTATCCGGCCAGCACCCCGACCGACCAGATCCCGGCCGACCGGGTCATCGACAAGGCGCACAGCCGGATCTCACTCTCCTGGCCTGCGGCATAACGCCGAGAGCCAGGTCGTCCTGCACCACTCGAAGAAGAGAAAGGGCACCATCATGACGAGCGCCACTCTGACCCAGCCCGCCCCGCTGGCGGGCCTGGACGACGACTTCGCGCCCCTGGACGTGAGGGTCGTCATCTCCGAGCACTCGCTCGGCAAGCTCATGTGCTCCACGGGCGACGGCTGCGGCACCACCTGCGCGACCGGCTCCAGCGCCTGCAACTCCTTCGTGGAGGACCCGTCCTGATCAGGACGCTCCCACGCCGGGGGCCGGGCGCAGACGCGCCCGACCCCCGGTCCTCCCCCTCCCCGCCTGTTGCTTGAAGGAAGAGACCATGGCTCCCCGAGCAGCCGCCAACTACCAGTGGCAGGGCGCCGCGATGCTGCGCGCCACCACCAGCCCCGGGCCGGCAGACATACCCCGCACCCTCAACGTGGACGACGTGGCCGTCACCCGCGGATGGCTGAACCGGATCTGGCAGCGCGAAGAGGTCCGCAGCGCGCTGGAGCTGGCCAGCCCCATCCTGTCCGCCTCGATCGAAGCCGTGCGCCAGGGCAAGCAGAGCGATCCCCGCCACGTCCGCCGGACCGCGCTGTCGACCGCCTCCTACCTCCTGCGATGGCAGCACCGCCCGACCCCGCTCGGCCTGTTCGCCGGGATCGCCCCCGTGTCCGTCGGAGCCCGGGCACGCGTGCGATGGCGCGACAAGCACCACGCGACGATCCGGCCCGACGCCGAGTGGGTCACCGACATGGTCATACGCCTCCAGCGCAGTCCCGCACTCCTGCAGCGCTTACCGCTCGTCGCCAACAACTGTGCTCACACCCGCGGTGACCGGCTCGTGGCACCGGGCCCGCCCTCCGACGGCCACGCCCTCCTCCTCGCCCCGGTCGAGATATCCGTCCGCAACACCCGGCCGGTGGCCACCGCGATGAACGCAGCCCGCACCCCCATCCCCTACAGCGACCTCCACACGCAACTGCGCCACCAGTTCCCGCAGGCGACCACAGCTCAGATCGACGCCCTCCTCGGCGGGCTGGTCGAGCAGCAGTTCCTCCTCACCAGCCTGTGGGCACCGATGACCACCGTGGACGCCTTCCAGCACCTGTGCCACGAACTGGACC
>NZ_JBEXHZ010000254.1:0-2197 GCF_040608315.1 Streptomyces sp. NPDC005195
CCCCCACGACCCGATGAGCGCCACCCGGGCCGGTCAGGCCGCCCCGCCCGCCCTGGCCACCTCGGGGGCCGGTCCGCGGTCCGCCGTCCACGGCGCGGGATTCCGGCTGTGAGCACCGTCGCGCTTCCCTGGGTCCCGGCCCGCCTGGGCCGCTTCGTGCTGCGCATGTTCCGTCCCCACGTGTACGTCACCTACGGGGTGCTGTGGGTCTTCGCCCTGGAGGGCTCGGCCGTCGCCCTGTCCGGCAGCGTCTGGCGCCCCACCGCGGCGACGGCCGTGCGCGCGGCCAGTGTCGTTCTGGTCCTGCTGTTCCTGCGGATGCTGGACGAGCAGAAGGACCTCGCCCACGACCGCGTGCACCACCCGGACCGGCCGCTGGTCACCGGGGCGATCACCGTCCCCGAACTGCGCGGGGCCATGACCGTCATCACCGTGGTGGTGGCGGGTCTGAACGCCGCCCTCTCCCCCGTCGCCGTGCTCCTGGTCCTGCTGGCGCCGGCCTACGCGCTCGTGCTCCCGGTCCTGGAAGCGGCGTCCGCGGCGGTGCGCGAGCGGCCGCTGCCCGGCCTGGCGGTCACCTACCCCGTCCAGGTGCTGCTCGGCGGCTACGTGTACCTGTCGGCGGCCGAATCCGGGACGGTCGCCGCCGACTGGCGTGCCGTACCGCTGCTGGCCCTGTCCGCCTGTGTGTTCCTGCACTTCGAGTTCGCCCGCAAGACCGCCTGGGAATCGGCCCCGGACGACCGCCTGTACTCCTCGGTGCTCGGCCCGGCGGGCAGCGCCGCCGTCGCCCTGGCCCTGGCGGCCGGCGCCGTGGTGTGCGACGTCCTGCTCTTCCGGCCCACCACCGTCCCCGGACTGCTGCCCTGTCTGCCGGCCCTGCTCCCCGCCGTGGCGGCACGGCGTTTCCTGACGGCCCGCCACGGCGGCTGGCCCCTGGCGCCGGCCATGGGATACGTCGTGCTCACCCATCTCGCCCTGGTGCTCCAGGCGGTGTTCCTGCCGTGACCGATCTGACCTGCGAGGAACTGCTGACGACCACCCGCACGGTACGGCGCGGGCTGGACCTCGAACGCCCGGTGGAGCGGGAGGTGGTCGAGGACTGCCTGCGCATCGCCCTGCAGGCGCCCAACGGCAACAACCGGCAGAACTGGCGCTGGCTGGTGCTCACCGACCCGCGGGTGCGCGCCGGGGTGGCGGCCGTGTACCGGGCCGCGTACTACGAGCGCAACGCCACCGCCCTGGCCGGGCTGGACCGGGCTCCGGACGACGTACGGCGCATGCTGACCGCCGCCCGCCGGCTGGCCGACCGGCTGCACGAGGTGCCGGTCCTGGTGATCCCCTGCCTCCAACTGGAGGTCGAGGAACTGCCGTCCGGGAACCAGGCGGGGCTGTGGTCCTCGCTGCTCCCGGCCGCCTGGAGCTATGCGCTGGCGGCGCGCAGCCGCGGGCTGGTCACCGGGTGGACCACGGTCCACCTGGACCGGGAGCGGGAGGTCGCCGACCTGCTCGGGCTGCCCGCCACGGTCCACCAGGGCGCTCTGCTGCCCACCGCCCATCCGCTGCGGACCGTCTTCGGCCCCGGCCCCCGGCTGCCGCTGGAACAGGTGCTGCACCACGACGGCTGGTGACGGAGAACGAGAGAAGGGCCGGTCCGCATGTGAAGGCCGCAGGCTTCACCGGCCACCCCCGCCACCCCGGCCACCCCAGACATCTGCGACGGACCTCCACGGTCGGGACGACCGGGGCCGTTCGCTCTCGGCGCTCACCCGGAGGGTCCATGTCCGAACCGATCACCCCCTTCGTCCCGGTCGAACGGGGTGTCACCGAACACCGGCCGGCACACGCCGCGTTACGCGCGGCCGGTCCGCTCGTGCGGGTGGAGGCGCCCGCCGGCGGCCCCGCGTGGATCGTCACCGAGGAGGACCTCGCCAGGCAGGTCCTCACGGACGCGCGGTTCGTCAAGGATCCGGGCATGGCACCGGCCGGCTGGGACCGGCGGGTGGCCGGCCTGGAGCGGCCCGTCGCGGAGCAGATGTCGGTGACCACCCTCGACGGCCCCGCGCACGCGGCACTGCGCAGGGCGCACGCCCCGATGTTCTCGGCGCGCGGCATCAGCCGGTACTACGACCGGATGACCGCCATCGCCCGTGAACTGCTCGACGAGCTGGCCGCGTCGGTGCCCGCGGGTCGCGCG
>NZ_JBEXHZ010000255.1:0-2185 GCF_040608315.1 Streptomyces sp. NPDC005195
AACGAAGACCCCAAGCCCTTCATCTGGACCAAAACCGCCGAAGAAATCCTCGACTCCCTCGCCCGCATCTGCCGACGGATCTCTGGCGCAGGACAGTAGTCCACGGTCAGCAGTTGTTTGACCTGGCCGGCCCAGTCGGTCCGGGTCCGTCGAGGCAACGCCTGCACGCGACGCCACCCTTGTAGGGGTTCGGTCCAAACGAAGATCGAGCAGGTCGGAACCTGTCAAAGCGATCAAGGCAGGTAGATCGTTCTAACGCTGTGCTGGGATCAGTGGGCCGTCTGGTGCCGGCTGGTTGATCCAGGCCGCTGCGGGGACCTTCGGGGGCTCCGGTGGCTTGCGGACGAAGCGTTCGGGGTGCTTCGCGTAGACCGACTGGAGGACGTCGGCACGCATCTCGCGGAGCTGCTCGGCGAGACCGAAGTGCACGTCGTAGGGCGTGTGCAGGCCGATTCCGGAGTGCCGATGCTCCTCGTTGTACCAGGTGAAGAAGTGGGTGCACCACGCCCGGGCGTCCTCGAGGGATCCGAAACGCTCGGGAAAGTCGTGCCGGTATTTCAGGGTCTTGTACTGGCTCTCGCTGTACGGGTTGTCGTTCGACGTCTTCGGCCGCGAATGCGACTTGGTGACGCCGAGACCGGCCATCATCTGGGCGACGTTCTGCGCGACCATCGGGGACCCGCGGTCCGAGTGGATCGTCAACTGCCCCGTTTCAATGCCGTACTTGGCGATCGACTCGGACAGGAACCGCTCGGCGAGGTCCTTGTTCTCGTGGGCGGCGATCATCCAGCCGACCGTGTAGCGGCTGAAGATGTCGATGATCGTGTAGAGGCAGTAGTAGACGCCCTTGACCGGCCCCTTCAGCTTCGTGATGTCCCAGCTCCAGACCCGGTTCGGGCCCTCGGCGACCAGCTCGGGAACGGTCCGGGGTGGGTGGACGGCCTGGCGGCGGCGTTCACGGACCTCGCCGTGCCGTCGCAGGAGCCGGTACATCGTCGACTCCGAGCACAGGTAGACACCCCGGTCCAGGAGCACCGCGTAGATCTCGGCGGGCGCCATGTCGGCGAACTCCGGGGAATGGAGCACATCGAGGACCCGTATCTCCTCCTCGGGCGCGAGGGCGCGGGGATGTCGGCGCCGTTCTGGCCGCGGCTTGGCCGGGGCGGGGCTTCGGCGGTGTCGGCGGTAGTAGGTGGCACGGCTCACGCCGAGCGCGGCGCATGCCTGGACGCGTCCGACCAGCCCGGTGAGCTCTTCAAGAGCCTGGTTGCGGGCGGTGTTGAACGCCACGGCCGCGAACTGGGCCCCGGTCACCGGTTCTTCTCGCCGTTCCTGTTCGGGGCGCTGTCCGTGGCGAACTGGTCGAGCAGCGCGGAGAGTTTTCCCTGGACCTCGATGACGGTGCGGGCCTTCGCGAGGTCGGCTTCCAGGCGGGCCTTCTCCGCCTTCAGCTTCGCGATCTCCTTGTCCCTCGGGTCCGCCTTCGGCCGTCCGGCCGACGCGGCGAGCGCGTCCCGGGCGCCCTTGTCCCGTTGCTGCCGCCACGTCGTGATCAACGACGAGTACAGACCCTCCCGCCGCAGCAGAGCGCCCTTGTCCTTCTTGTCCAACGTCTCGTACTCCGCGAGGATCCTCGCCTTGTACTCCGCGGTATACCGGCGCGGACCGGTCGAACGGGCTCCTACCTGCGGATCAGGGGTCCCGTGGTCATTCGTGCTGGCCACCCGGGCACTACTCCTTCTCCGCCCTCGACTCAATGAATCATCCAGTATGCCTGACTCGATCTACTTTGACAGAGAGGGGGTGCCGCGGCGGAGGTATTCGCTGTCCTGACAGGCGTCGCGGCCGGGGCGTGCGGGGAGTGGGTCGCGGGCGTGGTCGAGGAGTTGGAAGGGCTTCTCGTCCATGCACACCACCGGACGTGCTGGATCGTAGGGTTGCGCGTAGAGGGCCAGAATGTCTTCCATCCGGGCCGCGAACTGCGCGTTCGCCCGCGGCGGGATCGTCCAGCACTTCTTCAGGTGAGGGCGCAGTTCCGTTTTTTTAGGATCCGTCCGATGGTGGAGTGGTCCAGATTGGGAATGTCCTCGACCAGCGCGACATGTTTCTCCAACAGGCGCAGCGACCACCGCGCATGACCCGGGGGCGGCTGGGAGCATGCCATCGCGATCAGACGGGCCTCGAC
>NZ_JBEXHZ010000256.1:0-2179 GCF_040608315.1 Streptomyces sp. NPDC005195
CACGCCCCCAACGCAATGGGTAACTCGGGCATGAGTCACCCTCCGTAGCGTCTCGATCTTGATGTCGGTCCTCGGTGGCATGCTCACGGACGGGGATGCGGTGCCGGATGGTGATCTTCTCGGGGCCGACGAGGACATCCTTGACCAGGAGCCGCAGGACACGCTGGCGCTCGGGGATCTCGGCTGTCTGGGCGTTGTCGCGGAGCTGGGCGAGGAAGCCTTCGAGGTCGTCGGCGAGTTTGAGGTAGGCATCACGGTCGGTGAGCTGGGCGTCCAGCGCGTCGAGTTGGCCGCGCAGGTTGCTCTCCCGGGCCCGCAGGCCGGGCATCCGGGCCCGCGGTTCGTCGATGGTGACCAGCTGTTCCTGGAACGCTTCGATCATGCGGGTGATCGCGGTGGTGGCCTTGGCCAGGGCGAGTTCGAGACGGCTGCGCTGGCGGGTGGCGGGATCGCTGGTGCGGGCGCGGTCCAGCCGCTTGTCGATCTCGGACCGGATCAGGTGCGGGTCGGCGATCATGCTGATGATGTGGTCCCAGACGACGGTGTCGAGGTAGTCGGCGCGGACGGGCTTGTTGGTGCAGACCCGGCCGCCTTCGTAGCGGTAGTCGTCGGAGCCCAGGCATCGGTAGTAGTAGATCTTCTTGCCGGAGGAGGTGGTGGTTGAGGTGCGGTAGTAGCCGTATCCGCAGCTCACGCAGGCCGACAGACCCTGGAGCAGGGAGGGGACCTTGCTGTTGCGTGAGGCGAAGCGTTTGTTGTCGGAGAGTCGCTGGGCGGCGCGTTCGAAGGTGGCCGGGCTGACGAGCGCGGGGACGGGGATGGTGATCCACTCCTCGCGGGGCCGGTCTTCGTACTTGACGGCGCGTGGGGTGGTGCGGCCCTCCAGCCTCGCGCGGCGGTTCAGCCCCGGGGACTCGTGGACGGTCCGGGTCTTGCCGAAGGCGGCCTGACCTTGGTAGACGGGGTTGCGGAGCATGCCCCAGACCACGCTGCGGTCCCAGCGGGTCTTCCCGGTGCGGGTGAGGGTGCTGCTGTTGGTGAGCCAGCGGGTCAGGTCCGCGATGGAGGCCCCGTCGTCGGTGTAGCGGCGGAACATTTCCACCACCAGCGCCGCCTCGGACTCGACGATCTCGTAAGTGGCCCCGCACTCAGGGGTCTTGCGCACGTATCGGTAGCCGAACGGGGCGCCGCCCAGCACATTCACCGACCCCGAGCGGGCCCGGTAGGTCTTCCCCCGCCGGTAGCGCTCCATCAGCTGGGCCTTCTCGTACTCGGCGAACATGCCCTGGAACTGGACCATCAGCTGGTCCTCGGGAGTGTCGCCGCGCGGGCCCCGTACGAACTCCACCCGGGTGCCCGCCCGGGCGAACTCCTCGATCAGCAGGGCCTGGTAGGCGAACTTGCGGGCCAGGCGGTCGGGTGCGTAACACAGCACCACATCCACGCCGACCTGGGCGACAAGATCCCGCAGCCGTTCCAGCGCGGGCCGTACCAAGGTCGCCCCGGAGTGCCCCTCGTCCTCGAACACCCACTCCTCGGGCAGTTCAAGATGCTGTCCGGCGGCGTGTGCCCGCAGAGCCGCGGTCTGCGAGCCGATCGTCTGGTCCTTCTTCTGCCGGGCGGACGACACCCGGGCGTAGATCGCCGCGCTGGTCATCGGTTCCTCCTGCCTGATCGCGGCCGGCCCGCACCCGGGCCCGACGCTGCGGCACCAACACTGCGAAGGCCGCGGACAAGTCCGCCACCGCATGACGGTCGAAGACCGCCTCCGTCTCCACCAGCCGGCCGCTCACCTGCGAGGCCGGCCCTCCGGGGCACCCCGCTCAAGGAACTCGGCGAGGGCCTGGGCCACCACCGCGGAGATTGCCCGGTCACTCTCGCGGGCACGGCTGCGAATCCGTCCTGCCAGAGATTCCGGCAGTTTGACGGTGAACACCACGCTCGACTCGGGGACTTCGACTCGGCCAGCAGCCATGGCCTGCTCCAGATACCGGCGTGCCTGACGCACCGACACCCCGTACCTACTCGCCAACGTGCGGGCGGCTGCGGCCGCGGGCACACCCGCCCCGGCCAGATCCGCGGCGGCGTTGACCCGCCAGGCATACTCGATGCTATCGACACGATCACCACGCACCATGTCACAAACCTACTACCCATTGTGACGCCCCTTACCCTCCGC
>NZ_JBEXHZ010000257.1:0-2179 GCF_040608315.1 Streptomyces sp. NPDC005195
ATGACCCCGCCCTCCCTCCCCCAGCCTTTGGACCGACTGCCGGGGGACGAATACCCCCACCGGGCCGGAGTGTTCGCCCTGCGCGCGGCGCCCGCGTCAGTAGGGGTGGCCCGAAGACATGTGGGTGACCTGCTGAGTGAGTGGGACATCGATGTCGAGACGCATGACAACGCTGTCCTGCTGGCCTCCGAACTCGTCACCAACGCTCTGACGCACACGGCGAGCGAGTGGATCGTGTGCAGACTCCATATCGCCCGGGGTCCGCTCCACATCGAGGTCGAGGACCAGCACCGTGGCTGGACCCTCCCGGCGCGGCTTCAGCCGGGACCCGAGGACCAGCGCGGTCGAGGGCTCCTCCTGGTCGGCGCCCTGAGCAGCGACTGGGGCGTCAGGGACACCGCCGACGGGTCCGGCCGCATCGTCTGGGCCGTTCTGCCGTCGCGGAGCGGCAGTCCTGCCTCGGTCAGCCGTCCGCCGACCACGAATACCGCCCGGCCCATCCCCCACTCGGCCGAAGGATCTCCGTCTGATGGAACGAAAGCACACTCCCGACCTGTGTGAACACACTCCAGCCCGTGACCTCGGCGACCACGTCACCGCCTTCGATCCACACGAGTTCGGCGCCGCCTTCGATCCACAGGAGTTCGGCGCCACCCTCGATCCCCGCGAGTCCGGCGCCCTCGGCCCACGGGAGTGCGGGACCGCTCTCGGCCCCCGTGCGCACACCCCGCCCGCCGACCCGCGGGGGCACGCCTTCGTCCCCGAACCGCGCACACAACCGTCCGCGGCGCCGTCGTCCCCGCACTCCTCACGCCTGGCGATACCCGCCGAACTGTCCCCGCGGCTGGGGTACGACGCCGTGGGCACCTCCCGGGAACACGGTGAACGGATCATGGACTGCCTGCCCCGTGTCGGCTGCGTCTTCGCCGACGACGAGCGGTGGTGGTGGATCGTCCCGTCCGGATCCCAGGTAGGCGTCACCTGGCCGTCCTCCACGCGTTATGCGATCGGCGCCCGGCTGGCCGACCCCTCCTGGACGCGGGCCCTGCGGCGCCCGCGCTCCGCCCGCCCGCGTCTGATCCACCGCCCCGAGGGCGAGTCGCCCTACACACCACCGATCCCGCTGTACTTCCTCACCTGTCGTCTCGCGGGAAGTGCCCCGAGATGGTCACTCGGCACGGGACGACTCTGACCCCGACCCGGGCGGTGGTCGCCGGTGGTTCACGGTGGCGCGTGGTGAGGCCGGCCCGCACGGGCGGACCGGCCTGCGGCTGTCGTCCACTTCTTCCTTTCCCGCTTCTCTTTCCGCGAACGCGTCGGTGTCCGGGAGCGACTGCTGGGCCTACGCCCGGGAAGTGCTCTTCGTCGCGGTGAACGCGCACACCGCCCCCAGCACCACGGCCAGCGCGCCGATGATGATGTTGTTGAGCACCACGCCGGTGTCCGGGCTGGTGCCGACCACCCACGGCGAGATGATCATCCACACACCCATCGCGCAGATGGCCCAGCTCAGGCCGTACATCCTCTCCGGCGTGACGGTGAATCCGAGTGCCAGCACGGCGATCGCGACACCCATGACGAGGTTGTGGGTCATCAGGGCGGGCTGACTCGTCGCGTAGTGGAGGATCCAAGGGGACACGGCGCAGTACAGACCGAGCAGGAACACGGGTCCGTCGACGAGCGCCACGTCGCGGCCGCCCATCACGCGGGCGTACCGGTCCCGCATCTCGGAGGCGTCCGGGTGGGTCGTGATGTCGTTTCTGGGGTGCGAGACGTTGGCCATGAGTCGACTCCTTCGATCTCGGCAGGCCTGACCGCTTCTGGTGCGATGTGCGGTAAGCGCTACTTGCCCCTATTGTGCGCTTATTTCTTCTTTATGTGTAGAGCCGGTTTTCGTCCACCGACCGTCAGTGGATCGCCGAGGTGGACAGGCCGCTGCGGCTCGGCCATCATGCCCGGCCGAGGGAACCGGCCCGCCCGCACGGCGGCATGGGGGACGTCTCCAGCGCCCACGACCCCTCGGAGCCGGCCCGGTACACGGACGGAGGCGAGGGTGCCCGAACCGAGTGAGGGTGAACCGGCGGCGCTCCTGCCCGAGCGGATCTGGTCCACTCCGTACGTGGGTCGGCGCTTTCCCGGTTCACGGTCCGTCACCGAGAGGCCGGGCCTCGCGGACGGC
>NZ_JBEXHZ010000258.1:0-2174 GCF_040608315.1 Streptomyces sp. NPDC005195
GCGCCGCCCGCGGCGGGGCCCGGCCGGGGTCAGCCGGCGGGTTTCTCCCAGAGCGAGACGTGCCGGGTGCTCTCGCCGGTGAACGGGGCCCGTGTCCATCCCTCCCACCGGTCGCGCAGCCGCAGCCCGGCGAGTTGCGCCATGAGGTCCAGTTCGGCCGGCCACACGTACCGGAAGGGGAGGGACCAGTGCTCCGCGCGCCCGTCGGCGATCGTGACGTAGTGCGAACTCATCGCCTGGGTGGCGACGTCGAAGGTGTCGAACGCCCAGCGTGTCGAACTGATGTGGAACGGCACGGCGTTCTGTCCCGGCGGCAGCCGGCGAAGGTCCGGCACGCCCACCTCGACGACGAAGCGGCCGCCGGGGTCCAGATGGGCGGCCGCGTTGCGGAAGCAGGCCACCTGGGCGTCCTGCGTCGTCAGGTTGTTGATCGTGTTGAAGACGAGGTACGCCACCGCGAACGTACCCGGCACCCTCGACGTCGCGAAGTCGCCGATCGTCACCCCGACGGCGTCGCCGCCCGGCTTCGCGCGCAGCCGGGCGACCATGGCCCGGGACATGTCGATCCCGTGCACCGGGACCCCGCGGCGGGCCAGCGGCAGCGCGATCCGGCCGGTGCCGACGCCGAACTCGAGTGCCCGGCCGCCGCCGGCGAGGCCGGCCAGCAGGTCGACGGCCGGATCGACCGCGCCGGGCCGGAACATGTCCGCCGCCGAGTCGTCGTAGCCGGCCGCGATCGATTCTCCGAAGTAGCCGTCCTCGTCGAGCATTTCGGGACCGTACCGCCCGCGGGCCGGCCGGCGCGCGCCGTTTTCCCCGTGGACGGGGGCCTTCGGGACGGCCCGCGCGAGCAGGCCCCGACAGGGGCCCGAGCCCGAGGGGGCTACTTCAGCCAGTCGGTGTAGCGGGTGGGGGCGATGCGGGCGCCCTCCTTGGTGGTGAGGACGTCGCCCTGGGGGACGGCGAACATGCCGGCGGTGTCGTCGACGGTGACCGAGCGCTTGTCGCCCTTGGCGGCGAGGGTGATGCGGCCGATCTCGTCCAGCGGGTAGGTGTCGGGTCCGCCGAGGTCGAGGGTGCCGTCGAGGGGGGATCCGACGGCCACTTCGGCGACGGTGGCCGCGACGTCGGCCGCCGCGACGGGCTGGAGGGGGGTGCGGGGCAGGCGGACGGTGTCGTCGTCGGCGGTCCAGGACAGGGTGGCGTCCATGAACTCCATGAACTGGGTGGCGCGGACGATGGAGTAGGGGATGGGACCGGCCTTGAGGAGGTCTTCCTGGAGGGTCTTGGCGCGGTAGTAGTCGAGCTCGGGGATCTGGTCGACGCCGACGATGGACAGGATGACGAAGTGCCCGGTGCCCGCCCGTTCGGCCGCGGCCAGGAGGTTGTCCATCGAGGTCCGGAAGAACGCGAGGGAGGCGTCGTCGAAGGTCGGGGAGTTGGTCAGGTTGACGACCACGTCGGCGCCCTCCAGTGCCGCGTCCAGGCCCTTGCCGGTGAGGATGTCGACCCCGGTGGACAGCGAGTGCGGGACCGCCTCGTGCCCGGCCGCGTTCAGGTCCCGTACGACCTGCGATCCGATGAGTCCGGTTCCGCCGATGACCGCGATCTTCATGACACACCTTGCCCTTCTTTGATGGCTTATGTCCGCTATATAGCCAAAGAGGCGTGCGCGCACTCGCGCCCCCTGCCTCTTACTCGGACATTCGATGTCCGAGACATTACTCGGATGCTTGATATCCGAGTCAAGGGGGGGGTGGATTAGAGTGAGGCCGTGAAGATGTCTGGTGGGGTCGAGTGGGCGCTGCACTGCTGTGTCGTGCTGACCTCGGTGGAGGAACCGGTACCGGCGGCACGGCTGGCACAACTGCACGACGTCTCGCCCAGCTACCTGGCCAAACAGCTCCAGGCCCTCTCCCGCGCCGACCTCGTCCGGTCGGTCCAGGGCAAGGCGGGCGGCTACGTCCTCACCCGCTCCCCGGCACGGATCACGGTGCTCGACGTCGTCGAGGCCGTCGACGGTCCCGGCCCGGCCTTCGTCTGTACCGAGATCCGTCAGCGCGGCCCGCTGGCCGCCCCGCCGGAGTCCTGCCCGGCCCCCTGCGCCGTCAGCCGCGCCATGGCCGGCGCCGAGACCGCCTGGCGCGACGCCCTGCGCTCCGTCTCCGTGGCCG
>NZ_JBEXHZ010000259.1:0-2147 GCF_040608315.1 Streptomyces sp. NPDC005195
GTGTCCTGCGCACCCTGGCACCGCAGAACTAGGCCGCGAGCGGGCACCCGCACCCCGTCACACACCGCAACTATCACGTTGCCGAGAAGACCTCAGTGGGGTGATCTTGTTGTCTCTGTGGCCGCGTTCTGGTCCGAGCGGGATTCCGGCGACCACGGTGGAGGTGGCCAGAGCCGCTTTCCCTCGTGGATGCATGGCCATGCGTCTGCGGGACCTTCTCGGTGAACTGTTCGCGGACGAGACCTTCGCCTCCCTGTTCGCTGTCCGGGGCAGGCCCGCACTCGCGCCGGGGAGGTTGGCGCTGGTCAGCGTGATGCAGTTCGCCGAGGGACTGACCGACCGGCAGGCGGCCGACGCAGTCCGTTCTCGGCTGGACTGGAAGTATCTCCTGGGCCTGGAACTACGCGATGCCGGGTTCGACAGCTCGGTGCTCTCGGAGTTCCGCTCCCGGCTCGCCGAGGATGGTCACGCGGAGTGCCTGTTGTTCGAGGCCGTTCTGGAGAAGTTGAAGGATGCCGGATGGGTGGCCGCCGGAGGTCGTCAGCGGACCGATTCCACTCACGTGCTGGCCGCCGTCCGGACGCTGCAGCGACTCGAGCTGGCCGGCGAGACGGTCCGCGCGGCACTCGAAGCGGTCGCGGTCACCGCACCGTCGTGGCTGACCGGGTGGGCGCCGGCGGAGTGGTTCACCCGCTACGGCCCCCGGGTGGACGCCTACCGCTTGCCGCGGGAGGAGTCCGAACGTCTCACGGTGAACCTGCAGTTCGCCGCGGACGGATACCGGTTGCTGGGGGAGATCTTCGCCTCCGGCGCCCCGAGCCTGCTGCGGCAGCTGCCCACCGTGGAGGCCCTTCGGCGGATCTGGATTCAGCAGTTCTACCGAGATCAGGACAGCATCCACCGGCGCGAGCACAAGGGCCTCGGCCGCCCGCTGGGGGCGGCCGCGATCCTCTCGCCGTACGACCTGGACGCCCGCTTTCGCGTGAAGCGCTCGATGGGCTGGACCGGATACACCGTCCAGATCAGCGAGGCCAGCAGTGACCATCTCCCGCACCTGATCACCTACGTGGCCACCGGGCCGGCCACCGCGGCCGACGTCGACACCACCGACCGCGTCCACGAGGTACTCGACCAGCGCGGCCTGCTGCCCGGCGAGCACTACGCCGACAGCGCCTACATCACCGCCGAGAAGGTCCTCAAGGCCCGCGCCCAGGGAGTGGAACTGATCGGCCCGGTCAACCGGGGCAACCAGTGGCAGAGCCGCACCGAGGACGCCTTCGACATTGGTGCCTTCACTGTCGACTGGGACAGCCTGACCGCCACGTGTCCGCAGGGTCACCCCAATACCTGGTCCGGAACCGGCCTGGACCGGCACGGCAATCCCCGAGTGCAGTTCACTTTCAGCCTGACCAACTGCACACCCTGTCCGGTGCGCTCCCGCTGCACCCACGCCAAGACCGCCGCCCGCACTGTCACCCTCCGACCCCGTGACCAGCACGAACTCCTGCAACGGCTTATGCCGAGCAGGCCACCGAGCAATGGCACCGCCGCTACGGCCACCGCGCCGGCGTCGAAGGCACCATCTCCCAGGGCATCCGCGCCTTCGGCCTTCGGCGCAGCCGATACCGCGGCCAGGCGAAAACTGCCGTCCAGCACATCCTGACCGCAACCGCGATCAACCTCACCCGCCTCGATGCCTGGACCAGCGGCACCCCACTCGGCCAGACTCGCATCTCACACATCGCCGCGCTTGCACCCCAGGCCACGACCACATAGGCAAATTCGCCAGCAGAGTCGCCTCGTTGGGGAAGTGCCCGCGGGCGCGAACAGCTCGGCGGATGGGTGCGTTGACGCTCTCGATCGCGCTCGTGCTGCAGATGACCTTGCGGATCTCGACGTCGAAGGAGGGAGTTGCCCCGCAGCCTGAACAGCTCCCTTTTCCTTCAGCACCCAGCAACCCGCGTGAGCATGCAGGCCCTGCACGAGAAGCCCCACCGCGCGGAAGAGGGTGAACCGTTCCGGGTTTGATCGAGGCTCGATCTTTTGGAAGGATTGTCAATCCCCTGGTTGCGTAGAGACGTTGGTTATGCGGCCCGGCCTTGCTGATCGGCCCGCGCTCGCGCTTCCTGGATGATCCGTTCGAACTC
>NZ_JBEXHZ010000260.1:0-2145 GCF_040608315.1 Streptomyces sp. NPDC005195
GGTGCGCGGCCGGTGTGCTCGCCTCGCCGGAGCCGAAGAACTCCTGGGCCTCGGTCACCGACATCGCGAGGACCTCGCTGATGTCGCGGCCACCGAGGTGGTACTCCAGCACCGACGTGTCGAACCGCCTGCCCTCGCACTCCTCGCAGGTGGAGGTGACACCGGCCATCATCGCCAGGTCGGTGTAGATGACGCCGGCCCCGTTGCAGTGGGGGCAGGCGCCCTCGGAGTTGGCGCTGAACAGGGCCGGTTTCACGCCGTTGGCCTTGGCGAACGCCTTGCGGATCGGGTCGAGCAGTCCGGTGTACGTCGCCGGGTTGCTGCGTCGCGAGCCGCGGATCGCGCTCTGGTCGACCGACACCACACCCTCGCCGGCGGGGATCGACCCGTGGACGAGCGAGCTCTTGCCGGAACCCGCGACGCCCGTGACGACGGTGAGCACCCCGAGCGGGATGTCGACGTCGACGTCCCGCAGGTTGTGCGTCGTCGCGCCGCGGATCTCCAGCGTCCCGGTGGGCTTGCGCACCGTCTCCTTGACCGAGGCCCGGTCGTCGAAATGGCGGCCGGTGATGGTGCCGCCCGACCGCAGGCCCTCGACGGTGCCCTCGAAGCAGAGGGTGCCGCCCGCCGTACCGGCGCCGGGGCCGAGGTCGACGACGTGGTCGGCGATCGCGATCACCTCCGGCTTGTGCTCGACGACGAGCACGGTGTTGCCCTTGTCCCGCAGGCGCAGCAGCAGGCCGTTCATGCGCTGGATGTCATGCGGATGCAGGCCTGTGGTCGGCTCGTCGAAGACGTACGTGACGTCGGTGAGTGAGGAGCCGAGGTGGCGGATCATCTTGACGCGCTGTGCCTCGCCGCCCGACAGGGTGCCCGAGGGCCGGTCGAGCGAGAGATAGCCGAGGCCGATCTCGGCGAACGAGTCGAGGGTGTGCCCCAGTGCCGCCAGCAGCGGCGCGACGGACGGTTCGTCCAGACCTCGTACCCACTCGGCCAGGTCGCTGATCTGCATCGTGCAGGCGTCGGCGATGCTGATCCCGGCGATCTTCGAGGAGCGGGCCGCTTCGCTGAGCCGGGTGCCGTCGCACTCGGGGCAGACGGTGAACGTCATCGCGCGCTCCACGAACGCGCGGACGTGCGGCTGGAGGGCGTCGACGTCCTTGGAGAGCATCGACTTCTGGATCTTCGGGATCAGTCCCTCGTACGTCAGGTTGATCCCGTCGACCTTGATCTTGGTCGGTTCCTTGTGCAGGAGGTCGTGGAGTTCCTTCTTGGTGTACTTGCGGATCGGCTTGTCCGGGTCGAAGAAGCCGCAGCCCTTGAAGATGCGGCCGTACCAGCCGTCCATGCTGTAGCCGGGAATCGTGAGGGCGCCCTCGTCGAGCGACTTGCTGTCGTCGTACAGCTGGGACAGGTCGATGTCGGTGACCGTGCCCCGGCCCTCGCAGCGCGGGCACATGCCGCCGAGCCGGTTGAACGTCGCCTTGACCGTCTTCTTGGCACCTCGCTCGACGGTGATCGCACCGCTCGCCCGGACGGAGGGCACGTTGAAGGCGAACGCGCCCGGCGAGCCGATGTGCGGCTGCCCGAGCCGGCTGAAGAGGATGCGCAGCATCGCGTTGGCGTCGGTGGCGGTGCCGACCGTGGAGCGCGGGTCGGCACCCATGCGCTGCTGGTCCACGATGATCGCGGTGGTCAGGCCTTCGAGTACGTCGACCTCGGGGCGCGCCAGCGTCGGCATGAAGCCCTGTACGAAGGAGCTGTAGGTCTCGTTGATCAGCCGCTGCGACTCGGCGGCGATCGTTCCGAACACCAGGGAGCTCTTGCCCGAGCCGGAGACCCCGGTGAACACCGTCAGGCGCCGCTTCGGGATCTCGACATGGACGTCCTTGAGGTTGTTCACGCGCGCGCCGAGCACGCGGATCAGGTCGTGGCTGTCGGCACCGTGCGGCGCAGGCGGCTGCGTGCCCGTCCTCGTGACCTTGCTCATCGTGTCTCCCTCTGTCGCGCGGGGCCGCGCTCACGGTCCCGGTCGGCGTCGCCCGGCCCGATCTAACCACCTTCGAGCGCTCCGTCCGGTTCGCTTCCGCTCCGGCCCGTGGGCCCCGGATCCCGGCCGCGCGAGGTGCCGCCGGGACGTCCGGG
>NZ_JBEXHZ010000261.1:0-2136 GCF_040608315.1 Streptomyces sp. NPDC005195
GGGGCCCACGACACAACGGCGGCGTCCGCCGCCGCGGGGACCGCGGCCCCGCCGCGCCGCGCCGCGGCGGCGTGCCCTTCGGAAGCCCGTGTCCCGGACGGCGAAAGCGGCCGCGGACCGTCCGAACCGGCTGGTAAACGACCCGAACCGACCCGAGCGTGTCGGTACACGTGACCATCGCCCTTCCAAGACCGATACTTCGCAGTGACGAGCCCTCAGCACCGACGACCGGCGGAACCGAACACCCACCGCACCCAACGAACGGGCGACAACGCAGGTCACGGGCTCCACTCTTACGCTCACCAGGAGGTACCCATGAAGATGCTGATCAACGTGGCGGAGACGGTGGTCGCGGACGCGCTGCGGGGTATGGCGGCCGCACACCCGGACCTCACGGTGGATGTCGAGAACCGCGTGATCGTACGGCGTGACGCCCCGGTGGCCGGCAAGGTGGCCCTCGTCTCCGGCGGCGGATCGGGCCACGAGCCCCTGCACGGCGGTTTCGTCGGTCCCGGGATGCTGTCGGCGGCCTGTCCGGGCGAGGTCTTCACCTCTCCGGTGCCGGACCAGATGGTGCGGGCCGCCGCCGCCGTGAACAGCGGCGCGGGTGTGCTGTTCATCGTGAAGAACTACACCGGCGACGTGCTGAACTTCGACATGGCGGCCGAACTCGCCGAGGACGAGGGCATCCGGATCGCCAAGGTGCTGGTCAACGACGACGTCGCCGTCACCGACAGTCTTTACACGGCCGGCCGGCGCGGCACGGGCGCGACGCTGTTCGTGGAGAAGATCGCGGGCGCCGCGGCCGAGGAGGGTGCCCCGCTGGAGCGGGTGGAGTCGCTGGCCCGTCAGGTCAACGAGAACTCCCGGAGTTTCGGTGTCGCGCTCGCCGCCTGCACCACTCCGGCCAAGGGCAGCCCCACCTTCGACCTGCCGCCCGGGGAACTCGAGCTGGGTGTCGGTATCCACGGCGAGCCCGGCCGGGAGCGGCGCGCGATGATGACCTCGCGCGAGATCGCCGACTTCTCGGTGCACGCGATCCTGGAGGACCTGAACCCGCGCGATCCCGTCCTCGTCCTGGTCAACGGCATGGGCGCGACCCCGCTCCTGGAGCTGTACGGGTTCAGCGCGGAGGTGCAGCGCGTGCTCGGCGAGCGCGGGATCCCCGTCGCGCGCACGCTGGTCGGGAACTACGTCACCTCGCTGGACATGGCCGGTGCCTCGGTGACGCTGTGCCAGGTGGACGAGGAACTGCTGCGTCTGTGGGACGCGCCGGTGAAGACAGCGGGCCTCCGCTGGGGCGTGTGAGCCGGCCCGCCGCCCGGCAGGCCACAGCCACAGCCACAGCCACAGCCACAGCCACAGCCACAGCCACAGCCACGATCGCGGCAGGACCAGGACTCATCTCATCGACCCAACGTTGGTATCACGCAAGGAGATTCTGTGCTCGACGCCGATTTCTTCCGCCGCTGGATGACGGCGACCGCCGCCTCGGTGGACCGTGAGGCGCAGCGGCTCACGGAGCTGGACTCGCCGATCGGCGACGCCGACCACGGCAGCAATCTGCAGCGCGGGTTCACCGCCGTCGTGAACGTGCTGGAGAAGGATGCCCCGGACACCCCCGGCGCCGTTCTCACACTCGCCGGACGCCAGCTGATCTCCACGGTCGGCGGCGCGTCGGGGCCCTTGTACGGCACCCTGCTGCGCCGTACCGGAAAGGCACTCGGGGATGCCGCCGAGGTCTCCGGGGAACAGTTCACCGACGCGCTTCGGGCGGGCGTCGACGCGGTCATGGCGCTGGGCGGGGCCGCCCCCGGCGACAAGACGATGATCGACGCGCTGGTGCCCGCGGTGGACGCGCTCTCCGACTCCTTCGCCGCCGCGGCCACCGCCGCGGCGGAGGGCGCCGCGGCCACGATCCCGTTGCAGGCCCGCAAGGGCAGGGCGAGTTATCTGGGCGAGCGGAGCATCGGGCACCAGGATCCGGGCGCCACCTCGTCATCCCTGCTGATCGGCGCACTCGTGGAGGCGTCCGGTGAGTGACTCCGACGACAACGCGGGCCGGCTCGTCGGCATCGTGCTCGTCTCGCACAGCGCCGCCGTCGCCGCCTCGGTCGCCGAACTGGCGACGGGGCT
>NZ_JBEXHZ010000262.1:0-2089 GCF_040608315.1 Streptomyces sp. NPDC005195
AACACCTGTTACTCACCAGCCGCGAAGGCCTCGAAGCCCCCGGCGCCAGGGTCCTGTGTGACGAACTCACCGCCCTCGGCTGCCGCGTGACCATCGCCGCCTGCGACGTCGCCGACCGCGAGGCCCTGACCCGGCTCGTGGAACAGGTCGAGGCCGAAGGCCCCGCCATCCGCACCGTCATCCACACCGCGGGCGTCGGCATGCTGGCACCCCTCGCCGAGACGGACCTCGACTTCTTCGCCGAAGGCCTGCGCGCCAAGGTCCTCGGAGCGGCCAACCTCGACGCCGTCTTCGACCACGACCGCCTCGACGCGTTCGTGCTGTACTCCTCCGTCGCGGGCACCTGGGGCAGCGGCGACCACGGCGCCTACTCCGCCGGCAACGCCTACGTCGACGCGCTCGCGGACCACCGCCGCGCCCGCGGCCTGACCGGTACGTCCCTCGCATGGGGCATCTGGAGCCCCGAAGGCGGCGGCATGGCCGTCAACATCGTCCGGGAGCAGCTGCGTTGGCGCGGCATCCCCTTCATGGACGCCCAACTGGCCGTCGGCGGACTGCAACAGGCACTCGACCACGACGACACCTTCCTCGCCGTCGCCGACATCGACTGGGAACGGTTCGTCCCGGTCTTCACCGCCGCGCACCCGCGACCGCTCCTGCACGAAGTGCCGGAGGTAACCGAGGCGATGAAGGCGGACGAGGCCGTCGTCGCGAGCGCGGTCAGCCGCGCCGACACCCTCCGCGCGGAACTGGCCCAGATGTCCGCCGCCGAGCGGGACCGGGTGCTGTTCGACCTGGTCCGCACCGAGGTGGCCGGAGTCCTCGGCCACGCGGACAGCACCGAGGTCGCCGTCACCCGCGCCTTCCGCGAGATGGGCTTCGACTCCCTCACCGCCGTCGAACTGCGCAACCGCCTCAACTCCGCCACCGGCCTCGGCCTTCCGGCGACGATCGTCTTCGACCACCCCAACGTCCGCGACCTCGTCCGCTTCCTGCGCACGAGCCTCGTCCCCGACACCCAGGCCGCCGCTCCGCCGGCCACCGCCACCCCCGCGGCGACCGCCCGCGACGACGAGCCCATCGCCATCGTCTCCATGAGCTGCCGCTTCCCCGGCGGCGTCACCTCGCCCGACGAACTGTGGAGCCTCGTCCTGGACGAGACCGACGCGGTGTCCACCCTGCCCACCGACCGCGGATGGGACGTCGAGAACCTCTACGACCCCGATCCGGACCGGGCCGGTACGACCTACGCCCGCGAGGGCGGATTCCTGCACGACGCCGCCGAGTTCGACGCCGCGTTCTTCGGGATCTCGCCCCGCGAGGCGACCGCCATGGACCCGCAGCAGCGCCTCCTGCTGGAGACCGCCTGGGAGGCACTGGAGCGGGCCGGCATCGCCCCCGACAGCCTGCACGGCAGTCCCACCGGCGTCTTCGTCGGCGCCTCCCACCAGGGATACGGGTCACGCTCCGAGGTGCCGGAAGGCCTCGAGGGCCACCTGATCACCGGGACCGTCACCAGCATCGCCTCCGGCCGCATCTCCTACACCCTCGGCCTGGAGGGCCCGGCCGTCACCATGGACACCGGCTGCTCCTCCGCCCTGGTCGCCCTGCACCTCGCCCTGCAGGCGCTGCGCTCCGGAGAGTGCTCCCTCGCGCTCACCGGCGGCGCCGCCGTCATGGGCGAGCCCATCGGCCTCGTCGGCTTCAGCCGGCAGCGCGGGCTCGCCGTGGACGGCCGCTGCAAGCCCTTCTCCGCCGAAGCCGACGGCATGGGCATGGCCGAAGGCGTCGGCATGGTGCTGCTGGAGCGGCTCTCGGACGCCCGCCGCAACGGACACCAGGTCCTCGCCGTCGTCCGGGGTTCGGCGATCAACCAGGACGGCGCGTCCAACGGCCTGACCGCCCCCAACGGCCTGTCCCAGCAGCGCGTCATCCGCGCCGCCCTGGCCAACGCCGGCCTGTCGGCCGTCGACGTCGACGCGGTCGAGGCGCATGGCACGGGCACGAAGCTGGGTGACCCGATCGAGGCGCAGGCGCTGCTGGCGACGTACGGGCAGGACCGGGACGCGGGCCGGCCGTTGTGGCTGGG
>NZ_JBEXHZ010000263.1:0-2075 GCF_040608315.1 Streptomyces sp. NPDC005195
TTGGACTTCACCGAGCCGAGCCACAGCGGCTGTCCGGGCTCACGGTCCTGGCCGTAGGTGGCGAGGACGGCCTGGGCCTCGATGGGGTCGCCGAGGGTGGTGCCGGTGCCGTGCGCCTCGACGGCGTCGACCTCCGTGGCCGTGACCCCCGCGTCGGCGAGCGCCGCGCGGATGACCCGTTGCTGGGCGGGGCCGTTGGGGGCGCTGAGGCCGTTGGAGGCGCCGTCCTGGTTGACGGCGGAGCCGCGGACGACGGCGAGGACGGGGTGGTTGTTGCGGCGGGCGTCGGACAGGCGTTCCACCAGGAGCATGCCGCCGCCCTCGGAGAAGCCGGTGCCGTCGGCGGCGTCCGCGAACGCCTTGCAGCGGCCGTCCTGCGACAGGCCGCGCTGCCTGCTGAAGTCGACGAACAGGCCGGGTGAGGCCATCACGGTGACGCCGCCCGCGAGGGCGAGGTCGCACTCGCCGGAGCGCAGGGAGCGCACGGCGAGGTGCAGGGCGACCAGGGACGCCGAGCAGGCGGTGTCGACGGTGACCGCCGGGCCCTCCAGGCCGAAGGTGTAGGAGAGGCGGCCGGAGACGACGCTGGCGGCGTTGCCGGTCAGCATGTAGCCCTCGAAGTCCTCCCGGGAGGCGGCCAGCATGCCGGTGTAGTCCTGGCCGTTGGTGCCGGCGAAGACGCCGGTGCGGCTGCCCTTGAGGGTCCTGGGGTCGATGCCGGCCCGCTCGAACGTCTCCCATGTCATCTCCAGCAGCAGCCGCTGCTGGGGGTCCATGGCGACGGCCTCGCGCGGGGAGATGTTGAAGAACGCCGGGTCGAAGCCGCTGGCGTCGTTCAGGAAGCCGCCGGTGCGGGTGTAGACGCTGCCGGGCTTTCCGGGTTCGGGATCGTACAGCGCGTCGAGGTCCCAGCCCCGGTCCTCGGGGAAGGGCACGAGCCCCTCCTCGCCGCCGAGCAGCATGCTCCACAGCTGCTCGGGGGTGCTGACGTCGCCCGGGAAGCGGCAGCCCATGGCGACGACCGCGATCGGCTCGTCGTCCCGCGGGGGCGCGGCAGGGGCGGGGGCCGGGGTGTCGGGCTGTTGTGTCCCGGCCAGCTCGGTCAGGAGGTGGCCGGCGAGGGCGTCGCAGTTGGGGTGGTCGAAGACGAGGGTGGCCGGCAGGCGCAGGCCGGTGATGCGGTTCATGCCGTTGCGCAGTTCGACGGCGCTGAGGGAGTCGATGCCCAGGTCGGTGAAGGGGCGGCCGGGTTCGACGGCCTCCGCTGACGGGTAGCCGAGGACGCCTGCGACGTAGGAGCGGACGACGTCGAGGACGGCGCCGGCCCGGTCGTAGGCGGGCAGTCGGGCCAGGTGGGCCTGGAGGGAGGAGGCGTCCGCGGCGGGGTTCTCGGTCTGCTGGGTGCGGGCGGCGTCCAGGGCGCGGCGGGCGGCGGGCAGGTCGTCGAGGAGGTGGCTGGGGCGCGGTCCGGTGAAGGCGAGCGCGTAGGTGTCCCAGCGCAGGTCGGTGACGACGACGGCGGTGTCGTCGGCGTCCAGGGCCCGGCCCAGTGCGTCGCAGGCGGACTTGGTGTCCATGGGGTGGACGCCGTAGCGGCGCATGCGCTCGCCGGCGGCGTCGCCGACCATGCCGCCGTCGGCCCACAGGCCCCAGGCGACGGCGGTGGCGGGCAGGCCCTGGGAGCGGCGGTGCTGGGCGAGGGCGTCGAGGTAGGCGTTGCCGGGGGCGTAGTTGCCCAGGCCCGCGCCGCCGAGGACGCCGGCGGAGGAGGAGAACAGGACGAAGGCCGACAGGTCCAGGTCCTTGGTGAGTTCGTGGAGGTGCAGGGCGGCGGCGGCCTTGCCGCGCAGGACGGGGTCCATGCGGTCGGGTGTCAGGGAGTCGACGACGGTGTCGTCGAGGGAGCCGGCGGCGTGGAAGACGGCGTCCAGGGGGCGGTCGGCGGGGATCGAGCGGAGCAGGCCGGCCAGGGCGTCCCGGTCGGCGACGTCGCAGGCGGCGAGGGTGATGTCGGCGCCGAGTGCGGTGAGTTCGTCGTGGAGTGCGGCCGCGCCGGGGGCGTCGGCGCCGCGCCG
>NZ_JBEXHZ010000264.1:0-2069 GCF_040608315.1 Streptomyces sp. NPDC005195
CCGAGCGTCTGATGGTGTCGCAGTCGGGTCTGTCGTCCTCGATCCGCGCCCTGGAGCGGGAGCTCCAGGCCCCGTTGTTCGTACGCACCACCCGGCGGGTCACACTCACGGAGGCCGGCCGCGCCCTGCTCGGCGAGGCGGAGCGGGTGCTGACCCAGGTCCGCGCGGCCCACGACGCCGTGGCCGCCGTACAGGGCCTGTTGCGCGGGACGCTCTCGCTCGGCACCGAGCAGTGCATCGCCGGGGTGCACGTGGCCAAGCTCCTCACCGCGTTCCGGCGGCGCCATCCCGACGTCGAGATCCGGTTGCGGCAGGCGGGCTCCGGCGCGCTCGCCGAGGAGGTCGCGGCCGGACGGCTCGACCTGGCCTTCGCGGTGAAGACACAGCCGGACAGCGACCAGCTGCGCTCCGTCCCGCTGACGAGCGAGCCGATGACGGTGCTCTGCCATCCGACGCACCACCTCGCGACCTCCGCCGTGCTCACGCCGGAGGAACTGGGCGGCGAGGCCTTCGTCGACTTCCACCCCGACTGGGGGCCGCGCCGCATCACGGACGCGGTCTTCGCCGCGGCGGGCGTCCGGCGGACCGTGACCCTCGAGGTCAGCGACGTGCACAGTCTGCTGGAGCTGGTCGACGAGGGCCTCGGCATCGCCGTGGTGCCACGGCACTTCGGTCTCAAGCGCGAGGCGGGCGGCCTCACCTCGCTGCCGTTGAAGGGGGCGGGCGACGCACCGTACGAGACCGTCGCCATGCTTCCGCCGCCGGATGCCACCAGCCCGGCGGCCCGCGCCCTGATGGTCCTGCTCGACCCGTCCGAGGACGAGAGCCGACGAACACCAACGAACACCAACGAACGCCGTTGAAAGCTGATGAAGGCTGAGGAACGCTGACGAACACCGTCGGGCGCTGACGGGCACTGTGGATCGGCGCTGACGGACGAACGCTGACAGACTGGCGCCGACCGGGCACGGGCGGGGCCGGCGCGGCTCCGTCAGGCACCGCGGCGCCGGCCTTTCGGCCTCCACCACGCAATCGGCCGCGTGTGGCATCCCGGAGCGGGGGCAACCGGACTCCGGGAGGTCTACATGAACGCGAGTACGACGACAGGGACCGGACGGACCGAGGCCCGGCGCGCGGCGCGGGGGCCGGCGACGGAGTACGCCGCCAGGGCCGGTCTGACCGCGCGAGGCGTGATCTATCTGCTGGTCGGTGTACTGGCGCTGCAGATCGCCTTCGGCGGCAGCGGCAAGCAGGCTGACCGCGGCGGCGCGCTCTCGGAGATCGCGCAGAAGCCCTTCGGCGCCGTGATGCTGTGGGCACTGGGCCTCGGGCTGGTGGGCATGGCGCTGTGGCGCCTGTCCGAGGCGGTCTTCGGTTCCGCGGGGCAGGACGGAGGCAAGGCCAAGAAGCGGCTGCTGTCGGCCGGCCGGTGCGTCTTCTACTCCTTCACCGCCTACTCCGTACTGTCGTTCGCGGCGGGCTCGCGCGGCAGTGGCAGCGGGTCCAGCGACCGGCAGTCCCAGGACGTGACGGCGAAGGTCCTGGACCTGCCCGCGGGACAGTGGATCGTGGGCGCGGCCGGAGCAGGCATCGTGGCGGCGGGTCTGTGGATCGGCACCCGGGCCGTGCTGCGCAAGTTCCACAAGAAGATGAAGCTCGGCGAGATGTCGGCGCGGACCCGCAAGCTGGTGGACGTCACCGGAGTGGGCGGCGGCGCGGCGCGCGGGCTGGTGTTCGCCGTGGCGGGGGGCTTCGCCATCCGCGCGGCGGTCGAGTTCGACCCCGACAAGGCCAAGGGGATGGACAACACGCTCCGGTCGTTCGCCGACACCCCGGCGGGACCGTGGCTGCTGGTGTGCGTCGCGGCCGGGCTCGTCCTCTTCGGCCTGTTCTCCTTCGCCATGGCCCGCTGGCGCAGGGTCTGAGCACGACGTTCTGGCGGTACGGGCAGGTGCGCGGACCCCGCGCACCTGCCGTTCAGCCTCCCGGGCGCGGGGGCCGTCATTCCGGGGGCAAGGGCTACGGGGCGTCCCATCCATCGCCCCCGCCCGGGGGGTCCTACATTCCTT
>NZ_JBEXHZ010000265.1:0-2040 GCF_040608315.1 Streptomyces sp. NPDC005195
GACCCCCGGACCCGCCCGGAGGCGTGAGGCGACCACCACCCGCTGTCCGTCCGGGCCCCCGGCGTCCGTGACCCGCCCGCCGGCGACCGACGCCGACCGTCACGGTTCGGCCGCTGTTCACCCGCAACTCACCACGCGGGTATGGATCTCGGCGATCACCGCGGGCACGCTGGCGCGCGGTGTGCCGCAGGGGCACGCCAGTGACGAGGGCGGGCGAATGACACCGATCAGCCGAAGAGGTTTCGTGGGGCTCGGGGCATCAGTGGCGGCCGGTACCGCGCTGGGCCTCGGCTCACGCCCGGCGGCGGCCGCGGCCACGGCGAGCGGCACGATCACGGACGTACGGCACGTCGTCATCCTCATGCAGGAGAACCGCAGTTTCGACCACTACTTCGGCCGCCTCAAGGGCGTCCGCGGATTCGGAGACCGCAGCGGCATCACGCTGTCCGGTGGGTATCCCGTCTTCAACCAGCCCAACGGGGGCGGCCGGCAGTACCCGTGGAAACTGAGCTCCACACCCGCCGCGGGCGGTAAGGACGGTGAGACCCTCGCGCAGTGCAACGGCGACCTCCCGCACTCCTGGTCCTCGCAGCACTCCGCCTGGAACAAGGGACGCCTCGACAACTGGGTCTCGGGAGTCGGCAACATCCGTTCGCTCGGCTACCTGGACCGCTCCGACATCCCCTTCCACTACGCGCTCGCCGACGCCTACACGATCTGCGACGCCTACTTCTGCTCCACGCTCAGCGCCACCGGGCCCAACCGCACCTACCTCTGGTCCGGCAAGGTCGACGGATCCAGCTACGACGGCGGCGACGAGTCGGGTCTGACCTGGCAGAACTACGCGGAGGCGCTCCAGACGGCCGGAGTGACCTGGAAGGTCTACCAGAACGCGCAGGACAACTACGGCGACAACGCCTGCGCCTACTTCAAGAAGTTCGCCGCGGCCAAGTCCGGCGACCCGCTGTACGACCGGGGCATGGCCTCCGTACCGAAGGCCACCGGCTCCACCCCCGACGACATCGCCGCCGCCATCAGGGCGGACGTCGTCGCGGGCACCCTGCCCCAGGTGTCCTGGGTGGTCGCCAACCAGGCCTTCTCCGAGCACCCGTACGCCCCGCCCGGGGACGGCGCCCACTTCGTCGACCTGGTGTACAAGGCCCTCGCCGCCGACCCCGACGTCTTCGACTCCACCGTCCTGTTCCTCAACTACGACGAGAACGACGGCTTCTTCGACCACGTGCCGCCGCCGGTCCCGCCCGCGAACACGGCGGGGGAGTTCCTCGGGGGCACTCCGTACGGTCTCGGATTCCGCGTCCCGATGGTGGTCGTCTCGCCCTGGACGCGCGGCGGATGGGTGTCGTCGGAGGTCTTCGACCACACGTCCGTGCTGCGCTTCCTGGAGACCTGGACGACCTCGCTGGGCAAGCCCGCCGCCTGCCCGAACATCAGCGCCTGGCGCCGCAAGGTCAGCGGCGACCTGACCGGCGTCTTCGACTTCGCCCACCCGGTGTACGGCGCCGTCGCGATGCCCGCCACGAGTGTCATCGGCATCGCCACCTGCGGTCCCCTGCCCAACCCGGTCCCCACCACCAACGCCCTGCCCGTGCAGGAGCCCGGCACCCGCCCCGCCCGCGCCCTGCCCTACCAGCCGAACGGGTACCTGGACCACCTGGAGTTCGGTTCGAGCGGCAAGATCCTCGCCTGGTTCGCCATGGCCAACCAGGGCACCCCGGCCAGGAGCGCCGCGCACTTCTCGATCCACCCGAACGCCTACCGTGACACCACGCCCTGGCAGTACACGGTCGACGCGGGCGGTACGGCCTCCGACTACTTCAACATCGGCTCGGGGTACGGCGACGGGAAGTACGACCTCGCCATGACCGGGCCCAACCGCTTCCTGCGCCGGTTCAGGGGCGACGCGTCGCAGGCGGGCAAGTCGGCCGAGGTGAGCACCCGTTACGCCACCGAGCCCGGGACCGGGAAGACGGCTGTCTACTTCAGGATGGCCAACTCCTCGGCCTCGACGGTGCGGTTCAC
>NZ_JBEXHZ010000266.1:0-2039 GCF_040608315.1 Streptomyces sp. NPDC005195
GCTGCGTACCGCGTCGGCGTCCGTGATGGATTCCAGCCCGTCGAGGATGAGCGTGAGCGGTCCCTCCCCGCCCAGGCCGGTCACCAGGCCCGGCAGGATCTCCTCGATCCATGCGTCGACGGTCCACCCGTGGCCGTCGAGACGGCCGGGGAGGTTCGGTCGTGCCTGGCGCACCGCTCGGAGAATGCAGGACCACAGCCGGTCCGGGGCGTTGTCGTACGCGTCCAGGCTGAGCCAGGCGCACTCTCCACGGGCCGCCAGGCCTTGCGCCCATTCGGTCAGGAGCACCGTCTTCCCGGCGCCGGCCGGTGCGGAGAGCACCACGACGGGCTCGGTCGCCGCGTCGAGCCGGCGCAGCAGGCGCGGGCGTGTCAGCAGATGCGGGGGCTGGGCCGGGGGATGCAGCTTGAATGTCGCGACGGATCTGGTCATGGCACTCTCCGTGGAGTCGTCGGGACGGGCGGAGCCCCCGACGGCCGTGGCTCGCCTCGCGGGAGCCGGACATCGGGGGCGGTGGTCCCGGCGGGCCGGTCAGGGGCCCGGCAGCGGCCCGCTTCGCATCGCTGCCTCCAGGACCAGTGCCGCGGCACTGGGGCGGGTGGCGAAAGTCCCGTCGTCCGCAGGAGACAGGCGGGACTTTCACCACACGCCTAGTGCGCGGCCCCGAGCGTGCCGAAGCCGCCCGCGAAGTGGAGCAGCGGCCGGCAGTCCGCCTTGTGTGCCCAATGGCGGACGCCACCCACGAAGATGGTGTGGTCTCCGCCGGGGAGCGCCTCGGCGACGTCGCACACGACGGCCGCGATGGCGTCCTTCAGCACCGGCACGCCGTAGTCGTCGACGGTCTCGACGCCCGCGAACTTGTCCGCCTTGGAAGCGGCGAAGTTCCGTGCCAGGTGCTCGCTGTCCTCGCCGAGCACATTGACGGCGAAGCGCCCGTGCGCCGCGATCGCGGTCCGCGTGTACAGGTGGTTGCCGATGCACACGAGCAGTTGGAGCGGGTCCAGGGAGAGGGCGGACACGGCGCTCGCCGTCATACCGATGGGTGCGTCTCCTGAGTACGTGGTGATCACACTGACACCCGTGGCGAGCCGGCTCATCGTGGCTCGGAATTCGACCGTCATGTCAAGGGTTTCGGACATCGTAGGACCTCCGTGAACGTCGGGAAGAGCGTCGGCCTGCTGCACAGGTCAGTGGGTGAACTCATCGCCCCACCAGGCGGGTTGGCGGGTATGCCGGGAGAGCGGGGCAGGAGCGGGGGCGGTTGCCCTGTGACGTGCGCGAGGTCGTCGCGCACGTGAGGGGTGGATCGCGCCTCGCCGATTTCCAGGCGGAGTTGCGGGCCGGGGCGGTACCGAGGGGGGCCGGGCCACGGTCTGCCGTCTCGTCGGCGCGGCCGGTCTGCCAGACGTCGGACGTCGGCGGGTGGCGGGTGGCAGGTGGCGGCACCGCGAGCCGCTTGGTCCTCAGGCGGCGGGGAGGGGTTCGAGGACGAAGGTGTGGCGCAGCAGGGTGTAGGGCACGTCGGTCAGCCCGCGGCAGGGTCCGGCGTCGGCCGCGTACGTGTCGTAGGACTCGAGCAGCGACTCCTTGACCCCGAAGACCGGATCGGTGTCCAGGTACGGGTCGTCCGACGGGAACAGCATGCTGGTCACGCGCTGGAATCCGGGAGCCTCGATCAGCAGGTGCACGTGGGCGGGACGCATGGGCGACCTGCTGGTCGCGTTCAGGAGTTCGCCGACCGGGCCGTCAGCGGGTATCGGGTAACTGGACGGCCGGATGGAACGGAAGCTGAAGTGTCCCGTCTCGTCGGTGCGGAACAGCGCGCGCATGGCCGTGTCGACCTGGCCGGGCACATCGACGTCGTAGTGGCCGTCGGAGTCGCTGTGCCAGACGTCCACCGCGGCGGCGGACACCGGCGTTCCCTCGCGGTTCACGACCCGTCCCTCGAAGAACAGCGGGGTGCCGGGCAGGCCTGCGGAGATGTCTGCGGCGTCGGCGGGTTGCGGCCTGTCCTCCCTGAAGAAGGGGCCCAGGACGCT
>NZ_JBEXHZ010000267.1:0-2038 GCF_040608315.1 Streptomyces sp. NPDC005195
CGAAAGGGGACGGCGACGACGTACGAGAGGGGGAGGCGGATGCCCGCGCAACGGGCGCCGCCCCGGGCGGTACCGCCTCCGCCACGTCGTGCGTCATACGTTCCAGGGTCGAGGACGCCGCTCGCGGCAGATATCCGGCAGGTGTCCACAACCGCCCCGCCGACTGGCTGGCGCGCTCCCCGCCGCCTGGCCGTATCCGGTGTCGGACAGCCGCAGGGCGTGCTCGGCATGGTACGAATCGGACAGTGGTCCGACGGCGAGTGGAGCACCTGTGATCCGGGTATTGGTGGTCGACGACGAGGCCATGATCCGTACGGGTTTTCAGCACATCCTCGACGCGGCACACGACATCGAGGTCGCGGCCGCGGTCCCCGGCGGCCAGGCCCTCCGGACGGCCCAGGACACACGCCCTGACGTCGTACTCCTCGACATCCGGATGCCCGACGTCGACGGCCTCACCGTCCTCGCCGGCCTCCGTCGGCTGCCGCACCCCCCGGTGGTGGCCATGCTCACGACGTTCGACATGGACGAATACGTGGCGACGGCGCTGCGCTCGGGCGCGGCGGGCTTCCTGCTCAAGGACACCGACCCCGAGGAGCTCCCGTTCCTGGTGCGGACGCTGGCCGACGGCGGCACCGTCCTGTCGTCCAAGGTCACCCGTACGGTCGTGGACGGCTACCTGAACGCCGGACCCCGGGAAACCGCCGCCCACAGCCTCGCCCGGCTGACCGACCGCGAACGGGACGTACTCGTCCTCATCGCCGAGGGACTGTCCAACGCCGACATCGGCACGCGGATGCACCTCAGTACCGGCACGGTCAAGGACCACGTGAGCGCGATCCTCGGCAAGCTCGAGGTGGACGGCCGGGTCCAGGCCGCCCTGCTCGCCGAACGGGCCGGCCTCCTCAAGGAGCCGCGGGGCGAGGACGGGGGATGAACCTCCGCCGGCCGCGCGCGCCGCTGTTGGACGCCGCCCTCGTCACCGCCTCGCTCCTCGACGTCTGGGTCAAGGTGCACATCGACGAGCCACTCCGGCTGTCCTGTGCCCTGGTCGCCGCCTTCTCCCTCTTTCTGCGACGTCGCCTGCCGCTGTTCACCTTCCTGCTCACGCTGCCCGCTGTCCTGGTCTCCGACGCCGTCTTCGCCGCGCTGGCCGCGCTGTACACACTCGCCTCGTTCACCCGTCACCGCACCATGCTCGCCATCTGTATCACGGTGTTCACGATCTGTGACATGACCATATGGCCGTCGCTGAGCTACGACTTCGCGAAGACGGCGACCGTGATCACTCTGGGCTACACCGCTGCCACGGCGGCCGCTCCCGTCTTCCTCGGCCAACTCGTCCAGGCCCGGCGTGATCTGTCGCGGCAGCTCGCCGAGATCTCCGAGGCGCGCGACCACAAGCGGCTGCTGACCGCGCAGAGCGTGCTGGCCAGGGAACGCGCACAGCTCGCCCGGGAGATGCACGACGTGGTCTCCCACCAGGTCAGCCTGATCGCGGTGCGGGCCGGAGCACTCCAGGTCGGTACCCAGGACGCCGAGGCGAAGGAGGCGGCCGCCACGATCCGACGGCTGAGCGTCCAGACCCTGTACGAGCTGCGGCACATGGTCAGCGTGCTGCGCGACTCCGGGGGGCGCCCCACGGAACTCACACCGCAGCCGTCCCTGGCGGACCTCCATCGGCTGGTCGACAACAGCGGTATCGAGACCGAGCTGCGGACCGACGTGCCCGACGACCTGCCGCCCACCGTGCAGCGGGCCATCTACCGCACCGTCCAGGAAGCGCTGACCAACGCGCGCAAGCACGCCCCCGGAACCACCGCGACGGTGCACATCCGCCATCACGGCGGCGCCGTCCGCGCCACGGTCACCAACACCGCACCGACCCACCCCCCGCTCCCGCTGCCGAGCGCGCACCACGGACTGGTCGGCCTGCGCCAGCGCGCGGCACTCCTCGGCGGCACCGTGACCGCCGGCCCCACCGCGGACGGCGGCTACGAACTGCGTCTGGAGCTCCCGGCCGAGGGCCGACCGTGAC
>NZ_JBEXHZ010000268.1:0-2035 GCF_040608315.1 Streptomyces sp. NPDC005195
AAGGGCGGCAGCGGAGCGCCGGGGCGAAACAGTGCGGCGGGCGCCTCGGCACCGGTGAACCAGGACTTCTCGGCGAGGGAGCGCAGTTGCGGGATGATCGTCGCCTGGCAGGCGGCCGTGCCGGCGTGTCCGAGGCTGACCACCGGCACGTCGCGGATGTGTTTCTGGAAGATGCCGACGGTGCCCTCGCGGGTGTAGATCTGCGAGCCGAGCACCGTCGCCAGGTCGTACATGGTGTCGCTGAGCACCTGGGGCAGCAGCAGTTTGACCGCGGCGGAGTAGATGCTGGTCTCGGCGGGCAGCAGGTGCAGCGCCCGGGTGGCCACCACGGCCATGCAGTCGTAGAGCAGCAGGTTGACGAAGGCCCCGGCGAGGGTGCCCGCCGTGTGCTGCGGGTCGGTGGGGTCCAGGCCGGTGCGGCCGGGCCGTTGGCTGCGGTCGACCAGGACGGCGGTGCGCAGGCCGGTGTCCACCGCCGCGGACACCATGGAGGCCATGAGGGTGCGGCTGACCTGGAAGGAGCGCAGGGCGGTCACCACTCCGCCGCCCAGGGGGCCCAGCAGGCTGTCGCGGGGGACGGCGCAGGCGTCGAGTTCCACTCCGGCGAAGAAGCAGCCGCGCAGGCCGAGGGTGGCCGGGCGGCGGGTGACCCGGTAGCGGTCGGCGGGCAGGGTGTGCGGGTCGAGCAGCAGCACCGAGTGGGCGCCCGTGGTGCCCGGCTGCGGTTCGGTGCGGCAGAACAGCACCAGGGCGTCGGCGCGGTGCAGGTTGTTGATGACCGGTTTGACGCCGGTGACCGACAGGCCGTCGGCGTGCACCTCGGCGCGCACCCCGCTGCGGACGAAGTCGTTGGTGTGGGCGGTCTCGTGCTGGGCGATGGCCGCCTTGGAGCCCGACAGCAGCAGGCCCGCCAGCCAGGTCCGCTGGTCGGCGCTGCCCTGCATCCACACGTCGGAGGCGGCCATGAAGGTGGTCATGCCGTAGCCGGCCCCGAGGGCGACGTCGCGGCGGAAGACGGCGCGCATCACCCGCAGCAGGGTTTCGGCGGAGTCGAACCGGCCGCCCAGTTCCGTCGGCACGAACTCGCGGCTCATGCCGAAGTCGTCGAGCAGGCCCTCGGCGTCGGCGGACAGCGCGGCCCGCCGGTCGGCGTGCAGCAGGGCCCGGTAGCCGGCCGGGTTGGCCGGGTCGGCGGGGTCGCCGAGCAGCGCTTCCAGCCGGGCGACGCGGGCCGGGGCCTCGCTCGGGGGCAGGCCCTCGTGCAGGGGCGGCTGGGTCAGCAGCGCGGAGGTCACCACTAGCTGCTCCGGACCATGGTGGGGGCGCTCTCGCCGCTGGGCACCGCGGACGGTGTGATCAGGGCGCGCACGGCCGGGTCGAGGACGTCGTGGAGCGGGGTGATCTCACCGCGCAGGAACAGGGAGCGCATCAGGGTCCGCTGGATCTTGCCGCTGGTGGTGCGGCGCACGGTGCCGGGGCGGACGAGGACGACGTTGCCGGCGGGGACGTCGAAGTCCTGTCCGACGAGTGTCTGGATACCGCAGGCCAGTTCCCGCAGGCGGTCGGTGTCCGCACGGGGAAGGCGTGCCTCGTGGATCACTACGAGCTGCTCCCGGTCCGCTCCGACGGTGAACACCGCGCCGTGGCCGGCCGCGAGGGCGGGGCCGGTCTCCCGGATCGCCCACTCCACGTCCTGAGGGTAGATGTTGCGCCCGTTGAGGATGATGACTTCCTTCAAACGCCCGGTGATGTAGAGCTCGCCGTCGTCCACGGCGCCCAGGTCACCGGTGCGCAGGAAGGCGCCGGGGGTGCCCTCGGGGGTGCCCTCCAGCGTGGCGTGGAAGGTCTCGTCGGTCTCCAGGGGCTGGCGCCAGTAGCCCTGGGCGACGCTGTCGCCGCGCAGCCAGATCTCCCCGACGCGCCCGGGGGGCAGTTCCACGCCCGCCAGCGGGTCGAC
This sequence comes from Streptomyces sp. NPDC005195, assembly GCF_040608315.1. NCBI lineage: Bacteria > Bacillati > Actinomycetota > Actinomycetes > Kitasatosporales > Streptomycetaceae > Streptomyces > Streptomyces sp. NPDC005195. Next base: position 1,958 of record NZ_JBEXHZ010000268.1, read on the forward strand.
GACCCGCAGGTCGAAGTCGTGCGCCTGTCCCGAGCCGACCAGGGTGCGGGCGGCCGCGCCCTCGGCCGGGGCACGCAG
>NZ_JBEXHZ010000269.1:0-2020 GCF_040608315.1 Streptomyces sp. NPDC005195
GCCGCCGCCGCGGCCCGCCACCGCACCCACCGGCCCGCCACGAGAGGGCCGGCAACCGCCCCCTACCGCTGCTTCCCGGCCCGCTGCCGCCCAGCGAACAGCAACTGCCGTGACGAGAAGCCCGGTTGATCAGCCCGCCGCCGGGCCGGACAGCGACCGCCCGTCCCTCCCGGCCGCCGGCGGGCACCCGCTCAGCCGGAGCTCTCCGCCGCGTTCCACAGGTCCCGAACGGTGTCCTCGGGCCCGCGGCGGGGCGACCAGCCCAGCAGCTCACGCGCCGCGGTGACGTCCACGCACATCCAGTCCGCGTCCGTGGCGGGCCGGACGGTACCGCCGGTGTCCTCGACCAGCCGCACCTGTCTGCCGCTCGCCGCGATCAGCCGGTCGACCATGGCGCGCACATGCTCCGAGGTACCGCTGCCGATGTTCAGCACCCGGCCCCGCGCCCCCGGCGCCCGCATCGCCGCCACGATCGCCTCGGACGCGTCCTTGGCGTCCACGAAGTCCCGGCTGCTGCGCAGCGGGGACAACTGCACCGTGACCGGCTCGCCCGGGGCCGCCTGGGCGCGTAACTGCTGCGCCACCCGGCCCAGCAGACTGCTGGGCGGGGTCCCGGCGCCGATCACGTTCGACAGCCGCAGCACCACCGCGTTCGTACGGCCCTGCTCGGTGGAGCGCAGGACGGCCTGGGTACCGAGCAGTTTCGACTGCCCGTAGTCCGTCGCCGGGCGGGTGGGGGAGTCCTCGGCGAGGCACACCCCCGCCGGCTGCGGCGTGTACTCGTGCACCGACCCCAGATGCACCAGGCGCGGCTGCCACGAGGCGGCGCCGAGCGCCGTCAACAGCCGTTCCACCAGCAGCTGGTTGCCCTGCCGCATGACGCCGACCGACGACGACCAGGCCACGCCGGCCGCGTTGACGACGGCCACCGGATGCTCCGCGTCGATCAGCCGCGTCAGCGCGTCCGGCCCGTCCTTGACCAGGTCCATCGGGCAGAACTGCCACGAGGCCGGTGTCTTGGCGGCCTGCCGTGCGACGGCGAGGACCTCGTGGCCGGCCGCCTCCAGGGCGGCGCCCGCGTGCCGGCCGACGAAACCGGTCGCACCGAGGACGACCACCCGGCCGGACGACTCGTCCGGCCGTCCGGGCAGCACCTGCGTACCGACCAGCGTCATGCCGCTCTCCTCCTGGGCCGGGCTGTCCCGTACCCGCATGTCGACCCGGTGTGCCACGGCGGCGGACGCCGGTGAACCCGTGCGGTCACTGTGGCACCCGGCGGTCGAGGACCTCTCCAGGACGGTTCGACTCGACCGTGCCCCGTGCGGCTCCTCAGCGGTCCTCGAACGACGCGTCCTATGGTGCTGCCACCATGAAGGTTCGAGAGATGGCTGTGCCGGACGCTTTCCACATCACACCGCACAAGATCGGCGATGTGCGCGGGAACTTCTACGAGTCGTTCCGCCACGACAGGCTGGCCGAGGAGATCGGCCGGCCCGTGCCCCTGGTGCAGGTGAACTACTCGGTCTCCCGCAAGAGCACCCTGCGCGGGCTCCACGGCACCCTGCTGCCGCCGGGCCAGGCGAAGGTCGTCTGCGTCGTGCGCGGCGCGGTCCTCGACATCGTCGTGGACCTGCGCCTGGGCTCGCCCACCTTCGGCGCGCACGAGGCGAACTGGATGACCGCCGAGTCGGGCGAGACCGTCTTCGTGTCCGAGGGGCTCGTGCACGGCTTCCTCGCCCTCACCGACGACACCTGCGTCTCCTACCTGTGCTCCACCGAGTTCGTACCCGGCACCCAGGTCGACATCGACCCCCTCGACGCCGAGCTGGACCTGCCGTGGCAGCTGTCGGAGGCGCCGCTGATGTCGGCCAAGGACTCCCGCGCCGTCTCCGTCGACACCGCCCGCCGCACCGGCCGGCTGCCGCGCTACGAGGACTGCCTCGCGCACTACGCGGCCCTGCGCGCTCGCTGACGGCTTCCCCGGCAGCGGGCCCGCCCCCCCATCTTTCCGGCGGCCGCG
>NZ_JBEXHZ010000270.1:0-2018 GCF_040608315.1 Streptomyces sp. NPDC005195
CCGACGTGGGGGCGGTGCGGCGGGCCGGAGACGCCTGGCGCCGCGACTACGCCAGGCCCCTGATCGAGTCGGTCCGTACGGGCGGTCGCGGCGCGCCCGGACTCGAGGCGAGCAAGGCCCAGTTCGACGAGGCCCGGAAACTGCTGTCCACCATGGAGACCCACCTCGGGCAGTTGCGCGACCGGACCCGCGCGTCGGCGGAGGACAGCCGGCAGTCCCGCAACCTCTTCTTCGGCGGCACGCTCGCCGCCTTCCTGGCCTGCGGACTGGCCCTGACCCTGCTGCTGCGCCGCATCGTCGGACGACCGCTGAGGACCCTGGAAGCGGCCTCGGCCGACGTCAGCGGCGGAGCGTTCGAGCGTACGATCCGGCTCGACGGGCCACGGGACCTGGAGGCGGTGGCACGCGCCGTCGAGGGGATGCGCCGCCGCATCGTCGCGGAGCTCTCCGCCTCCATGGCGCGGGAGACCCTCCTGGAGGAGCGGACCGCGGAACTCGACGCCCAGGCGTTGGAGCTGAAGCGCTCCAACGCGGAACTGGAGCAGTTCGCCTACGTCGCCTCCCACGACCTGCAGGAACCCCTGCGCAAGGTCGCGTCCTTCTGCCAGCTGCTGGAGAAACGCTACGGCGACAAACTGGACGACCGGGCCAAGCAGTACATCGACTTCGCCGTCGACGGGGCCAAGCGCATGCAGACCCTCATCAACGACCTGCTGACCTTCTCCCGGGTCGGCCGCGTGGGCGACAAGCTGGTGCCCGTAGCACTCGACGACGTACTGGACCGGGCGCTGGGCAACCTCAGCGTGGCCCTGGAGGAGACCGACACCCGCGTGGTTCGCGAGGGGCCGCTGCCCACCGTGACGGGCGACGCGACCACCCTGACGATGCTCTGGCAGAACCTGATCGGCAACGCCGTGAAGTTCCGCGACTCCGGGCGGACACCCGAGATCGTCGTCCACTGCGAGGCGGCTGAGGGGGAGTGGAGGCTCGGGGTGCGCGACAACGGGATAGGCATCGAATCCGCGTTCAGGGAGAAGGTCTTCGTCATCTTCCAGCGGCTGCACGGCCGGGACGAGTACGACGGTACGGGGATCGGGCTTGCCGTCTGCCGGAAGATCGTCGAGCATCATGGTGGGACCATCACCCTGGACGGCGCCGCGGGCGAGGGCACGGACGTGTTGTTCACCCTGCCCATGGCGCGCCCCGAACCCGGTCCTCGGGTCGACGAAACAGCGCGCCCACCCGAAGGAGCACGTACGTGACCAGCCGCGTCGAACCCATCCAGGTCCTGCTCGTCGAGGACGACCCCGGCGACGAGCTCATGACCCGTGAGGCGTTCGAGGACAACAAGATCCGCAACGCCCTGCACGTCGTACGGGACGGCGAGGAGGCCCTCGACTTCCTGTACCGCGTCAACCAGTACGTGGACGCGCCGCGGCCCGACCTGATCCTGCTCGACCTCAACCTGCCCAAGTACGACGGGCGGCAGGTGCTGGAGCGCATCAAGTCGGACAGCGAACTGGCGCACATTCCCGTCGTCGTCCTCACCACCTCCTCCGCCGAGGAGGACATCCTGCGCAGTTACAAGCTGCACGCCAACGCCTATGTCACCAAGCCGGTCGACCTCGACCAGTTCATCGCCGCCGTACGGCAGATCGACGACTTCTTCGTGTCCGTGGTGAAGCTGCCGAAGAGCTCCTGACCACCGCCGCACCCGCCCGTCCATGAACGGGCGAAGTCGGGGAAGAGGGACAGGGGCGGCACCAACCTTGCCGACCAGCTGATCAGTTGTCGAGACGCGAGGGTGGGCTTCCCATGAGAAGGCGCAGGACAGGGCTGCGAACAGGCGCCGGGACGGCCCGGCTGCCGAACCTGGAGACCGTGCTGCGGGCCGGCCCCTCCGGGTGGCGGCGGACCGTGGCGGGCGGTCTTCTGTGGGGCGGCGCGGCCGCGGCCCTCGGCGCGTCCGGGGACCGGACCGCGCGCCGGGCGGCCCTGCGGGGCATCGGCACCGTCGC
>NZ_JBEXHZ010000271.1:0-2016 GCF_040608315.1 Streptomyces sp. NPDC005195
CGCAGGTCATGCTCGGATTGTTGGGGTCGTACCGGCCGGGCGCGCCGCACGCGGGCGGCGGTAACGAGGGGACCGGGCGGGGGGCCGCCGTATCGCGGCCCCCCCCGGCCCGGGGTTCGGTCAGGACTGGCCGGCGGTCGCGGTGACCTCCGTGCCGTGTCCGTCGGGTTCGTCGGGTCCCACCGGCGCGGCAGTGGGGGCGGCGGCCGGGGCCTGGTGGAACAGGCTCATCACGCCGCCCACGAGGATCGTGACCAGCACACCGATCGGCACCAGCCACTGAGCGGCGATCGCCGTGGGCACGGTCGTCCCCGCGGTGGTCACGTCGATCTTCACGCCGCGGACGATGTACGTCATCACGCCGATGGTCACCAGGAAGGCCACGACGGCGTCCACCTCCGTGGCCCGTTTGATCAGCCGGCCGAGCAGGAACGCCCCGAGCAGCGCGCCGTAGGTGTAGCCCGCGATCGTCAGACCGGTCAGGTAGACGTTGCCCGAGCTGGTGCTGAACGCGCAGGCGAAGACCGCCATCAGCGCCGCCCACACCAGCGTCATCACCCGGGCCAGCTTCAGCAGTGCCTCGTCGGAGGGGGCCTTCTTCCGGAAGCTGTGGATGATGTCGGACACCGTGGAGTTCGACATGGAGTTCAGCGCGGAGGACAGCGAGCCCATCGCGGCGCCCAGGATTCCGGCCACCAGAAGACCCGAGATGCCCACCGGCAGGCCGTGCAGGATGAAGTTCGGGTAGAGGTTGTCGGAGCTGCTCAGCCCCATCTCCTGGAAGCTGCGGCCCTTGTTGTACGACCAGAGCAGAGCACCGGCCAGGGAGAACGCGGCGAACTGCACGGTGACGAAGACACCGGAGGCGATCATCGCCTTCTGGCCGTCGCGCAGGGTGCGGGTGGTCAGCACACGCTGCACGATCAGCTGGTCCGAGCCGTGGCTGGCCATCGCGAAGATGGCGCCGCCGATGATGGCCGTCGGCAGGGCGAAGGAGCTGGTGAGGACGTGGTCGAGGCCGAAGTCGGTGTCGAAGAGCCTGAACTCGCCGCCGTGCAGGGCCTGCGAGAAGCCGGTGGCGCCGACGTGCCCGGTGAGCACCGCGATGGCCAGGATCACGCCGCCGAGGTAGAGGCCCATCTGGATGGCGTCCGTCCAGATGACCGCCTTGATGCCCCCGAGGTAGGTGTACACGACGGTGATCACGGTCAGCACGACGATGATGGCCTGGTAGCCGGTGTGCACGCCGAGTTCGTCGAGCAGCAGCTTGATCGGGATCGCCGACGCGAACAGCCGGACGCCTTCGGCGAGCAGCCGGGTGAAGACGAACGACACCGACGCCAGGCCCTGGAGCTTCAGTCCGAAGCGCTCCCCGAGGTACTGATAGGCGCTGACGAAGCCGCCGCGCTTGTACAGCGGGATGAGTACCGTGGCGACGACGACCCGCCCGATCACGTAACCCAGCGCCAGTTCGACGTTGCCGAAGCCCTGCCCGCTGTACGTCCCGCCGGGCACGCTGATGACGGTCAGCACACTGGTCTCGGTGGCCACTATCGAGAACGACACCGTCCACCAGGGCATGTGGCTCTCACCGACGAAGTACTCCTTCGCCGTCTTCTGCCGCCCGGACAGGCGCAGTCCGATCACGGCGATGGCGACCAGATAGACGGCGATCACCGCCAGGTCGAGTTGGCGCACGTGCACTCCTTAGAACGGATCGGTGGTGTCACCGGTGAAGGGGGTCGGTGGGGGAGGGGCGGCGCCCCGTCTCGTCGGTGCGACGCGCGCCCGGCGGTCCGTCGCACATGCTCATGGCGGCGGGGCCGTCGTCCGGGTCCGGTGGACGCGGATGACGAGAGGTTCGTGGGGTCCGGCGGAATCCAGGGCCAGCAGGCGCGCCCCGTGCAGGGGATCGCCGAGCGCGGGGGTCACCCGCAGCGGCAGCCCCGACGCGCGGAGCAGGTCGGCGAACGGGTCCATCAGGGGCGCGCCGATCCCGGTGAGGCCGCCGGTGAC
>NZ_JBEXHZ010000272.1:0-2002 GCF_040608315.1 Streptomyces sp. NPDC005195
CCGCGTTCCTCCTCCGGATCCCCGGCCCGTTCCCACAGCCGTCCTGTCCGCGGCCGAGGACTGAGCCCTCCGGGACCGGCGACCCGGGCGCGACCGGTCGTGCCGTCACGACAACGGCCCCTCCGGAGGAACCTCACTGGTTCTTCCGGAGGGGCCGGCCGTACGGCTGTGACTCGCGAAGCTCGGCAGGATCCTGCCCGGGCTTCTCGGCTCACGGCTCGTCAGGCGGTCACCTCGTGCCGTTCGCCCCACGGATGCCCATGGGCCGCGCCCACTCCGCGCCCGGCGACCAGGGTCCGGTGCCGCCGACGAGGCCCGTCCCCATGTCTCCGGCGCCCGACAGTCCGGAAAGGGACCACAGGCTCGCCCCTTCGGCGTCGCGGAAACCGCTGGTGCCGCCGGCCGCGACCGGCCGGTCGTCCCGGTCCGTGGGCTGGAACCCGACCGTGTAGGTCCGGATGACCGAACCGTTGGCCGAGGTCACCTTGATGGTGCGGGTGGTGAACCGGTGTCCGCTCGACGAGAGGACCGAACTGCCGTCGGTGACCTTCACCCGCGCGCCGGACTGGGCCGGCACGGCGGAGACGGCCGGGATCCTGGCGTTCTTCGGCCAGTCGACGACGTACGTGGACACGTTCGGATCGAACCCGTCGATCGCGACGCCTCCCACGGTGAGCGTCTTCGCGTCGGCGACACTGGCCTTGGTGGCGTCCGAGAAGTTCTTCACCGTGACCGACCCGTCGGCGCCCACGACCACCTTCGCCGCCATCGCCGCCGCCAGGTTGATCCGCTGCCAGCTCGCCCCGCCGTCCGCGGTGAGGTCCAGCGGGTACCCGGAGTCCGTCGCGGTCTGCTCCAGAACCTGGACGCGCTGCTCGGTGGTGAGGTCGGGGAAGGCCGTGATCAGCAGGGCCGCCGCGTCGGACGGCGTCTTGAGAGCCTGTCCCGCCTTCCCCACCTGGGAGAATCCGTAGGTCAGGCGCCGCGTGTACAGGTCGACGTCCTGCGCCTTGCTCAGACCGGCGTACGAGTCGCCCTCGCAGGCCGCGAGTGTGTCGCCGTATCCCTCCGTCCCGCACTGCGCGAGCAGTACGTTCTCCATCTCCGTATGGGCCTGCATCAGCAGCTTCGCGAAGTCGGGGTCCGCCCACCGGTGCGCCACGGTGGCCTGGCCGGAGATCCGGCCGCCCATGACGTCGAGCGGGTAGTGGAACCCGAGGACGATGCGGTTGTCCCCGTACTCCGAGGTGCGCGCGAGGATCGACGGCGCCAACTCCGGCAGGAGCGTGGCGAGGATGGTCCCGGCCTCGTATCCGCCGTAGGTGTGGCCGCTCGGGTACGAGCCGCTGGTGGCGAGGCTGCCGTACGAGCCGTCCTGCGACTCGTAGACGGAGCCGCCGTCGCCGACGAACCCGAGCCGTACGTACGGGCGCAGGTAGCCGTAGTGGTTCTTCGCCGCGTCGACCTTGTCGAGGTTCTGCGTGACGCGGGAGAACAGGGCGCTGGTCTTCGGCAGTCGGCCGTCCTTCAGGGCGTCGCTGTAGATCTGGCCGAGCCGGGATCCGAGGCCGTCGGCCATCGTGACGGTGGAGCTGTTCGTCGCGTCCACCTCGGCCCGGTCCACCTCCTTCTGAGTCGCCGCGTTGTTGATCCGCACCGCGGTCCTGTCGTTCTCAGCGGTCAGCGGGGTGCCCTGGGACACCTTGGTGTTGGCGCCGAGGACGCCGGAGTCGAGGTCACCGATGCCGTGGAGCAGATCGTAGAAGTAGTCGGTCCCGTCGCCGGTCCCCGGCCACTTGTCCGACGTGTAGGCCGCGTTCAGCGTCTCGTCCGGGAAGGGGGACGGCACGTACGCCGGGTCGGAGGCGTCCGCCGGGGCGGTCGCGACGGAGTTGTCCGCCGCGGTGGTCGCGACGGACTCGTCCGAGGTCCCGGCCAGGGTGATCGCGGTGACGGTGGGCGTGTGCGGCTTCGCCTTTCCCGCGGTCCTGAGCAGCGCCGA
>NZ_JBEXHZ010000273.1:0-2001 GCF_040608315.1 Streptomyces sp. NPDC005195
GACCGCGGTCGCCGCGGCCACGATGACGGCGCGGCCGCGGAACAGGGTCCATGACAGCGACCGGGCGTGAGACCAACGTGGACGCACGGTCTTCACGGGGTGGTGTGCCGCTCCACGGCGTCGTGGATGTGGCGGCCCAGCAGGGCTCCGCCGAAGACGACGAAACCGACGCCGATGAGCCACGACTGCACGACGAGAACGGTGCCGACGGTCCCGTAGCTGATCGCGTTGTTCACGATCAGCGGTGAGAACACGACGTACGAGAAGCCGCGCAGGCCGACCAGCCCCGCCATCGTGGCCACCGCGCCCGGCAACAGTGCCGACCACGCCACTCTCTCGCCGAGCAGGAAGTGCTGCCCCCACCAGAAGAAGAGGATGCCGAAGAACACGGTGAGCGCGACGCGCACGATGGTCTCCGTGAGCCCGCCGACCAGCACCGCGCCGCTCTCCGCCTCGCTGAACAGGTACGCCGTCAGGGCGGCGAGCCACACCACACGGCGCCACGCGTGATGCCAGGGGCCCGCAGGGATCTCCCAGATCCTCTCGTAGCCGTTCTGCACGCTCGAGGCGAAACTGAGTCCGAAAAGCGCGACGGCGAGCACACTGAAGGCGCTGGTCGTGCTCAGCACCCGCCGCGGTGCCGAGAACAACTTCTCCACGGCGTCCGCCGGATGCCCCGACAGGCTCATGCCGTCGATCACCCACAGGGCGAATCCCCGGTGTTCGAAGGGGGCCGCCGCCGCGACGACGATGAGCAGCGGCGTCAGGGTGACCATACTCAGTGCCGCGAACCCCATGGCACGGTGCAACAGTTCCAGCTCGCTGCCGTGCTGCCAGAGACGACCGAGGGCCGAGTCGTGCCAGACGGCTCGCGGGGTCCGGCGTCGGCGCCGTCCGTTGCGTGGCACGTCGGAGGAGTCCGTCATGCGCACCTCGCTTTCCGGTGCCCCTGAGGCCTGTGGCTGCCTCCCGCGCGCCGAAAGGCTCCCGGCATCTGGCGCTCCTTCCCTGAGCCGGCACCCACGGACAGCGGTGCCGGGGGTCCGGCCCAGCCGCCTGGGGGAACGTTGACGGATTCCCGCCCCGCTCCTGGGCCAAACCCGCCCCGCGGCCGATCACCCTTCCGGGCGGGCGGCCTCCACCTGACCCGGCCGCTCACCCGCTGACCGTCTCCTCGCCACGGCCCCGTCTTTTCGCCACGGCGCCCGTCTCCTCGCCACGGCGCCCGTCGCGACGGCGTCTGCCCGAAAGAATGAATCGGCTCCCGATTCCCGCGTGTCCCGGTGCCGGAGACCGCACTGTGAGGCGGCGGCCCGGCAGCGCCGTGCCGTCGGCACGGCACGGTGGACGTCCGGCACGGCCGTCGCCGCGGCGACGCGGTACGAGGACCGGCTAGGGGTGGGGTGGGATTGGAACGGCTGGAAGAGCCGCGGCCGGTGTCGTTACAGGACCGGGCGCGTTACCGCTTCGACCGTACGCTGGCCCGCAGTGCGGGCACCCTGATGGGCTGGCTGGTGATCACTTGCCTGGCCGTCGTGGTCCCGGTGAGCGCGCTGCTGGTGTGGACGGACCCCGGTTCCCCGCGCTCGCTGCCGGGGCGGCTGACCGCGGTGTGGCGGACCAGCGCGGAGACGCTGCGCCTCGGCGCGGTGACGGGCACCCCGGTGCGCATACTGCTCTCGGCCCTGCTCGGGCTGGTCGCCCTGCTGTGCGTGTCGACTCTTGTCGGGGTCATCACCACGGGACTGGCCGACCGGCTGGCGGAGTTGAGCCGCGGCAGGTCGACGGTGATCGAGGAGGGGCATGCCGTCGTACTCGGCTGGTCGGACCAGGTGGCCACGGTGGTCGGTGAACTGATCGCCGCCCAGGCCGCGCACCGGCCGCGGGCCATCGTCCTGCTCGCCGACCGGGACAAGACCGAGATGGAGCGGGTGCTGGCCCTCCAGACCGGTCCGCCGGGCCGCGCCCGGATCATCTGCCGCAGCGGCCCGGCCAGCGACC
>NZ_JBEXHZ010000274.1:0-1999 GCF_040608315.1 Streptomyces sp. NPDC005195
CGGCTCGCCGAGGATCACGCTGGATTTGTGGGAGGAGGGCTGGCAGGTGTCGGAGAACACCGTCGCCGAGATCATGGCGGAGCTCGGTCTACAGGGCCGTAAGCCGCCTCGTCGACGCCGCTCGCTCACCCGCCCCGGCAAGCGGAAGACTGCTCCTGACCTGGTGCGACGCAAGTTCGACGCCATCGCGCCCGACGTGCTGTGGTGGGGCGACATGACGGAGATCGAGACCGGCGAGGGCAAGCTCTACCTCGCATCCGTCCACGACGCGTTCTCCCGCCGCGCTCTTGGCTACGCGATGGGCGCGCGGCACGATACCGCGCTGGTCAGCGCCGCCCTGCAGACGGCGATCGCGACCCGAGGCGGCCAGGTCGACGGCGTCATTTTCCACACGGACCGCGGCAGCGAAGGCGGATTCAACTGGTCGTCGCAACACCTTGATCTCGGAGGTGTGCGACGTGGCCACGGCGGACTGGAGTTTGAAGACCAGCGATGTTCCGGAGGGTCGGCGTCGGCAGTGGCGCGCTGATCGTGCGTTGCGGCCGGCGATGCGTTCGCCGGGGCGGCCTGATCCGTCTCGGGTCGTGCAGCGCCAGTTCTGGCGGCTGATCGCCACAGGGGTCACGACGGTGGAGGCGTCGTTGGCGGTCGGCGTGTCGTGGCCGGTGGGTGCGAGGTGGTTTCGTCACGCTGGCGGCATGCCTCCGATCTCGTTGGCCGAGCCCACGGGCCGATACCTCACGTTCGAGGAGCGCGAGGAGATCGCGATCCTCAGGGCGATGAACAAGGGTGTGCGCGAGATTGCCCGCGCCCTGGAGCGTGACCCCGGAACGATCTCTCGCGAACTGCGCCGCAATGCCGCCACGCGCAGCGGCAAGCAGGAGTACCGCGCGACGGTCGCCCAGTGGAAAGCACAGCAGGCCGCCAAGCGCCCGAAGACCGCGAAGCTCACAGGCAACGACAGGTTGCGTGAGTACGTGCAGGATCGGCTCGCCGGCAGCCTCCGCCGCCCCGACAACACGATCGTCCTCGGGCCCAGGACGCCCGCATGGAAAGGGCTGAACAAGCCGCACCGGCAGGACAGACGCTGGGCGACGGCATGGAGCCCGGAGCAGATCTCGCACCGGCTCCCGGTCGACTTCCCCGATGATGAGTCCATGCGCATCAGCCACGAAGCGATCTACCAGGCGCTGTTCATCGAGGGCCGTGGAGCGCTCAAGCGGGAACTGGTCACGTGCCTGCGCACCGGCCGGGCGCTGCGGACTCCCCGTGCACGGTCACAAAACAAACCCCAGGGGCATGTCACCGCGGACGTCATCCTCAGCGAACGCCCCGCCGAGGCCGCAGACCGCGCGGTCCCCGGACATTGGGAAGGCGATTTGATCATTGGAACGGGTCGCTCCGCGATCGGCACGCTCGTCGAGCGCAGCAGCCGCTCCACGCTCCTGGTGCACCTGCCCCGGCTCAAGGGCTGGGGCGAGAATCCGCCCGTGAAGAACGGCACCTCACTCGGGGGCTATGGCGCGATCGCGATGAACACAGCGCTCACGACGTCGATGACGCAGCTGCCCGAGCAGCTACGCAAAACCCTCACCTGGGACCGCGGAAAGGAACTCTCCGGCCACGCCCAGTTCGCCCTCGATACCGGGACGAAGGTGTTCTTCGCCGATCCCCACTCGCCCTGGCAACGACCGACCAACGAGAACACGAACGGGCTGCTGCGTCAGTACTTCCCGAAGGGCACCGATCTCTCCCGGTGGTCGTCCACGGACCTCGAAGCCGTCGCCATGGCAATCAACAACCGGCCCCGCAAGACCCTCGGCTGGCGGACACCCGCCGAGGTCTTCGAAGAGCAGCTACGCTCGCTGCAACAGCCCGGTGTTGCAACGACTGATTGAACTCGCCGAATACACGTCCGAGTCGTTCCAGCAGTTGTGCGGCCGCTGGGGCGTGGTGCAGTCGATGGGACGTGTCGGGTCGGCGCTGGACAACGCCGCCG
>NZ_JBEXHZ010000275.1:0-1995 GCF_040608315.1 Streptomyces sp. NPDC005195
GCCAAGGACTTCGATCTGACCGACCGAGCGGTCACCATGAAGTCCACGATCGCGGCTACCTCGTTGTTCTTGAACAGAACGTTGGGGCCGGCCATGTCGCCGCGCAGGATCTGGACGGTCAGCTGTGGAAGCGAAGCGAGGGTGCGCTCGACGTCCCCAGGATGGCTTGTCGCTCGCGCGCCGCCTGGAGTGCCCACGTCTCGAATTCCCCGAGCCTGGGCATGTGCTGGTACGCATGGATCAGGTGCTCGAAGCGGTTCCGTGAGGCGGCCACGTCGCACACCGCGGCACCAGGTTCCGGGGTGGGTGCGGCGGCGGGGTGAGCGGCGAGCCGGCTGTGGAGGCGGCCCATCTCTGTGCCGACGGCTGCCCATCGTGCACCCGTCAGGCCACCTTCGGCGGTCTCGGTGTGTGGCACGTACGACCACAGGGACATCGGCAGGCGGTAGTGGGTGTCGAGAGTCGCCACCAGAGCGGGGTCGCGCTCGGCGGCGGACTTGCGCCCGCCACCGGGCCTGCGTACTCGCCCTAACGCCTCCGCTCCGCCCGCGAGTTCCTCACGTCCTCGTGCGACGGTCGACTCCGAGACCTCGGCCAGCCTGGCCACGGCCGCGATCCCGCCGTGCCCCAACGCTTCAGCCTCCGAAGCCAGATACAACCGACGCTGACGCTCGTCCAGATGCGGCAGCACCGCCGCGAACTTCACATCCAGCACCGCCAGAACCTCAACCGATATCCCCATGACAGTCGGACCGGCCGGAGGGATTCCGTTGAGCTTCCCGGATTGAGAGTGGGTCGGTCGGGTGAAGTATCCGGCACAGCCGCTTGACGCCGAAGGCGCCACGGTGATCGTCGACGAACTGGAAGCGGCTCCTCAGGAGCCGTAAGGAAATAACTGTCTGTATCGGCCTCGCCTGATTTCCGTTACCCGTCGCACGCTCAGGAGCGTGTTGGAGCGGGACCGGAGCATCAACTTCTGTAAATTGCGAACCTTCTTACGATCCCCTGCCTGCGATGCCGTGAAGATTCTCTGCCGCAGACGCCGTACGTCCTCCTCGACCCGATGCCAGTCAATCGACGCCCAGTCCAGATCTTCGCCCTCGGGTCCGTTCACCGGCGCGGAAGCGGCCGGAAGGGCTGAGGCCGGTCCGTCCGCTATCTGCATGGTGTCCAACTTGCCCCTCGGCTCCGTCGTCTTTGTCCAGTGGTTCTGCACAGGCTCACCCGGCCCACGTCAGCACCCTTTCGGGTCCGGGCAGATCCCCCGTATCCGGACGGTTATGCGGGGCGACCGGCGGAGAGTCCGATCGTCTGCCCCGGGTTCCCGAGTCCTTTCGGCTTCCGGCGTTGGCTTCTTGGGCCGTCCTGTTCCCGCTGGGGAATTGAGCCTCCCTTACAGTCTGCTGACCGGGCCAAGAGCGGTCCGGACCCCAACGGGGTTTCCACGTTCCACACGAATGAGATACGACCGGGGTGGGTGCTCCCTTTACTCCGAGGCGGCGGTGTCCACCTGCCCGGAGTGACCTCTACCAGCCAGCGCCTGCCGCTTCTCAACGGCTAGCCATGCACCCCACTCACGCATTCCATCGGCGGGGCTTGGGATCACGAGGCATCATCGGGAGTTCATGTACTTCACCCGTCCGGCCTTCCCCTTGCCGGTAACTCCCGGATGGAACGGAAGTCCTTGGACTTTCCCCTGAGCTTCGCACCACGCCGTTACCGGCATCGCACGTCAAGGGCGGGGACGGGTTATACGGACACAGACCCGTGACTGCACCTACAGCTTCGTCAACTGCCTCTCCAATCGGTCAGTCCACTCAAATTCGTGCGACTTCGTGTCGCACGATCGCCTTCCCAATGTCCCGGGACCGCGCGGTCCGCGGCTTCTGCAGGACGTTCGCTGAGGACGACATCCACGGTGACATGCCCTTGCGGCTTGTTCCGTGACCTCGACCGAGGCTCTCGAAGTGCCCGCCCGGTGCGCAGGCAGGCGAC
>NZ_JBEXHZ010000276.1:0-1995 GCF_040608315.1 Streptomyces sp. NPDC005195
AAGGTCGGCTACCTCGGTGCCGCCGCGTCCCGCGAGCCGGCGGCGGCACTCGCCCGAACCGGCGGGAGCGACCGCGCGTGAGCACCGCGGCCCCCCTCGCCCCGCGCCGGCCCGAGCCCGTCCACGGCATCGAGGTGTCCCCGCTGCTCGCCTGCGACCCGCTCAAACGCCGTCTCTACGGCGCGGACACCTACTACCAGGAGAGCTACGAGCAGCTCGCCGCCCTGACCCCCGACGTCACCGGCTTCGCCCACCGTCACGCGGCGCTGCTGCTCAAGCCCGACGCGGTGGTCGCCCGCAGACTGCTCGCCGCGGTGGACTGGCTGGCCGAGCACGGCTTTCGCATCGTCGCCGCGGAGCCGACCCGGCTCACCCGGACCGTGATCCGCTCGCTCTGGTACCACCAGTGGAACCTCGCCACCCCCTACCGGCGCCGGCTCGCCGGGCTCTTCCTGGACAGCACCGACTCCCTGGTCCTGCTGGTGCGTTCCGAAGCCGGCACCGACGTGCCCGCGTCCGTCCTGCTCACCCGCCTGAAGGGCCCCACCGACCCGGACGCCCGGGTCCCGGGCCAGCTGCGTCATCTGCTCGGCCGCTACAGCTATCTGCTCAACCTGGTGCACACCCCCGACGAACCCGCCGACGTGCTGCGGGAGCTGGCCGTCCACTTCGACGACGAGCAGCGCGCGGGGATCTACCGCTCGGCCCTGGCCGGGGAGGACCGGTCCGCGCGGGCCCGCGCGCTCGCCGGCCGTCTGCACGCCGGCTCCGAGCCCAGGGAGCTCGACTTCGAGCCCGCGCTCAAACGGCTGCGCGACACCGTCGCCCGTCATCCCGGGCTGGACGCGGCGGCCGCCCCGCGTGAGCTGCTGGAGACCGCGTGGCGTCACCAGGTGGCGCTGGACGCGTGGGACACGGTCGTGGTCGGTTCGAAGGTGCTGCCCATGCGTGAGCCGGGCCGGGCCCCCGTACTGGACGGTGCCGGTGTCGAGCGGTGGCGCCGCCACCTGGCCGATCTGCGTGCCCTCCCCTCCCGAAGGAGCAGCCCATGAAGTTCGACAGGACCCTGCCCAGGGCGCTGGTGCACCGGGCGGCCGTCGCCGAGGTCTTCCTGACGGACGCGGAACGCCGCGGCGAGGACGAGGTGGTGCTGGCCGCCCAGCTGCCCCGCCTGCACGCCTTCTACGACGACACCCTCGGCGCCCGCGCCGGCCATGACCCCATGATGCTGCTGGAGGCCTGCAGACAGGGCATCTTCGTGGTGGCGCACCGGTTCCTGGACGTGCCGCTGGACCACAAGTTCCTGTTACGGACCGTCGAGTTCGAGGTGCTGGACGCCGGGCCGCCGGCACCGGGCCCGTTCCCCGCCGACGTCGTCATCAGCGCCCGGATCGAACACCGGGCGCGAGGCCGGTCGGGGGTGACGGGACTGCGGCTGCGCTTCACCGCGACCGCGGGCAACCGCGAGGTCATGACGGCCGGCATCGACTACTCCTGGATGCCGCCGCGGCACTGGACCCGGCTGCGTACGGCCCAGCGCGGCCGGCTGGAGCTGCCCGCCGTGCCCATCGCACCGCCGGTGGCACGGATCCGGCCCGAGCTGGTCGGCCGCCGGGACCCCGCCAACGCGGTGATCTCACCCGTCCGGGCCACCGCGGACGACGGCCTGACGGCCCGTCTGGTACCGGACACCTCGCATCCGGTCATGTTCGACCACTGGGTCGACCACGTCCCCGGGATGCTGGAGCTGGAGGCCTTCCGGCAGCTGGCGATCGCCGCCGCCGTGCGGGCGGGAGTCCTGCTGACGCCCACCGCGCACCCGGTCGCCCTGCACGCCCGGTTCCGCAGCTTCGCGGAGCTGGACCTGCCGGTGGAGTGCCGGACCGGACCGGTACGGCCCGGGGCGGACGTCGAGTGCACGTTGCGGCAGCCGGGCGCGCTGGTCGCCGACGCGCGGGTCAGGTTCGCCGAACGCGGCCCGGCCGTCCCGGCCCG
>NZ_JBEXHZ010000277.1:0-1981 GCF_040608315.1 Streptomyces sp. NPDC005195
CCCGCCCGGGGCCCGGGGGGTTTCCCCCCCCCTGTTTTGGGCCCGGCACCCCCCCCGGGTGGGCCCCCCCCCGACGGCTGTGAAGTGCGTCAGCGCACGTGAACCGTCACCGTGACGGTCTTGAGGACCGCCGGCAGTTTGGTGGTGTCCACCTTCAGGATCTCGCCGCTGTCCTCCTGCCGCGTGGGCGGCAGCACCTTCTGGTGCACCGTCCACTTCCCGTCGGGGTCGACCGCGATGGTGTCGATGCCGAAGTCGTCGTCGTTGGACAGGTACACGGTCCTGCCGGAGTTCGCGGTGGCCACGCCCTCGACCTTGTCGTGGCCGAAGAACGCGCCGCTGGGGTCGAGTTGACTCACCAGCGTGCCGACGTTGAGATACGGCTGCTTCTGCGCGACGTGGACACCGGCGCCCGTGAGCGAGGTGAGCGCGGCGTTGGTGCCGGCCGTCCCGACCAGGGCCTCGGGCGACTTGCCGCCGATCGTCAGGCCGCTGACGTCGGTCGCGCCGTTGATGTCGACCTCGTAGAGGGTCTTCTGGGCGAACGGTTCGACGTTGCCGTCACGCTCGTCCACCAGGAACGTCGTGCTGGACAGCGCGGTGATCTCGCTGTTGGCGGCGCCCGTGGTGGCCGGGTTGTCCAGCAGGTACAGGTACTGCCTGGACTTGTGCGTGTGCAGGTCGATCGTGACGATACGCGTGGCCGCGACATTGCCGGCCTTGGTGCTTCCGAGATCCGGCTGCTGCAACGCGGCCTGCATGACGCCCACCAGGGTCGAGCCGTCGGGCGTGACCGTCAGGCCTTCCATGCCCTTGTTCTTCGAGCGGTTGGCGAGCTCGGCCGGCAGGTACCCGAGGATCTTGTGGTACGCGTTGTCGGGGCTGTTCCTGTACGGGGTGAGCCGGCCCAACTCGTAGCCGTGCGCGTCGAAGTGCGTGAGGTACGGGCCGTACTCGTCCGACACCCAGAACGTGCCGTCCGGCAGCGCCACCAGGCCCTCGGAGTCGTAACCGTACGGGTCCCTGGTCACGGGAGTGGGGGTGCCGCCGTTGGCGTTCGTCGCGGCGGGGTCGTCGATCGTCTCGCTCGTGTCGTGCGGCGGACGGCCGCTGTACGCCACACCGCCGAGGCTCTTCGGCCCCTTCAGGGTGACGGTCTTGATGAGCCGGGCCTTGCCGTCGACGAGCTTGAACTCACCGATCTCAGGCGTGAAGTCGAGGACCATCTCGGACTTGTTGCCGTCCGGGGCGTCGGCGTTGGGGCCGCGGTCGGTCAGGCCGTAGAAGTGGCCCGACCTGCCCGGCACCGGAGTGAGCGACGAACCGAAGCCCTCACCGGAGATCCTGGTGGTGGTGCCGCCCGGACCTGCGACCTGCGTCAGCGGCGGAATGGGGGTCCCGTTCGCCTGGGCGTCCTTGAACAGCTGAACCGCGTCGGTGGCCGTGTAGGTGAAGGTGTCCGTGCCCTTGAAGCCGGACTCGGGGATGTACGAGAACGTGCCGTCCGCGTTGACCGTCACCTTGCCGTTGGACGGGTCGGTGTGGCGTACGACCGCGGTCGCGCCGTGGTCGTTCCGCAGAACGTCGCCGGTCAGCGTGCCGTGACCGGAGAAGGAGTCGGAGACCGTGCCGAAGTCGTGGGACGGGGCCGAGAACCAGCCGCCGGCCTGGGCCGCGACCGTGCCTGCGCCCACGGCTGCGACGGTGGCGCCGATCGCGATGGCGATCCGGGTGGGCTTGCGGGAGATAGGTCTTGAAGTCACACCGCAGAACTTGTCGGTCAATGATGAACTCTGAGGGGGCATTTGGTGAAGCCTCGATACAGAGAGCACCGGTTCTTCGCAATCCTTCGACCGGTACGGGCCGCGAGGGGGCGTGGCGCCCCCCGGCGCAAGAGCCGCCCGGCGCTGCTCTGTTGTCGCCTTCAAGGACCCTGGACCGCCGACCGCCGACCGCCGACCGCCGACCGCCGACCGCCGAC
>NZ_JBEXHZ010000278.1:0-1981 GCF_040608315.1 Streptomyces sp. NPDC005195
ACTACGGGGCGCCCATCGGCTGGCGGCTCGCGCTGCAGGCCCCGGACCGTGTCACGGCGATCGTCACCCAGAACGGCAACGCGTACGTCGAGGGCTTTGTCAAACCCTTCTGGGACGGCGTGTTCGCCTACGCCGAGGCGCCCGGACCGGAGACCGAAGCCCCCATGCGCGGTGCCCTGACCCCCGAGATCACCCGCTGGCAGTACGTGAACGGTGTCGCCGACCCGACCCTCGTCAGCCCCGACAACTGGGTCCACGACCAGGCCCTGCTGGACCGGCCGGGCAACGACGAGATCCAGCTCAGGCTCTTCCGCGACTACCCCACCAACGTGGACCTCTATCCGAAGGTGCACCAGTACTTCCGCGACTCCCAGGTGCCGGTGCTCGCGGTCTGGGGCGCCAACGACGAGATCTTCGGTCCCGCGGGCGCGGAGGCCTTCCGCCAGGACCTGCCCCAGGCCGAGATCCATCTGCTCGAATCGGGGCACTTCGCGCTGGAGAGCCACCTGGAGAACATCACCCAGTACATCCGCGACTTCCTCGGCCGCGTCGTCGCCTGACGCGCCAGGGCCGGGACGGCCGGAGCGGACCCCGACAACACCCCCTCGGGGCGCACGTGTCCGCCGCGCCCGGTGCCCGTCACCCCGCACCCGGAAGGAACGAGCCATGGGACTTTCCTGGCAGCAAGGGCCCCTCTCGGCGAGCGCGATCGGACACTTCCTCACTCCCGAACCCCTGCCGCGGCGCCTGCTGTTCGCCGAGCCGCTGCGCCGCCGTATGCGGGTGCGGTTCAACGGGACCTGGATCGCCGACAGCGAGAACGTGCTGCTCCTGCACGAGCCGGGCCGCTACCCCGTCGCCTACTACCCCCGCGCGGACGTGGACCCGCGGGCTCTGGTCGCGGGCGACAAGGTCACCCGGCATCAGGATCTCGGTGAGACCACCTGGTACGCCGTGCACGCGGGCGACCGGACCACCGAGCGCGCCGCCTGGGAATTCACCGCTCCGCCCGAGCACGCCGCCGCGTTCGAGGACCGTGTCGCCTTCGCCTGGCGGGCGATGGACGCCTTCTACGAGGAGGACGAACGCATCCTGGGACACGCGGCGGACCCGTACCACCGTATCGACATCCGTGACACCTCCCGCACACTCGAAGTCCGTCTGGAGGGCGCCGTGGTGGCCCGCACCGAGCACCCGGTCGTGCTCTACGAGTCCGGTTTCGCCCCGCGCTGGTACGTCCCGCGCGCGGACGTCGACGAGAGCCGGCTGACTCCCGTCGAAGGGCAGACCTTCTGTCCGTACAAGGGGCTGTGCGACTACTACGACATCGGCACCGCACACCGCGCCGCCTGGTCGTACCGTGCCGCCTACACCGAGGTCGGCCGCATCGACGACATGGTCTCCTTCGAGCCGGACCGGGTCGAGGTCCGTCTCGACGGCCGGCGGCTGGAGACCGAGCCGGGCCAGCAGGTCGTCCCCCACGGCGTCGACCGCGGTCTGGACGCCGACGAGATCAGGTCCCGCTGACTCCTCACGGCCCCCGGACACACGCTGCCCGCCCCGCCCAGCGCGTCGCACCGGCAGGTGTTTCCGGCCGTGTCCCGTCCCGGGAGGCTTCGAAGGACTCACCTGTCGGCGGAAGTCGATTCGATGGCGACCACCCGCGCCCACTCGGGCGGTGAGTCCGGGACGTAGTCGGGGTCGTCCTCGTCCCACGAGGCGGACGAGCGCTGTCGGGGGAACAGGCCGACCACCGTCCGGCACGGTGGCCGGCTGCTCGGCCAAGGCGTCTGACCGTCGGTCAGGACCACGATGACATCCGGTCGGGGCCCCCTTCGCAGGGCGCGGGCGAAGCCCGTACGCAGGTCGGTGCCCCCACCGCCCACCAGCGGTATTCCCTCGGCTCGGCAGAGGGTGTGTACGATCCGGGCGGACGCGTCGCACGGCAGTACGGTGACGAGGTCGCGGCGGCCCCCCACGG
>NZ_JBEXHZ010000279.1:0-1951 GCF_040608315.1 Streptomyces sp. NPDC005195
CGGACGTGACGACCGCCGCCGCCCTGGTCGTACACCGCGGTGCCCGTGGCGCGCGGTATCTCCTCGCCCCCTGGATCGCGGAGGCGCACAGCCGCGACCTGTTGCGCCCCGACTCCCCCGCGCGGCCGGTCGGCGTCGCCGGGGACGGGGTCACCGTGCCCGTCCCCGCTCCCACCAGGAAAGCGGCCTGCGACAGCCGGCCCGTGCTGCAACTGCGTTCCTCGGCACGCATCGTGGAGAAGCACGCGTTCCTGCTGACCGACCTGGGCGAGCTGTCCCCGGTCCATCTCACCTACACCCCGCTGCCGGGGCACGGGAGCCCTCCGGCGCGCCAGCCCCGTGAGGCGACGGGCGGTCCCGCCCTGCTCGCCTGGGCACACCTGGCCTGCGGGCTCGAGGAGTTGCGGGGCAAGGGCGTCCGGGCGGTCAACGCCTGGGACTTCGCCGAGCAGGAACTGCCGGAGCGGGGCGGGCACGCGGTGTGGACCTGTGCGCGGGCCTCGACCTGGCGCGGGCCCGGTGACGTGGAGCTGGTGCTGCGAGCCCCGGCCTCGTCCGCGTCCGCTCCGGCCGAGGTGGTCGGCCGGGCCCGGTCCACCGCGGCCTGCAGCAGGTTCGGCCAGCACGTGGTGGCCGACGTCCACTGGCGGGCGCGCTCCGGTCAGTGGTATCTGCTGGCGGCCGGCAGCCGGGCGGTCACCCGTATCGACGTGACCGGTGGAGTGACGGCCCGGCAGCGTGGCCGGACACTCGCCGTCCGCGCGCCGAGGGACTCCCGTGTCCGGGTGTCGGCCCGTCTGGCCGACGGCACTTCACTGGACCCGGTCGGTGACCCCGGTCGGTGACGGGGGTGACACCGTGCGCGCGACGCGGCCCGCGGACGGGGTGTGGCCCCGGAAGCGGGCCTGCCGTGTCGCTCAGTCCTCGTCCCCGGTCGGGACGACCACGAGGAAGGCATCCGACTTGAGGTCCATCACCACGGTGGCCGGCTGACCCTCGGTACGCCGTCGGGCGGCGTACTCCTCCGCCGTCCAGGATCCGCGCGGGGACCCTGCGGGAAATCGTTCAAGCACCTTCGCGCTCATCACGGCGGACACCTCCGGCTCCGGCTTTCGACCCGGAACGCCGAGTCGCCTGGACTTCACTTGCCCGTGATTCCCGTGGACATGCCCAGGCGGGCCAGGGGACTCCAGCGGGCGCGGGCGGGCCGCCCGGGCCGTCTCACACACTGACGCGCTTCTCGACCGGGGGCAACGAGGCGGCCTCGCGGCTGAGCCGTCCCGGCCACCAGGCGCGCCGCCCGATGTCGCGGACGAGCGCGGGCACCAGCAGCGAGCGGACGACCAGCGTGTCGAGCAGGACGCCGAAGGCGACGATGAAGGCGATCTGCACGAGGAAGGCCAGCGGGATGACACCGAGGGCGGCGAACGTCGCGGCGAGCACCACACCCGCCGAGGTGATCACCCCGCCGGTGCTCACGAGTCCGCGCAGCACACCCTGGCGCACACCGTGGCGCAGCGACTCCTCCCGGACCCGGGACATCAGGAAGATGTTGTAGTCCACGCCCAGGGCCACCAGGAACACGAAGCCGTACAACGGCACCGACGCGTCGGTGCCCGTGAACCCGAAGACGTGGCGGAAGACGAGCGAGGAGATCCCGAGGGTGGCGAGGAAGTTGAGCGCGACCGTGGCCACGAGCAGCACCGGCATCACCAGCGAGCGCAACAGGCCGACCAGGATGACCAGGATGATGGCGAGCACCACCGGCACGATGAGGGTGCGGTCGCGTTCGGCGGTCCGCCGGGTGTCGTACTGCTGGGCGGTGTAACCCCCGACGAGCGCGTCGGCGCCCGGCACGGCGTGCACCGCGTCGCGCAGTCGCGCCACCGTGTCCATGGCCGCGCCGCTGTCCGCGGCGGCCCGCAGGGTGGCGTCGACGCGTACCCGGCCG
>NZ_JBEXHZ010000280.1:0-1942 GCF_040608315.1 Streptomyces sp. NPDC005195
GCCCCGCCCCCCGCCCCCCGCGCGACCCCACCGCCCCGCTCCGCCCCGCGCGCCCGCGCGCTCCGCCGCGCGCAACTGCTCGGTACCCGCGGCCAGCACATCGGTCAGCGAGGAGTTCACGGACAGGGTGGTCAGAGCGCCCTGGTACTCGGGGGCGAAGGCTTTGCCGTACATGGATGCCTTTCGGTCTGCCACCGGCGGGCCGGCGCCTGTCCGGCCGCCCGGTGGGACGGAGTGTGGGGGGGGCGGCGGCGCACGGTGCCTCGACTCCGCTTCTTACGTATACACACGCTCTATACACACGATGTATACATGGAGCGCATAGTGCGCCGGATTTCCACTCGCGAATCCCCGGCCCACCACGGTCGGCGCGCCGCCTACCCGTCGTCGATCAAGACGACGCCGACGCGGGCGAGGTTGCCTGCCACCGCGAAGAAGAGCGAACCGGGCCCGGCGCGGGCCCCGTCGGCACTCGTTCCGGACGGCGCGGGGCGGCACGGGGCGGCACGGGGCGGCACGGGGCGGCACGGGAGACAGCGAGCGAGACGTCCTCTCGGTCACCGGGACCGAGGCCGGGACCCGATCACCGCCATGAAATCGACAGAATGGAACGTGCATTCGATTACGGAGTACGCTGGACGCATGTCCACGCATCTCCAGGGCTCGCTCTTCGACCAGACCGACGAGCTCCGCCTCGCTCCGCTGAACGCGGCGCGCCGCACCACGCTGGGCGCCGGGGCCTGGATCGACCTGCTGCCCGGGTGGCTCGGTGGGGCCGACACGCTCTTCGAGCGGCTCGTCGCCGAGGTGCCGTGGCGGGCGGAGCGGAGGCAGATGTACGAGCACGTGGTGGACGTACCGCGGCTGCTCTCGTACTACGGGGCGGGCGACGCGCTGCCCCACCCGATCCTCGACGAGGCGCGGGCCGCGCTGTCGGCTCACTACGCGGACGAGCTCGGCGAACCGTTCACCACCGCGGGCCTGTGCTACTACCGGGACGGCCGGGACAGCGTGGCCTGGCACGGGGACCGCGTCGGCCGGGGCGCGCGGGAGGACACCATGGTCGCGATCCTCTCCGTGGGCGCCCCGCGTGCCCTGCTGCTGCGTCCCCGCCGCGGCGGGGACACGCTGCGCCGCCCCCTCGGCCACGGCGACCTCATCGTGATGGGCGGCTCCTGCCAGCGGACCTGGGAGCACGCCGTACCCAAGACGGCACGGGCGGCCGGACCACGGATCAGTGTCCAGTTCCGCCCGCACGGGGTGAACTGAGACCGCTCGTCCGCTCGCGCCCGGAGTGGCACGCGCACCCGCACCCGACCGGCGGCGTCCCGGGCCGGGCGAACGTTCGGCGGGCTCACGGCGTCAGCAGTGCCTGCACCGTCGGACCGTACCGCTCGACGATGTCCTCGATCGCGGTCGCCCGCAGCCGGGTACCGCGCGCGATCCCGTACATCACGCCGAGTCCCAGCAAGGTGGCGACGGCGAGTTCGGCGCGCAGGCCCGCGTCGGAGCCCTGGAGACGCAGGGCCAGGCGATCGCTGACCTGCGTACGGAAGTTGGCGCGCAGTATGTCACCCTGTTCGCCCTGGAGCGGCGCGAAGACGATCCGCAGGATGGGGTCGGCGCCCCGCTCGGTCTGGCCGACCAGCAGATGACGGACCATGTGCGGGCCGAGATCCTCCAGCGGCGCGTCCAGCAGGGCGGCGGTGTCCGTCTCGAACGACATCACCCGCGCGAACAGCGCGTCCTTGTTCCCGAAGTACTTGAGGATCAACGGCGCGCTCACGCCGGCCCGGTCCGCGACCGTCTTGAGCGTGATGTCCGTGTGCGCGTGACGTGCCATGAGGTGACGGGCCGCGCGCAGGATCGCCGCCTTCGTGGCCTCGGCGTCACGGCGCTGCACGGCAGCCGGGGCCGCCACCGGTCCGGGAGGCGGGACGGA
>NZ_JBEXHZ010000281.1:0-1935 GCF_040608315.1 Streptomyces sp. NPDC005195
TTGTTGTGTCCTGAACGCGAAAGGGAGAAGCATGTAGGAACTCTTCTTGTAGCGATGCTGTACGAAGGATGAAGGTTTGGCCCTTCAAATTCGCCCTGCGGGGGGAGAATTTAAACCACCTCATGCTGCGCTAGCTGAAGACTGCCGTGGTGAACGATGAGGAAAAGGCGTCCGCTGAGACGTCAGGTGGGGATCGGGAAGGCGAACGCAAGTGAATCGCTGCTGACGTGTCGAAACGTAGAGACGACATCAGAACCGGGGTGTCAAAGCAATCCCGGGATGAGTCTGGCGGGTGCCCGTCTATTGGCCAGGCGGTGTCCGGCATACAGGCGACGCGAGCCCGGTCTGCGGCCTTCGTACGGAACAGGAGAAGGCGGGCTTGGATACGTCTCCGCTGGTGAGCGGGGAGAGAGGGAGCGTCCCGGGCGGTCCGAAGCCGTGAGGGACTGAGTACCGACGCCAAGCACGCCGGCGGACCGGCTCGTAGTAGTGATGAAGCCCCTGTAATCGGGGTGGAGCGAAGGGGCCGGGTCGTTCGTGACTGTGTTTATTCGATCAACCGGGTGTTTCCCGGGAGGAGTCGCGTGAACGAGTTGAAAGCATCAGGCAAGCCGTTCGATATCTCGAAGCAGTCCGTCTGGGAGGCGTACGAGAAAGTCAGGTCGAACAAGGGTGCACCGGGTGTGGATGCGGTGTCGATGGAACAGTTCGAGAAGGATCTGAAGAACAATCTGTACCGGATCTGGAATCGTCTCTCCTCCGGCACCTATTTTCCGCCCCCGGTGCGTGCGGTGGAGATCCCCAAGAAAGGGGGCGTCCGGATTCTGGGCGTGCCCACGATCGGGGATCGTATAGCCCAGACGGTGGTTGCCGGGGTGCTGGAGGCGAAGGCCGAGCCGGTCTTCCATCCAGATTCCTACGGTTACCGGCCTGGGCGGTCGGCGATCGACGCGGTGGGCCGGTGCCGGGAGCGCTGCTGGAAGGCGGACTGGGTCATCGACCTGGATATCCGCGCGTTCTTCGACAGCGTTCCGTGGGATCTGGTCCTCAAGGCGGTCGCCGCCCACACTGATCCGTCCCAGTCCTGGGTCCTGTTGTACGTGCGGCGATGGCTGGCCGCACCGCTGCAACTGCCTGATGGGACACGGCGCGAGCGGGACCGGGGGACGCCTCAGGGCTCGTCGGTTTCGCCTGTCCTCGCCAACCTCTTCCTTCACTACGCCTTCGATTCCTGGATGGCGCGGAACTTTCCCGCCATCGGGTTCGAACGGTACGTGGATGACGCGGTGGTTCACTGCGTCAGCGAACGCCAGGCACGCTTCGTTCTCTCGGCGATCGGGAAGCGGATGGCCGAGGTGGGGCTTGAACTGCACCCGGAGAAGACACGGATCGTGTACTGCCAGGATGCCAACCGGCGTGCCTCGTACGAGCACACCGAGTTCACCTTCCTCGGCTTCACCTTCCGCACACGCTCCGCGGTACGCAAGGACGGCGGAATGTTCCGGTCGTTCACGCCCGCGATCAGTGGGGGAGCCCTGCGCAGGATCAGTTCCGAGGTGCGGTCCTGGCGGCTGCACCACCGCACCAGCCTGACCGAATCGGACCTCGCACGGTTCATCAACCCGATCATTCGCGGGTGGATGGCGTACTACGGGGCCTTCTACAAGTCGGCCCTGCATCCTCTCTTGGAACGCGTCAACGCCTACGTGATGCGGTGGATGCGCAAGAAGTACAAACGGCTGCGGGGCAGGAAGAAAGCCCAAACGGCGTGGAACCAGGCTGTCGCACGACGGCCTCGGTTCTTCGCCCACTGGGTCTGGACGACCCATGCCCCGCGCGTCTGGTGACCAGAACGACAAGAGCCGTATGACGAGAGATTGTCACGTACGGATCTGCGAGGGCCGAGGGGTGAGAATCCCCTCGGCTACTCGGCGG
>NZ_JBEXHZ010000282.1:0-1901 GCF_040608315.1 Streptomyces sp. NPDC005195
CCGGGCCTCGCGGACGGCGCCAACTGCCAGTACTTCGCCTACGAGGTGCTGCGCCACTTCGGCCCGCGCCTGCCCGCCTGGCGCTCGAGCGATCTGTGGGACGACACCGTACTCACCGAGCGGGTACGGCAGTCCCGGCCGCTGGATCTGGCTCTCTTCCATCACGGGGACCAGGCGTGGGGCGCCCATGTCGGGGTCGTCGTGGGGGAGGACCGGGTCCTTCATCTCTGTGCCGAGGTGGGGCGGCCGGTGATCTGGACTCTGCGGGAGTTCGCGGCGCGCGAGCGCTACCGCACACTGCTCGGCTTCAAGCGGCCGCGGCCCGGGGGCGGATGACGGACCGGCCCAGTCCCGCCGAGCCGCGGGCCGGTCCTGCTCCATCGATCCGGGGATCCGATGCGCCTCGACGATCCGGGGATCCGATGCGCCTCGACGATCCGGGGATCCGATGCGCCTCGACGATCCGTGGACCCCGGACGCCTCGACGATCCGTGGGCCGGTCGCGATGTGTCGACCCGGGGGCCCGAGACATGTCCCGCCGCCCCGCAAGGTCCGCGTGCCGAGCCGGGTGCCTCCCGTCGGCGCGCCCCCCGGACATGGCGAACGGTAGCGACATAGCAACGCTCCGTACGACGGTCTCATGTTCTCCCTCTCCCCGCCGACCAGGCATGTCGCCCTCGCGCGCACCGGCTTCTCACCCGATCGGAGGAAGAGCCCGTTCCGGCCAATCCATCACCGCCGCAGCTTCGGAATAGGGCCGAGAGCTCTGAAGCCGAAACAGGTGAGCCGGGTGGGAGGAGACATGGTGCGGCAAGCGTCAGGGGACGCCTCGGACACGGACGAGGAGATCGCGGACCGCGGATACGACGGACGGCGTGGACAGCGCGGAGAGCGCGTTCCGGGGCGGCGGACGGCCGTCATCGGCGGGGGCGTGGCAGGACTCACCGCCGCCCACGTGCTGGGCCGCGCACGCCAGGTGGTCCTGTACGAGGCGGACGACCGGCTCGGCGGCCACGCGCACACCCACGATCTCGCCTCCTCCGACGGCAGGGTGCACCGCGTCGACTCCGGCTTCATCGTGCACAACCGCCGTACCTACCCGAACCTCCTGCGGCTGTTCGACGAACTCGGCGTCGCCACCCAGGAGTCGGAGATGAGCATGTCGGTGCGCTGCGAGGGCTGCGGCCTCGAGTACGCGGGTGCGCGCGGTCCGGCAGGCCTGTTCGCCCGCCCGCGAAGCGCCCTGCGCGGCTCCTACCTCCGGATGCTCACCGAAGTGCCGGCCTTCCACCGCGCGGCCCGGCGACTTCTCTCCGCGGGCGGCGAAGAGAGCCTGACGCTGGGCGAGTTCCTGACCCGGGAGCGCTTTTCGCCGTACTTCGTACAGCACTTCGCGACCCCGCTGGTATCGGCGGTCTGGTCCTGCGACCCCGTCACGGCCGGCCGCTACCCGGCCGCCTATCTGTTCCGCTTCCTGGAGCACCACGGCCTGCTCTCGGTGAGCGACTCCCCGGTCTGGCGCACGGTCAGCGGGGGCTCCCGCTCCTATGTCGACCGGGTGGCCAAACAGCTTGACTCCGTGCACACCTCCGCCCCCGTCCGGGCCGTGCGACGGCACTTCGACACCGTGGACGTCACCACGGCGGACGGCACCACCGCGTCGTACGACTCCGTGGTGATCGCGGTCCATCCCGACCAGGCCCTGAGGCTGCTGGCCGACCCCACCGAGCGCGAACGAGAGGTGCTCGGCGCCTTCCGCTACTCCCGCAACGCCACCCTCCTGCACACCGACACCGCGCTGTTGCCGCGTGCCCGGGCGGCGAGGGCCTCCTGGAACTTCGGTATGCCCACGTGCGACGACGTCGCGGACCGTGTCCGAGTCAGCTACGAAATGAACCGGC
>NZ_JBEXHZ010000283.1:0-1897 GCF_040608315.1 Streptomyces sp. NPDC005195
CGTGGACACCCTGGTCGCCGAGGCGGCCGGTGCCCGCGCGCTGGTGCTCGGTTCGCGCGGCCACGGCGCGGTCGTGGGCTTCCTGCTCGGTTCGGTCGGACAGCAGGTGATCGCCGAGGCGGGCTGCCCCGTCGTGCTGGTGCGCGCCGACGACCGGGCGGCACCCGAGGCGGCGGGCCGGGAGATCGTCGTGGGTCAGCAGGGCGAGCCCGACGACAGCGCGGCGGCCCTGGAGTTCGCGTTCGAGACGGCGGCGGCCCGTGGCGCCGGGGTACGCGCGGTACGTGCCTGGAGCCTGCCGCCCGTGTTCGCCTACAGCCCGGGTTCACTGAAACTCCTGGACGAGGCCGGTGGTCTGGAACCCTACGAGACGAAGGCGCTCACCGAGGCGTTGCGGCCGTGGCGTGAGCGGTTTCCCGGTGTACCGGTCACGCCGCACGTCGAGATGGGGAGCGCGGGCCAGGTCCTCCTCGCGCAGACCGCCCGCGCCCAGCTGATCGTCGTCGGACGCCGGGCGCAACGCTCCGCGCTGGGTTCACGGATCGGTTCGGTCGCGCACGCGGTGATCCACCACGCTCCGTGTCCGGTGGCGGTGGTCCCGCACTCCTGAGCCCGGGCAGGCGCGAAGCCCGTTGCCGCCTCGCCGTGCCGCCTCGCCGTGCTGCCGCCCGGGGCCACGGCGAGACGGCCGGCGGCTACTCGTTCTCGGCCCTGGACATCCGCAGGGCGAGGTCCTGGAGCAGATCGGCGGACTTGATGTCGGTCTGTCCGGAGTCGTGGACGTCGGCGAGCTCCGAGAAGAGGAAGGCGAAGGCACCCACGAGGGAGATCGTGGCGGGCAGATAGGCGTCCGCGACGGCCTGTCCCGCCTCCGCGGGTCCGGCGTCGGCGGGCACCTCGACACGGGGGAAGACCTCGGTGACGAGCGCACCGAGTTGTGTCTCGGTCGATTCGGCCCCGGCGTCCTCGTCCTGGGCGATCCTGCGGACCATCGCGTTGGTCTCGGTGAGCACGCCGATGGCGCGCAGGATGATCTCCGTCTGTTCCATGCCGAGAGCCTAGACGGGCGAAGCCCCGCTGTGGCCTCGATGTTCGTGCCGCGATGATAGACAGTGGCCATGAACGACCATTCCCGCGCGGACCGCGCACGATGACCGCCGGCATCGACACCCCGGACCGCCGGGGCCGCACCGGGCTCGACCGGACGGGCCTGGGCCTGACCGGCAACCCCCGGGTCAGGGTCCGGGACGTGAAACTCCTGTCCAGCCACTGGTACGTGGAGCGCACCACCACCTTCGACTTCCGGCACGCCGACGGTACCTGGAGCACCCAGGAGCGCGAGACGCACGACCGCGGCAACGGAGCCACCCTCCTGCTGTACGACACCGAGCGCAAAACTGTTTTGCTGACCAGGCAGTTCCGCTACCCGGTGTACACCAACGGGCACCCGGACGGAATGCTCGTCGAGACACCGGGCGGACTGCTCGACGAGGCGGACGAGCACCCCGAGGTCGCCGTGCGCCGTGAGGTCGTCGAGGAGACCGGGCACACGGTCGGCGCGGTCCAGCACGTGTTCGACGTCTACATGAGCCCGGGCTCGGTCACCGAGCGGGTGAGTTTCTACGCCGCCCCCTACGGGCCGTCCACCCGCACCCACGAGGGTGGCGGCCTGGAGGAGGAGGGCGAGGACATCGAGATCGTCGAACTGCCCTTCCGTGACACCCTGGCCATGATCCGCGGCGGGCAGATCGCCGACGCGAAGACGATCATGCTGTTGCAGTGGGCCGCCCTGGAGGGTCCGTTCGCGGGCACTTGACCTGAAGTGCTCTTCGAGTCGCGGACTCCCCTTCGGGCCCGCGGATGCCGGGCCATCCCGCTGGTCGGGTTGTCGTCCGTG
>NZ_JBEXHZ010000284.1:0-1892 GCF_040608315.1 Streptomyces sp. NPDC005195
CAACCTCATCCGACTCCACGCCTGGTGGCACGGCCGCCCCCTCGACCGCGCCAATCACTGCCACCTCGCCAGACTCCAACTAAGCCTCACAGCATAAGAGTTGGAATTAGCCACCAAGATCGCGCAATGTTGGAGGCGGACTTTCGGTAGGCCGCGGTAGCGGGCCCGGCGGATGCCGGTGATGTCGAGGGCCTGGTTGATGGTGCCCTCGACGCCGGCCCGGAGGGCGTACTTGTTCTTCCAGGTGTCGGTCTTCTGCTCGGCGCGGGCTCGGGCGAGGTTGTCGTGGAGTTTCTCGGGCCTGAGGGTGAGCATGCGACGGCCGGTCTTCGAGGTGGTGAACTGCTTCTGGAAGGGGCAGTCGCGGCAGGTTAGGACGCTGAAGGTGATCACGATGGCGTCTGTGCCATGTTGCTGAACGGGGTTCCAGTGGGAGCTGGTCTTCCCGGCGGGGCAGCGGACCTGGCGGGTCTTCCAGTTGATGGTGAAGGCGTTCTTGTCGAAGCCCTGGGCCGCCTTGGCCTGCGCGGAGTGGTCCAGAAGGACCGGAGTGACCATGCGGATACCGTCCTGCATGGCCTTGGTGATCAGGTCGGCCGACGGGTAGCCGGAGTCGAGGTAATGCTCGGCGGGCTTGACACCGTGCTCCGCGAGGTTCTGTTGGATGGGAGCGGTCGCCTTCACGTCGGGCACGGTCGCGTCGGTGGTGTGCACGTCAGTGATCAGATTCGGCATCCTCCCGGACCCGGCGTCGGCGTCGGCGTCGGCGTCGGCGTCGGCGTCGGCGTCGGCGTCGGCGTCGGCGTCGGCGTCGGCGTCGGCGTCGGCGTCGGGGAGTGTGCCGCACGTTTCGGTGAGGTGGATCTTGTATCCCATCCAGAATAGGTCCTCGCCCTTGGCCGCCCAGCGTGCGTCCGCGTCGTAGGGGGAGGCAAGGCGGAATTGACCGGGCGGGACGCCGTCATCGGCGTCCCGCTTCCTGATCACCTGCCGTCCCCGGGCATCGGACCGGATGATGTAGGTCTGCACCAGGACCTGCCGCAGCAGATGCACCGCCTCGACCTCACGGATCCACACCGGGACGTCCTCGGCCCAGGCCGCCCGGCACAGAGCGAGGGCGTCCTGGCCGAAGACCTGGGCGAGGCGGTCACGTTTGGCCTGTGAGGACGGCATCCGCCAGCCGTCGGTCCTCGATCCGTACCGCTCGGCGAACTCCGTCACATCGATCTGTCCGGCCAGCCAGACCGGCGCCGCGACCGCCAGAGCCTCCAGCGCCGCCCGCACGCTCTCCCCGGCCAGCTCCAGCCGGTTCAAGTCCCGCACCGCACTGATCACATGGGTGGAATCGGTGCGCTGCTTGCCCCCGGCCACCACCAGACCGGCGTCCTTGCAGTGCTCAAGGAGCCGGTCGAAGACCACCCGCTCCATGCCGTTGTCCGCGAGCCGGGCCCGGAACCTGGACAACACGCTGGCATCGAAGCCGGTGTTCGTCAGTTCCGCCCCGAGCGCGTACTTCCAGTCGATGGCCCGCACCGCCATCGCCGCAGCCTGTCGATCAGTGAGGTCCTCGGCGAACTGCAACACCGTGACCAGCGACAACACCGCCGGCGACAGCCCCGGAGCCCCACGCACCCCGAATGCCCCCGCGAACGGCTCGGCGACGAAGACTTCCGCGAGGCGGTCCCGCACCCGTATCGCAAGGCTTCCCTTCGGGAACGCCGCCCGCGCCACCGCCACGGTCTGTTCCGGGATCTCCGGCAGCCCCACCGGCCGCATCGACATCCGTACCGCCTCCACGGTGTGGTTCCCCCGGGATGCGGAGGATGTTGACAGAGGGTCAGATGGTTCTCATGAGAGGAACATCGACCATGGCCGCTCCCAGGAAATACTCG
>NZ_JBEXHZ010000285.1:0-1892 GCF_040608315.1 Streptomyces sp. NPDC005195
GGCGGCGGTGGACAGCACCGCCTCGTAGCGGTAGCGGGTCAGCTCGTTGTGCGCACCGCCGCGCTTGACCCGCACGTCCACCGCGCGCACGGCGGGCAGTTCACGCGCCCAGGCGGCGAACAGGGCCGGGGAGAGCAGGAGTTCGGTCTCCAGCTCCACCCGCTGCTCGACGGCGCGCCACACGTCCGCGCCGTCGTCCGGCTGCGACCGCCCGGCCCGGGAGGCGAGTTCGACCCCGGCCTGCAGGCAGGACGCCAGGTCGAGGTTGCGGACATCGCCCAGGAGGACCGACCCGCCGGGCGCGAGCAGCGGCAGCACGCCCTCGACGACGGAGCGCAGATAGGCGAGATGGGGAAAGTACTGGACGACCGAGTTGACGACGACGGTGTCGAAGTGCCCCGCGGGCAGGCCGTCCAGGTCGTCGGCCGCACGGCAGCTCAGCCGCACCTTGCCGCGCAGCCGCTCGTCCGCCCCGGTCTGCGCGCGCAGCGCCTCGATGACGGAGGCGGAGAAGTCGGTCGCCCAGTACTCCTCGCACTCCGCAGCGCCGGCCAGCCGCGCCATCAGCAGACCGGTGCCGACACCGATCTCCAGGACGCGCCGCCCGCCGAGCTCCCGGACGCGCTCCACCGTCGCCGCCCGCCACTGCCGCATCTGCTCGAGCGGGATCGGCCGGGCGTCGTAACTGCTGTTCCAGCCCGCGAAGTTCTCCCCGTACGCGGCCCCGGCGGCGTCGTCGTAGAGCGTCTCGTAGATCTCCTTCCACTCGGTGAGCTGCTCGCTCTCCCGCGCCGCGGCCCGGTGCGCGGCCGGCACCACGTGCGCCACCAGACGCCGCTCCCCGCCCGCGGCGCCCCCAGCGCTGCCGGTGTGCTCGGTGTGCTCGGTGTGCTCGGGGTTCGCGGTGTTCTCGCTGTTCTCGGGGGTGGTGTGCACCGACACGACCGCCTCGGACACCGCCGGGTGCGCGGTGAGCACCGACTCGATCTCGCCGAGCTCGATGCGGAAGCCGCGCAGCTTGACCTGGTTGTCGACCCGGCCGGTGAACTCCATCGCCCCGTCCTCGCGCAGCCGCACCACATCGCCCGTGCGGTACAGCCGGCCGCCGCCGGGGGTGAAGCGGTCCTCGACGAACCGCCGCGCGGTCAGCTCGGGCCGGTCCAGGTAGCCGGTGGCCAGCCCCGGCCCGCCCAGCAGGAGTTCACCGCTGCCGCCCGGCGCGGCCGGCCGCCCGACCGCCGCCCGCACGACGGCGACGGTGGCACCCAGCGGCCGTCCGATCGGCACGGTCCGCGCGTCCTTCGCGACCCCGGTCACCTCGTGCCAGGTGGCGAACGTGGTGGCCTCGGTGGGCCCGTACACGTGCAGCAGCCGCCCGGGGCCGCCGGCCGCCAGGACCTGCCGTACCCGGCGCGGGTCGCAGGCCTCGCCGCCGAACAGGACGGTGCGCAGCGGGGCGAAGGCGTCGGGCCGCTCGCGGGCGATCTGGTGGAACAGCGCGGTGGTCAGGAACACGGTGCTCACACCGTGCTCGCGGACCGCGGCGGCGAAGCGGGCCGGATCGATGACGGTGTCCTTGGCCAGCCCGACCAGACGGGCACCGGCGGCGAGAGTCGACCAGATCTCGAAGGTGACCGCGTCGAAGGCGGGGTTGGCGGCCTGGGCGACCACGTCGTCCGGTGTCAGGCGCACGTAGTCGGTGGAGGTGACGAGGTCGAGGACGGCGCGGTGCGGGACGACGACGCCCTTGGGGGTGCCGGTGGTCCCGGAGGTGTAGCAGACGTAGGCCGCGTCCTCGGGTCCCGGACTCACGGCCGGCAGGACCCCGGGCCGGGCCGCGATCAGGGCGGCGTCCGCGTCCAGGTCGACGGCCACCGCGTCCAGCCCCGCGT
>NZ_JBEXHZ010000286.1:0-1876 GCF_040608315.1 Streptomyces sp. NPDC005195
CGAGATAAACCCCCCCTATTACACACTCTTCCCCAACCCCCCGCTCTCCCGTTCTGGACCGGCCGCTGGGGGGGGGGGGCCCCGGGGTGGGGGGGGGGGCCCCCCCCCCGGGGGGGCCCCGCCTGCGGGGCGCCCCCCGACTCGCCCGACCGCCAGGCGACTTCGGCCTCCTCCCCGGTCGACGTGGCCCGGGCCGCCGCTTTCGCCCACGCGTCGGCCACCGGGGTCGGCCCCGGTGACACCCTGCGGGCGACGGACGTCATGACGGACCCGGACGGCAAGCGGCACGTCCGTTTCGTCCGCAGTCATCAGGGACTCCCGGTGCTCGGCGGCGACCTCGTGATCCATCTCGGCGGGCAGTCGGCCTATCTCGGCGTGACCCGGGCCGCCGACCACAGTGTCAAGCCGTCCACCACCGAGGCGAAGCTCACGGCCGGGCAGGCCGAGCAGAAGGCCGCCGAGGCCGCCGAGGGCGACGCGGGCACCGCTCAACTCGTCGTGGACGCACGGGACGGCGCGGCCGCCCTCGCCTATCAGGTACGGGTGACGGACAGCGGTACCACGTCGGCCGGCGGTTCCCGCACGGTCGTCGTGGACGCGCGGACCGGCCGGATCCGCAGCAACACCCCCGACAGCGACGAGTTCATCTCGCCGTCCCTGCGGGACAAGCTGCGCGAGCGGGATGAGACGGCGAACCCCGTGACGGGTACGGCCGCGCAGCCGGCCAGTCTCTTCGCGGCCACGGCGGTGGCGGTCCACTACCCGGTCACCGCCACCGGCACCGGCGCCTCCCTCTTCGTCGGAAAGGTGACGCTGACCACCACCCGTACCGCGCGCACCAGTTATCTCCTCAAGGACCCGACCCGGTGGAACACCGAGACCCGGGACGCCGGCGGCCGGGAGCTGGAATCCTTCACGCGGGGCAAGAAGTTCACCAGCACCACCGACAAGTGGGGCACGGGCACGACCGCCGACCGGGCCACCGTCGCGGTCGACGCGCAGTACGGCGTGACCAAGACGCTGGACTTCTACAAGAAGACCTTCGGCCGCAAGGGCATCAAGAACAACGGCACCGGTGCCCGCGCGATGGTCCACTTCGGCAAGAAGGTCGGCAACGCCTTCTGGGACTCGACCTGCGGCTGCATGTTGTACGGCGACGGTGACGGCGACATGTTCAAGAAGCCGCTCGTCGTCCTCGACGTCACCGGGCACGAACTGACCCACGGCGTCGTCGACGCCACCGCCGCACTCGAACCCACCCGGGTGGACCGGGACGGCAACCAGTACGGCGAGCCGGGCGCCCTCAACGAGTCGCTCGCCGACATCTTCGGCTCGAACGTGGAGTTCACCGCGAACAACCCGAAGAACCCGCCGAACTACCTCATGGGCGAGAAACTGGGTCTCGCCCAGAAGTTCCTGCGCCGTCTCGACCACCCCTCCCTGGACAAGCTGGAGGGCACGATCGACTACTGGTCGCCGGCGGCATACGACGCCGAGGTCCACGCGGGCTCCGGTGTCTCCTCGCACGCCTACTACCTGCTCGCCGAGGGCAGCGGCCGCAAGACGATCGGCACCGTGAAGTACGAGTCGCCGACGTACGACGGTTCGCCGGTGGCCGGAATCGGCCGGGCCAAGGCCACCGCGATCTTCTATCGCGCGCTGACCCGCTACATGGTCTCCACGACCGACTTCCACGACGCGCGGACCGCCACGCTCAAAGCCGCCGCCGACATGTACGGCGCGACCGGCGCCGAGTACCGGGCCGTGGACAAGGCGTGGGCTGCCGTCAACGTGACGACCGCCAACACGCCCGCCGCCGGGCGCTGACGGAGCACGCGAAGGGGCCCCGCCGCACGGCGGGGCCCCTTCGCCGTCC
>NZ_JBEXHZ010000287.1:0-1871 GCF_040608315.1 Streptomyces sp. NPDC005195
GCACTGTGTCTGCCGGCAGGCGCACGCGGCGTCGGCATGCACGGTGGCGGCGCGGGCGTGTGCCGAAGCGTGGGCTTCGGCGAAACGGCGAAGCGCCGTCAGGTCGCGGGAGCGGGGCGGCATTCCGCACGACGACGAACACGACACGGAGGCGGTACGGTCGCTGTGGCCGGAGACCCGGATGATCCACGTCCGTCCCGGGCGGCGTGCAGCGGGTGTTTCGGGGTACGCGAGGTCCAAGACCGGCAGTCCTTCGGTAGGGGAGGCGGGGTGCACGTCGGTGCTGGGCACCACGTATACCTGTACCCCGTTCTCCGGCAAGTCATTTACCAGTTGCGCCGGGCTCCTTGAGACGCGACTCCCCGCACGGCGCGGCGGCTCCGGCAAAACCGACTGTGATCATGCCATGGGCGCACACGGACGGGGAAAGCGCGGCACGGCATGCCGGACGTCCGCGGTGTTCACCACCCCGGAGGGCCCACGCGGTTCGCGGGCCGCCCCGGGACAACCTCCTTGGCCCCCGGCGGAGATGTGGTGGGACGCGGGTGCCGTGAACGCGACCGGGGAAGGACGGTGGCCGCACTCCGGGCACCCGCGCCTCAGAGTTCGCGGTCGATACCCGTGTCGATGCCGGTCACGACCGCCGCCCCCAGCATCGCGTCGTCCTCGGCGAGACCGCTGTCCCGCAGCGCCCCGGACACCAGCCGTACGGCCTCGTGCTCGGCGCTGGACCGGTCCGCGGCCTCGACCTCGACGCGGGCGGCGAACCTCCCGCCCTCCTCCACCGTGAGCAGGCTCAACTCCTCGTTCTCGCCCAGATCGGTGTTCTTCGGGTCCTGGGGCCGAAGCCTGCGCTCGATGTCGGAGCGGGCGCTGTCGGACATGCCGTGGACGAAGGTGCCGGGGACGGTGATGACATATGTGGTCACGGGAACTCCTCAAGAGAACGACCGGGGCGCCCCCTCGCCCGCCGAATCACCGGCATCATGGGGGTTCCCGAGTTGCATGCGGTGCGTCTTCCCCTCCTTGGGCCGAGAACACCGGTCACCGCACGACCGGCCCCCGTGAGCTCACCCGTCCGGCTTACCGGCGACGCGGGGTCGAGTTGACGAGGCACGCCCGACACCTCGCGTACCCAGGGTCCGTCCTGGCCCGCGGGTGGCGTGCGGCGAAAGACTTCGGCCGGATTCGTGGCCGGATCCCGCCCTCGAACGAGCGGCCGGTCTCAGCTGGGTAGCCATACCGCCGGCACATCGGTGCACGCGGGGTGGGAGGAGCCGACCCGGGTGGCATGGAGGGGACCAAGGCCGGAGAGGATTCCGTCACGCCGTACGCGGCGGCGACTGGCGATCCGTGCACTGCGCGACCAGGGGCGTTACGGGCCCGGCCTCCATGAGGTGCTGCCCGCGCTCATGGTGGTCGTACTGGTCGTGTGCGGGGTGGTGGCGGGATTCGCGGTGGCCTTCCGCGCCCTCGGTGCCGGCGTACTCGTCGCGGCGCTGGCGCTCTTCGCCGTCGCCACCCCGTTCGCGGTGCGGCATCACCGTCCGCTGGCCCGTCGGCGGATGGGGCACTACACACCCGAGGAACTTGCGGAACTGGACGCGGAGGGGCTCGCCCTGGCCGTGTCCCGGATGCTGCGCCGGGACGGCTGGTTCGTTCTCCCGCCGTCCAAAGTGCGGGACCGGCCCCGCGTGCGCGCGCGCAACGGTCAGGGACACCGCATCGAGGTGGCGTTCCGTCCCGTGGCCGAGCCCCTTCCCGACGAGGACGCACCCGTGCGGTCCGGGCGCCGGGCGAGCGTTCCCCTGCGACTCGTGGTGCACCGGGGGACCTTCAGCCACCGTGACGTCCAATGGGCGCTTCGGCAG
>NZ_JBEXHZ010000288.1:0-1866 GCF_040608315.1 Streptomyces sp. NPDC005195
GGCCGCCGCCGCCGCGTCGGCCGTCAGCAGCGCCCGCTCGTAGAACTCGCCGGCCGTCGTGAGCTGCCGCCGCTGCCAGGCCAGGTCGCCCAGCGACCGCAGCAGCCGGGCCTCGGCGGCGAGGTCCTCCCGCTGGCGTGCCGCCTCCAGCGCCAGGGCGTGACAGGTCTCCCAGGTGTCCCAGGCCGCCCGGGCCTCCAGGAAGCCGGTCATGGCGTCGGCGAGTTCCACCGTCTGCGCCCACAACCCGGCCGCGTGACACCGGCGTACGACGTCCACCAGCCCGTCCTGCCGCCGGCTGAACAGCTCCAGCGGATGTGTCCCGCACCTTTCGGCGTGGCCGTCTGCCTCGCGCAGCTGCCCGGTGAACTCCTGCGCCAGTCTGGCGGTGGCCGCCCGCGCCTCCGCGGCCGGGCTCTCCGAGGCCAGGCACTCCAGGGCCAGCAGCCGCCACAGCGGATGCATCCGGTGGTGCGTGCCGTGCTCCGGGCCGCCCGCCACCCGGCGCAGCAGCTGGGCCCTGACCAGAGAGTTCAGCAGCTCACCGGTCTTGGCCACGTCCTCCCCGAGGACCGCGGCGGCCGTGCGGGTGTCGAAGGGGCCCACGGGCACGAGCCCCAGCAGACGGAAGGCGCGCCGCAGCACCGGCTCCGTCTCCTCGTAACAGGAGCGCAGCCGGTCGTGGAAGCCCGGCGCCGCGGCGCTCAGTTCCGCCAGCCGCCGCTGTTCCCCGCGCAGCCGGGCGGCCAGCATCTCCGGGCCCCAGTTGGGGCGGGAGGCCAGCCGCGCCGCCGCCGCCCGCAGCGCCAGCGGCAGTCCCTCGCACAGTGCGGCGATCTCACGGACCGGTGTCTCGCCGCCGTGCTGCGGGATCAGGCGGCCGGCCGCCGCGGTGAACAGCCGGCGGGCCTCGTCCTGGGGGAGCACGTCCAGTTCCAGCACCCGGTCGGTCAGTCCCTCCGGCATACGCCGGCACGTGATCAGCGCGGTGCTGCCCGCCGTGGCCGGCAGCAACGTCCGTATGCGTTCGGGGGATTCGGCGCCGTCCAGGATCAGCAGGATCCGCCGGTCCTCGGTCAGCCGGTCCAGGACGCGGCGCAGCCCGGTCACGTCGGTGGGCAGCGGTCCGTCGACCCCGAGCCGCTGCAGCAGCCGGGTCAGCAGGTCCGCCGGGCCGGCCTGCGGCGGACCGCCCAGTTCGAGGAAGACCCGGCCGTCGGGGAAGAGGTCGCCCAGCTCGTGGCCGGCGGCGACGGCGAGCGCGGTCTTGCCGATACCGGCCGCCCCGGCGACCGCCGCACAGCCGCCGGCCGGGATGTCGCGCAACAGGGCGCCCAGCCGGTCCAGTTCGTCGGACCGGCCGACGAACACCGGGTCGCGCGGGGGCAGCCGGTCCGGTGTCCGGCCGGGCAGCAGGACCTGCCCCGGACGGCCCGTGTCCGGTGTTGCCTCGGGTCCGGTGTCCTGCGGTGCGCTCTCCTCGGACGTCCGGGGGAGCGGGGCCGGATGCAGCAGTTCCGTGTCGCCCGACAGGATCCGCTGGTGGAGCAGCTGGAGCGGCTGCCCCGGTTCGATGGCCAGTTCCGCGACGAGGGTCTGGCGCAGCTGCGCGAAGATCCGTAACGCCTCCGCCTGCCGCCCGGCCCGGTACAGGGCCGTCATCAGCAGCATGTGGAACTCCTCGCGCATCGGCATCTCGGCCACGGCGGAGTGGAGTTCACCGATCAGCCGCTGATGGTGACCGAGCCTCAGCTCGGCACGCATGCGCTGCTCCAGAGCGGCGGCCCGGACCTCGGCCAGCCGCACCGCGGTCCGGGCCAGCAGCGCGCCGTGCGGGGTGTCGGAGGCCAGCGGGGCACGCCACAG
>NZ_JBEXHZ010000289.1:0-1856 GCF_040608315.1 Streptomyces sp. NPDC005195
GGCGCCCCGTAGTCCTGCACGTACATCGCGAACCGGTCGACACCCAGCTGTTCGAGCAGGTCGGAGGTGACCTGGGTGAGGGCCTCGAAGGTGTAGGGGAATTCCTGCGGGGAGGGCATCGCCGACTGGCCGAAGCCGATGTGGTCGGGGGCGATGACGTGATAGCGGTCGGCGAGCGCCGGAATCAGGTGGCGGAACATGTGCGAGCTGGTCGGGAAGCCGTGCAACAGGACCAGGGTCGGCGCCTGCGGGTCGCCGGCTTCCCGGTAGAAGACCTCGAGGCCACGGACGGTGGCGGTGCGGTGATGGACTACGGAAGTCATCTCTCTAACCTCTCACTTCACCTTTAAGGGTTACGCGATCAGTCGACCACGCTCGCTCTAACCTGTCAATACACTTTTACTGGTTAGATCGACGCGGGTCCGCCCTCCGGGGCCGGAGCGAGCCGGGCACTCACCTCAAGCGTCCGCCCCCGAGCGGCCCCGGGCCACCGAGCCGGTACGACCGCGGCCGACGAACTAAAATCGGCCATGGCACAAGAAGAGCCACAGGGGAGTTGCCCTCCCGGCCGGCCACCCACGCAGGAGTACCGCAATGGCGACGCTGCTGTCCGTGAACGTAGGGAAACCCAAGGACGTCCCGTGGCAGGGAAGGACCGTTCACACGGGCGCGTGGAAGGCACCCGTGCACGGCCGCCGGATGGTGCGGCAGCTGAACATCGACGGAGACGGCCAGGGCGATCTGGCGGGACACGGGGGCGAGATCCGGGCGGTCCTCGTCTACCAGCTGCAGTCCTACCGGTACTGGGAGAACGAGCTGAACCGCCGGGACCTCACCCCCGGCAGCTTCGGGGAGAACTTCACCGTCGACGGCCTCCCCGACGACGAGGTGTGCATCGGCGACCGCTACCGCATCGGCGAGGCGGAGTTCGAGGTCACCCAGCCCCGCGTCACCTGCTACCGCGTGGGGATGCGGCTGGGCGAACCCGCCATGGCCGCCCTCCTGGTCGCCCACCACCGTCCCGGCTTCTACCTGCGCGTCATCACCGAGGGACATGTGCGGGCCGGCGATGACATCACCCGCACCCGGCAGGGCCCCGAAGCACTCAGCGTCGCCGACACCGACGCGCTGCTCTACCTCCCCGACCGTGATCCCGCGAAGCTGCGCAAGGCGCTGAGCATCCCCGCCCTGAGCCCCGGATGGCAGCAGTCGTTCCGTGAACTCGCGCGGGGCGAGCCACCGAGACAGGAAACCGGATGGCCCGGCTTCAGGCCCTTGCGCGTGGCCCGCCTCGTCCCCGAGACCCCCACCGTCACGTCGATCCACCTCGACACCACCGACGGCACACCGCTGCCCGAGGCCCTGCCCGGTCAGTATCTGTCCCTCCGGGTCACCACGGGGAGGGACGCCCCCGCCGTACGGAGTTACTCGCTCTCGTCGGCGCCGGGCGCCGGCACCTACCGCATCAGCGTGAAACGCGAGCCCCACGGCCAGGTCAGCGGCTACCTCCACGCCTGTCTGCGCCCCGGTGACCTGGTGGACATCGCGAGCCCTCGCGGAACGTTCGTCCTCGAGGAGGACACCGGCCCGGTCGTCCTCGTCTCCGCGGGGATCGGCGCCACCCCCATGCTGGCGATGCTCCACCGGCTCGCCGCGACCCGGGACCCCCGCCCGGTGTGGTGGATCCACACAGCCCGCGACCACACGCAGCATGTCTTCGCGGCCGAGACCCGGGCGCTGCTGGCCCGGCTCCCCCACGGCCGCGCGTACATCTCCTACACCGCGGCCGACGACGTCACCCGGCTTGACGGTGAGGCCCACATCCGCCATGGGCGTCTGACCGCCCGATCGCTGGC
>NZ_JBEXHZ010000290.1:0-1845 GCF_040608315.1 Streptomyces sp. NPDC005195
GGTGCGCGACCCGTAGGGGGCGGCCCCCCCCCCACCGGTGTCCCCCGGCTTCCGGGGGCCCCCCCCCCGGCGGGGCGGGGACCACGGGGCCGCTGTCAGCGGTGCCCGCCCACCCGGATCACCCGCAGAGCGGGCGAGGACAGGATGTCCCTCTCGCAGAACCGGGAAGTGACCCACCGCTCGCCGGAGAACTGCCGCGTCTGGTCGCTGTAGTGCGGCGAGGTCGGGTCGGACGACTGGGAGTACGTCAGGAGCGTACGGGCGACCGGGCAGCGGCCCCCGTCCCAGCCGACCGCCTGGATGTACGAGGACCCGGTGGTGACCTCGGTGTAACCGCCGGCCGCGGGATCCCACACCGGCTCGACCTTGTCCCACACTCCCAGCGACTCCGTGCCGCCCGGCACCGGGATGCGCCGGCCGTCCCGCACGACGAACTGGTGCGCGCCGAGCGGGGAGTCGAGTGGGATGCCCGCCGTGCGCAGCTCGGTCACCGTGTCGGCGAGGGCGGTGGCGAACCCCGGAGCCCCGGTGTCGAGCGTGTTCGGGGTGTGCACGGGATCCGCCGCCGAGAACGGAACCTTCCAGAGCCGCGCGGCCGGCACCAGCGCGGTCAGCCTTCGCCAGAAGCGGTCGAAGAGCAGTGCGCCCCGGCTGCCGGTGTCCATGGTGTGGTCCCACGCGGCGAGCGCGTGACACGCCGCGCTCACGTCTACGGACCCGCCGTCTCCGCCCGTCGCCCTGCGGTCCGGCAGCGCGGCGCACGCCTTGGCCGCGTCCTCCACGGCGAGGTCACCCACGGGGGCACGGTTGGTGAACTGCTGCGCCAGCAGGTCCCGTTGGGACAGGCCCCCCTTCGCGGCCATCGCCGCGACGTCGTCGATCGCGCCCCGCGTACGGATCGAGCGCGCGGTCCCGACCGTCCCGAAGACCCGCTCGTACCCGGTTACCGGCCGGTCCGCGTTGGCCAGCCAGGCGCTGTCGTTGGAGTTCTCCGTGTAGGGCGCGTCCCGCAGGACCGGCATCCTCCCCGGCCCGAAGATCCCCGGCTGCACGGCGTCCTGGTCACGGCCCAACGCGCAGTCGCCGCGCGAGCCGTCGAGGATCGCGATCCCGGACGCCGGATAGGTGACCCTGCCGAGCGGCGTCGAGCAGCGCCGGGCCAGCTCGTCGGTGATCCGGGGGAGCACCTGCGACTGGGTGAACAGTGAGTGACCGCCCGAGTCGGCGGCGATCGTGTTCACCCAGGGCAGTCCCTGGCTGGTCCTGAGGACCCTGAGCATGTCGGCCGTGCTGCGTGCCTTGCCGAATCCGAGGGAGGTGTCCGAGTCCGCAGGTTGGAGGCGTTGGGGTCGTTGAGCGCGTACGCCGTCGTCGTGGTCCAGGGGAGCGGGAGCTGGGCGCCGAGCGAGGTGACGACGGGACCGTAGCGGGTCCACCACTGGGTTCGGGTGACGGGGGTGCCGTCCTTCACCCCGATGGTGACGGCCCGTCTCGTCATCCGCTCCGGACTTCCGTCCACCAGGTACGCCGTCGGATCGGCCGGATCCAGGGTCAGCTGGTGAAGGTTGAGGGTGACGCCCGTCGCGACCGTGTGACTCCACGCGACCCGCGCGTTGAACCCGATCGACATCGTCGCGGAGCCGAGCAGCGATCCGCCCGAGACGTCCAGCTCGCCGGGGATCGTCTGCTGCGACTGCCAGAAGCGGCGGCCGCCCTG
The DNA here is from genome assembly GCF_040608315.1 of Streptomyces sp. NPDC005195. Classification (NCBI taxonomy): domain Bacteria; kingdom Bacillati; phylum Actinomycetota; class Actinomycetes; order Kitasatosporales; family Streptomycetaceae; genus Streptomyces; species Streptomyces sp. NPDC005195. The sequence continues at coordinate 1,718 of NZ_JBEXHZ010000290.1, forward strand.
CCAGGGGTAGTGCGGGTTGCCGAGCAGCAGACCGCGGCCGCTCGCCGTCGTGGCACCGCTGAAGGCGACCGCGTTGGATCCCATGCCGGCGCCGTCGAAGGCCTCCCGCGCGGCACGGGCGAACTTCT
>NZ_JBEXHZ010000291.1:0-1827 GCF_040608315.1 Streptomyces sp. NPDC005195
CCACAGCCCTCCGCCCCTACGAGCGGCCACTGGCACTCCTCGGCCTCAACTGACCTGCACCAACGCACGATCAACGGACTTTGCAATCGCCCTGGTTCTGGAAGAGCCAGGAAATCCATTCCAGCCCTTCAGGCAGTGATTCCGATGACCACGATGACGATCTCGCGCCGGCAGCACCGTCCCGATCTGCACGCCGTCTTCACCGGTGAGCGCACGTTCGGCCTGTCTCTGGAGCACGGACCCCTTGCCCCCGCTTCCGCCCGGCACGAGGCCCGTCCCGTTCTGGTTGCCTGGGGACTGGATGACGACCAGATCTACGACACTCTCCTGGTTATCTCCGAACTCGTCACCAACGCCGTCTCCCACGCACTGCCGCCCGTCGTACTGCACCTGCGCGCATCCATCGAAGGCTCGGGGCCGGTGGAAGTCCGTGTCAGCGACGGCGGCCCTGAATCCACTCCCGACAACTGGGCAGCCGCCCGGCCCGCCGACGAACACGGCCGCGGCGACATGATCATCTCTGCTCTCACCAGCCAGGCCGGAGCCGTCAGCGAAAGCGAGGGTCTCATCGACCACTGGGCGAGCTTCGACGCCGCCTGACGACGCGCGCCGATCGGCGACCGTGAGAGCCGCGTCCGCTCGGCTCCGGCAGGGCCGCGTCCTCTCGAGCCGACGCTCACCTGCGCGGTTCGTGCGGCGATGTCCCTCACTCGTTGCGGACCGATGCCGCGCTTCAGCTCGTCCGCCCAGCAGCCCGGAACCCGGCTTCTGGGACTTGGAGGTCATCTCATGAGCGTGCAGTCGACCGGCAAGCCACCGGCGAGCCGACCGGTGACGGTCTTTGTGCGCTTCGTGGTGTGCGGAGGAGCCGTGGGAGCGGCATCCAGTGGCGGACTGGTCCTGTTGGACGGCATCCTCCCTCTGGTGGTGGCCAACGCTCTGGTCACACTTGTCTCAACCGTCATCGCCACCGAACTCCATCAGCGCGTCACCTTCCGCAGCCCACGGAGTGGATGGGGCGCGCACCTACAGTCCTCGCTGACGGTAGCGCTCAGCTTCGCCCTGACAACCGGGGCCCTGCTGATCCTGCACGCGGCGTCGCCCAAGCCCGCGGCACTGGTCGAACAAGGCGTCTACCTCTCGGTCTCAGCACTGGCCGGGACTATCCGATTCGTTCTGCTACGCGCAGTGTTTTCCCACGACACGGCGAGCGTGACCAGACACGTAAGGGTTCTTGCAGCCTGCCCGGCACGCCGGGCACGTCACGAGCGCACGTCCGATGTGCGCGGGGGAGCCAGCCGTCCACTCGGCCCGGCAAGGGGCGTTCACCGCTCCCAGCCAGGCGCTCTGCCTTGCTCACGGCCGCTCCAGCAGAAGCTGTGCACCACAGACGCAGCTGTCGTCCCACCGGCGGCGGGAGGTTACGGCGCCGGCTGACAGGCCGGTCCGAAGGACAGCCTTGCGGAGATCCGGAGCTGCAGATGTCCGGGCCAGCCGCGGACCATTCCCGCCTCCTCGATGTCACAAGAGGTGGGCGGCCACACCACAGCCGGCGGGAGCGGCCTCACGTGCCCTGCAACGTCGACCGATGACGAGATGCCGCGGGCCTCGGCATCTACAGCGATGCCTCCTCGGCCTAGTGTCGCATCAACCGCGCCGATGCATGTGACTGCCAAGAATTGCCTCAAGACCGGGAGCCAGCAGCTCTACCAGACGCTCGGGATCCATCGGGACCCTGTCGATCACGCTGCAGTTCTTCGCCTTCTTCGGGTTCATCTTCGTCGTCATGCAGTATCTGCAGCTCGTACGCGGTGACAGTGCTCTGAT
>NZ_JBEXHZ010000292.1:0-1826 GCF_040608315.1 Streptomyces sp. NPDC005195
GTGCCGGTGCCGTGCGCCTCGACGGCGTCGACGTCGGCCGGGGCGAGGCCGGCGGAGGTGAGCGCCTGCCAGATGACGCGTTCCTGGGAGGGGCCGTTGGGGGCGGTCAGTCCGTTGGAGGCGCCGTCCTGGTTGACGGCCGTGCCGCGGACGACGGCGAGGACGGGGTGGTTGTTGCGGCGGGCGTCGGACAGCCGCTCGACGACGAGGACGCCGGCGCCCTCGCCCCAGGCGGTGCCGTCGGCGGCGTCCGCGAAGGCCTTGCAGCGTCCGTCGGCGGCGAGGCCGCGCTGCCGGCTGAACTCCAGGAAGACGGTGGGCGTCGACATGACGGTGACACCGCCGGCGAGCGCGAGGTCGCACTCGCCGTTGCGCAGGGCCTGCACGGCCAGGTGCAGGGTCACCAGGGAGGACGAGCAGGCGGTGTCGAGGGACACCGCGGGGCCCTCCAGGCCGAGGGTGTAGGAGACGCGGCCGGACAGGACGCTCGCGGAGTTGCCGACACCGTCGTCGCCCGCGTTGTCCGAGAGGCTGAGCAGGGTGGTGTAGTCCTGCAGGTTGGTGCCCGCGAACACGCCGGTACGGCTGCCGCGCAGGGCTGTCGGGTCGATGCCGGCCCGTTCCAGTGCCTCCCAGCAGATCTCCAGCAGGAGGCGCTGCTGCGGGTCGGTGCCGACGGCCTCGCGGGGCGAGACACCGAAGAAGCCGGCGTCGAAGTCCGCGACGCGGTCGATGAACCCGCCGGTCCGTGTGTAGCTGCGGCCGGGGGTGCCGGGCTCGGGGTCGTACAGCGAGTCGGTGTCCCAGCCGCGGTCCGCGGGCCACTCGGTCATGGCGTCGCCGCCCGCGCCGAGCAGCCGCCACAGGCCTTCGGGGTCGGTCACTCCGCCCGGGAAGCGGCAGCCCATGGCGACGATCGCGACGGGTTCGCGGCCCCGGGCCTCGGCCTCGCTCAGCCGTTGCCGCGTCTGGTGGAGATCGGCCGTGACCTTCCTCAGGTAGCCGAGGAGCTTCTGTTCATCGCTCATGCGTGTTCACCCGTTCCCCGGTCCTGTCCTGTGTCCGTTCGCCGTCGCCGTCGCGGCGGCCTCAGGAGATTCCAAGATCGTTCTCGATGAAGTCGAAGATCTCGTCCGCCGCTGCGGAGTTGATCCGGTCGCTGACGTCGTCCGTCGCCGTCGCCGTGAGGACGGCGCCGCGGTCCGGGCCGTCCCAGCGGGCCAGCAGGGAGCGCAGCCGGGCGCCGATCCGGGCGCGGCGCGCGTCGTCGTCCGCCAGGTCCGTCAGCGCGGACTCCAGACGGTCGAGTTCGGCCAGCGCCCGGCCCGCGCCGTCCACGCCCTCGGTGAGCCGGCCGCGCAGATATCCGGCGAGGGCCGTCGCGTTGGGCTGGTCGAACAGGAGCGTGGCGGGCAGCGCCAGGCCGGTGACGGTGCCGAGCCGGTTGCGCAGCTCGACGGCGGTCAGGGAGTCGAAGCCGAGGGCGTTGAACGCCTGGGCGGCGCCGACCTTGTCGGTGGAGGCGTGGCCGAGGATCCCGGCGGCCTGGCCGCGTACCAGGGCAAGGAGCGTGCGCTCCTGCTCGGCGGCGGACTGCCCGGCCAGCCGGGAGCGCAGCGCCTCGGCGGCGTTGTCCTCGCCCGGGGCCGCCGGGTGGGCGGCCGCCAGGTCGCGGACCTCCGGCAGGTCGGCCAGGAGCGGGCTGCGCCGGGCCGAGGTGAAGCCGGGCGCGAAGCGTGCCCAGTCGACGTCGGCGACGGCCACGGCGGCGTCCGGGCGGGCCACGGCCCGGCCGTGGGCCGCCGGGGCGCGCTCCGGGTCCAGCG
>NZ_JBEXHZ010000293.1:0-1815 GCF_040608315.1 Streptomyces sp. NPDC005195
CCCAGGCCAGGGACCACTCGATGGGGTGGCGGCCCGGGGAGTTCTTGTCCGCGTAGCCGTAGATGGTGAGCCAGCCGATCAGTGCGATGAGGCTCGGGAGCGGGTAGAGCCACATCTTGTACGGGCGCCGCAGCGCCGGTTGACGTCGGCGCAGCACCGAGAGGGCGACGATCTGCGCCAGCGCCTGGACGATCACCATGACCGTGGTGAGGAGCTGGATCAGGGTCGCCAGGTCGGTGTGACGGCCGATGAGGAAGCCGATCGCGGTGATGACGCCCATGGTCGCCAGGCCCAGCATCGGGAAGCGGTGCCTGGGGTGCAGTTTCGCGTACGGGCGGAAGAAGACGCGTTCGCGGGCGGCGTCGTACGGGACACGCGAACCGCCCAGCAGTCCGGTGAAGACCGAGGCGAACGCGGTGATGAGGATGAGCACGGTGACCGTGTCGGCGGCGCCCTTGCCCCAGGTCTCCTCCAGGACGGCCGAGGCCACGGAGGTGGAGGCGATGTCACCGGGATCGGTCATCCGGTGCCAGTCGATGACGCCGAGCGTGCCTATCTGGAGCATGAGGTAGATCGCCATGATGCCGAGGATGGAGAAGATGATGGAACGGGGCAGGGTGCGGCCCGGGTCCTTGATCTCGGCGCCCATGTACGCGGTGGTGTTGTAACCCAGGTAGTCGTAGATGCCGATGGTCAGACCCGCGGCGAACCCGATCCAGAAGTGACTGCTGGTCAGCTCGAAGGCGTGCGCCGGGTAGGTGAAGGCCAGATGGGGGCTGAAGTCGGTGGCCGCGGCGACGATCACCAGGAGCACCGAAGTGATCATGACGGCCCACATGACGGCCGTGATGCGCGCGATGTGCTCGACGCCGCGCCACAGGAGCACGACGACGAGGAGGATGACACCGAGGCCGACCAGGTCCCCGGTGGTCTTTCCCATGTCGGGGGCCAGATATCCCAGGTACTGGACGAAGCCGACCACGCCGGTGGACATGATCAGCGGGATGAAGAGCATGGCCGTCCAGACGAACAGGAACGGCATCAGGCGTCCGGAACGGTACTGGAAGGCCTGCCGGAGATACACGTAACTGCCGCCGGAACCGGGCATGGCGGCGCCGAGTTCGGCCCAGATCAGGCCGTCCGCGAGGGCCAGTACCGCACCCGCGACGAAGCCCATGATCGCCTGGGGGCCGCCGAACGCGGCGACCATCAGCGGGATCGTCACGAACGGACCGATCCCGCACATCTGGCTCATGTTGATGGCGGTGGCCTGGAACAGGCCGACGCGGCGGACGAAACCGCCGGTGGGTGGCGGACTGCCGGACATGGGGCCTCCTGTGATCGGGACGCGCGGGAGAGGGACGGCGTACGGGAACGGCCGGGATGACGGCCGACGGATCAGGGGCGGCGGGTGACCCGCCGGCGCTGAACTCCCCTCGGCTCGCCCGGTGAGGCTGACTGGGCGATAAAGTTAAGGAGCCTTACTAGATGCGTCAAGGGGGTGTCATGAATGCGTGAGAATGGAACGATGCCCGCCCGCGACGCCAACGAGCAGCCCGAACAGCCCTGGAACCGCCGCCGGCTGCGCAGCACCAACGAGCGGCTGCTCCTGGACCGGTTGCGCGCCGGCCCTCCCGCGTCGCGAGCCCAACTCGCCCGCGAGACGGGACTGTCGAAGCCGACGGTCTCCAGCGCGCTCGCCGCGCTGGAGGAGGCCGGACTCGTCCACGAGGTCGGCACGCACGCTCCGGAGCGCGGCCGGGTGGCGGTCCTCTACGCTCCGGACCCCGCGGCCGGCCACGCGCTCGGCATCGA
>NZ_JBEXHZ010000294.1:0-1808 GCF_040608315.1 Streptomyces sp. NPDC005195
GGCGGTTTCGGCGCGGCCAGCCGCGCCTGGCACGCGTACGTCCTGGCGCATGTGCTGCCGCACGCGCGGGAGGACGCGCCGGTGCTCTACAACTCCTGGGAGGCGACCGGCTTCGACGTCGACGAGGTCGGGCAGAAGGCGCTGGCCGAGCGGGCCGCCGCGCTCGGGGTGGAGCTGTACGTCGTCGACGACGGGTGGTTCGGAGCGCGCCGCAGCGACCACGCGGGACTGGGTGACTGGACGCCGGCGGCCGACCGGTTCCCGGACGGGCTCGCGCCCCTGGTCCGGGCGGTGCACGGTCTCGGGATGCGCTTCGGCCTCTGGGTCGAGCCCGAGATGGTGAACCCGGACAGCGACCTGTACCGCCAACACCCCGACTGGGTCCTGCACTTCCCCGGCCGGCCCCGCTCCGAGCTGCGCAACCAGCTGGTGCTCAACTTCGCCCGCCGCGAGGTCGCCGACTGGGCCTACGAGTGGCTGACCCGGCTGGTCGGCGACCACGGCATCGACTTCCTCAAGTGGGACATGAACCGCGCGTTCAGCGAGGCGGGCTGGCCCGGGCAGCAGGACGGCACGGACCGCCTCGGACCGCAGTACGTGCGCAATCTCTACGGTGTTCTCGACCGTCTGCGCGCGGATCATCCGGCGCTGCGGATCGAGTCGTGCAGCGGCGGGGGCGGACGGGTCGACCTGGGCATTCTCGCCCGTACGGACCAGGCGTGGGCCTCGGACAACACCGACGCCGCCGACCGGATGTGGATCCAGCACGGCTACGGCCAGGTCTACCCCGCGCGCACCATGGGCGCGTGGGTGACGGATGTGCCCAACCAGCTCACCGGGCGTACGGTCCCCCTGCGTTTCCGCTTCCTTGTCGCGAGGGCCGGCGCGCTGGGCATCGGAGGTGACCTCACCCGCTGGTCCGAGGACGAACTGCGGGAGGGTGCCGCTCTGGTGGCCGAGTACAAGGCGGTGCGCCACCTGGTGCAGCACGGCCGGCTGGACCGGCTGGCGCCGCCCGCGGAGGACTCCGACGCCGTGCTGCAGTACACCGCCGGGGACGCCTCGGAGACGCTGCTGCTGGCGTACCGGCGGGTGGCCCGGCACGGCAGCCCTCATCCGCCGGTCCGGCTGCGCGGCCTGACCCCGTCGGCACGCTACCGCGACGCGCGCACCGGCGCCGTGCACCACTCGGCCGTGCTCGGGGAGTACGGGCTCGTCCTCGATCTGCCGTCGGGCGACTGGTCGAGCACGACGGTGCACCTGGTCAGGGAGGCCTGAACCGGGAGGCCCGAGCCGGAAGCGGGCAGCCCTGCGCCGCTCCCGCCCTGGTCGGCAACCGACCCGGGACGGCTCACCGGCGGCGCCGGAACGCGGAACCGCCGAGGGGCTCCGGACTCCGGGCTGCGGGCTGCGGACTCCGGGTCGGTACCCGGTCAGTAGCGCTGGGCCTTCGTCAGACGCGGCGTCAGCTGGGGTGTGGTGGGCTGTCTGCTGATGGCGACGGGCTGGGCCCGCTTGCCCGGTTCGAGGTTCTCCGCACCCACGAACCGGGTCTCGACGACCTTGCCCTTCGCGTCCTCGAAGTCGACCCGCACGGCGTACGACGCCTTCTTGTCCGTCTTGTTGGTGATGCTCACGAGCACCGCGAGCAGCCCGCCGGTCTGTCCCCTGGGCAGACCGGTCATCGCGACCTCGGACCTCGCGTTCCCGCCGCCCTGGACCTTCTTCAGCTCGGCCTCCGCCGCCGCGCTCGCACGGGCGGTGTCGGCCGAGACGGACGCCGCGAACTCCGACGCCGCGGCGGACAG
>NZ_JBEXHZ010000295.1:0-1801 GCF_040608315.1 Streptomyces sp. NPDC005195
GCAGACCGCAGACCGCGGGACCGCCGGGCCGAACAGCCGCAGGCACAGGCCGCGGTGCCGGCCCCGGGCCGACGGCATGGCCCCCTTCCCTACCTGCTCTGCACCTGACCCAGCGGCCTGGGGTCCTGCTCCAGCGTGGAACACGCCGCCGCCCAGCTCGTGTCCTCTGGGTCGAGAGCGCCGCGAAGGAATGCCCAGGTGAACTGCTGTATCAGGGCGACTCGTTCGGGACTCTCGTCCGTCGTCTCCGCAACGGCGTACCCGGGGATCCCGCCGAGCGAGTGTTCCGCGCCGAACAGGGTCAGCAGGCTCTTGCCGGCCGGGCTCAGGAAGTACGGGTCGGTGAACCAGTCCGGTCCCCGGACGGACAGCGCGGACTTGTCCTGATCCCCGGCGACGACGAGGACCGGTGCCGTCAAGTCGTCGAAGGACGGGTTCATGAAGGGGAGGTGCTCGGCCGCGAACGGGGACAGGTCGTCCCCGCCCCGACCGGGCGCGGCGAGCAGTACACCCGCCGAGACCCGCGGATCGGACATGTCCTCGCCCGGGACGCCCGCGGAATCGAGCACTCGCGCACCCAGCAGCATGCTCGCCGTCTGGGCCCCCCACGAGTGGCCGGCCACGGCGACGCGATTCTGGTCCAGGCGCCCTTCGAGGCCCGGCACGGACGCTTCCAGCAGGTCGAGCCGGTCGATGACGCGCTTCATGTCCTCGACCCGGAAACGCCAGATCAGTGGCGTACGGGGGTCGTCCGCCGGCAGATCGAGTGTCCTCGAGTCGAGATGGGTGGGTTGCAGGACCACGAAGCCGCGCGCAGCCCAGAAGTCCGCGAGGGGGGCATAGCCGTCCATCGACCAGCTGTAGCCGTGCGAGAAGACGATGACGGGCAGGTCGTGCCCCGTCGTGGGCGCGGACACCCGGACCTTCAGGTCCTCACCGCGGCCAGGGGCCGGCAGTACGACCGGCTTCACGGAGACGACCGGAGTGGGCGTGAGCGTGGTGGCCGGGGCGGTCGCCGTGGGTGATTCGGGCATGGAGGTGCCTTCCGTTCAGGTGCTTCGCGCGGTTGGTGTGATGGGGCGGACTGTGGTGTGGCGGGGGTCTTCGCCGGCTGGTCGGGCGCGGGCGGGATCCGTGTGGTGCCGGCCTGTGTCGCGACCACGTTCGTGTTCACCCGTGACGGGTTTCCGGTGCACCCGGCACCCGGCCGCCGCTCCGACGGGTCAACGGCTGACCACGCACGGTTTGGCCGTCGGTCCCCGCTCTGGGATGATAGGCAAACGGAACCTTGTCCCGTTTGAAGATACGGAACGTCGTTCCGGATAGCAAGCCCGGTGGCGGAGAGGAGGGCGCGATGAGTGACGGTGGCGCGGTCGGTGGCGGTGGCGGTGAGGCGGGGCGTGCGGCCCGGCCCAAGCGGGCGGACGCCCGGCGCAACGAGGAGACCTTGCTCGACGCGGCCGCCGCGATCTTCGTGACCTCGGGTGTGGAGGCTCCGGTGCGTGACATCGCCGCCAAGGCCGGTGTCGGGACGGGCACGATCTACCGCCACTTCCCGACGCGGGCGGATCTCATCATCGCGGTCTACCGGCACCAGGTCGAAGCCTGCGCCGAGGCCGGCCCCGCCCTGCTGGCGAGCTCCCCGACCCCTCATGCCGCACTGGGGCGGTGGATCAACCTCTTTGTCGACTTCCTGGTCACGAAGCCATCGACGCGCTCGTCGCCTCCTGGCTGCCCGGCACCGAGGGCGACGGTGTCGCGGACGTCCTCTACGGCAGGCGGCCCTTCACCGGACAGCTCC
>NZ_JBEXHZ010000296.1:0-1794 GCF_040608315.1 Streptomyces sp. NPDC005195
GCAGTGGGGCCGAACACTGCGCCGACCAGGGACCGGGTTCCGGTCTCGACCAGCGTCATCAACTCCAGCGTCGGATAGCCATGATGCGAAGTCCTGCCCAGCCAGGCCCGGTTCCGTTCAGAATCGGGAGCCCTCAGCGAACTGCAGCCGTCGAACGACACCGTCCGGTACGGACCGAAACGCACACCTGGCGTCGTCGGCTGGGCCAGCAACCCGGCCAGCACCTCGAACAACGTCCGCACCGGCGCGCTGCCGATCCGCCGGCGCAGGTCACGCAACGCCTTCGCCGACGGACAGACCACCGGCATCCCGGACAGACCCCCGGTCAGCTTGTCCCAGACGAGCCGGTAGCCGACCTCAGGGAACAGACACATCGCCAGCAGGAAGTAGACCCCGACCCGCGACGGAAGATCACGCAGACGTCGCTGTACAGCTCTCGTCTCCGCAAGGACCGTATCCACGAGCTCGAACGGCACGACCGCCGTCAGCTCTCCCAGATGTCCCGGCGCGAACCGGCCCCCGGCCACCGTGACCGTACGGGTGATGGTCGTCAGTGCGGGCGGCACGACACAATGACGGGGCAACGGAGCTCCGTCGGGACAAGCTGTCTTGGTCGACTGCCTGTACCAACGAGCTCCGTTGTCCTACACCGAGACTCGTTTAACTCCCCTTGCGTGACCAGCGAAATCGCTAACTACCCGGCCTTGGGACCTGACCCTGGATCTTGGACACCCTGATCATTGGATCGTGAGGATCCGAGGAACCGGAGTTCCCGTTGGGGACGTCGAAGTACAGCCCTGAGTTCCGTGCCGATGCCGTCGCGCTGTACCGGGCCACGCCCGGTGGCAGTTACGCCTCGGTGGCCAAGGACCTGGGCGTCAACCACGAGACGCTGCGCGTGTGGGTCCGGGACGCCGAGCAGGCCGCCCGGCCCGGCGCTGGTGAGGCGAGCGCGATGGAGAAGGAGAACCGGCAGTTGCGGGCGCGGGTGAAGGAGCTCGAGCGGGAGATCCTGCGGAGGGCCGCGAAGTATTTTGCGGGCGAGACCAGCTGGTGAGGAGCGAGGCCGGCAGGTTCGGTCCGGATCCCGGGTGGACCGACGCACACGGTGTCGCATCAGGTGACGGACGGCGTGGCCCGCGGGATCTGACGTGCTGTCAACGCCCAGGCATGCCCCTGCCGTCCTGCGAAGACGGGCAGGACGGCAAGGACGTACGGGTCGGCGACGCACGAGCGGGACTGCCGCCGGATGTCAGTTCCGGCAGACCGCCTTGACCTGGGCCGCGGCCACGTGCCGGCCCTCGTTGCCGCTGCCCCAGTCGATGCCGCGGTTGTCGAGACCCACCGCGAGCTTGGCCCTGCCCGGGTAGCTGCCGGCGGTCACCCACCGGCCGAGATGGGCGGCCTGGTTGATCTGGAAGCTCCCGATCACGTTGTTGGCCGAGGGAGTGTAGGCCCGGTAGACCGTGTAGTAGGCGGGGTTGCCGCCGACCATGGTCCGGTCCGAGACCGGCGGGATGTAGACCAGCAGGGTGCAGGAGGCCGACGAGGTCAGGTTCGGCGCGAAGAGCCACTCCGCGAAGAGCCCCGAGTTGGGGCTGGAGCCGCCGCTCAGGGGCAGGGCCGAGTACGAGCCGTTGCAACCGTTCTGCGACCATGCGTGCGTTCCTCGGCGCCAGCCGTCGTCGCCCTTCGTGTAGACGCCGTGCTCCTGGTAGCCCCAGGCGGTGCAGCCCGGCCCGGTCACCGCGCTGTACGCGGGCGGCTTGGCCCCGGACGACTGCGCGGGTGTGG
>NZ_JBEXHZ010000297.1:0-1777 GCF_040608315.1 Streptomyces sp. NPDC005195
GTCCGGGCCGGTCCTGTCGTGTCGTCACCGGCCGGGCCGCGGTGGTCGCAGGCCCGGCCGGCGGTGGCCGTCCCGTCCGTGTTCCGCTGCCGGGTCCCGTGTCCCGGGTCCCGGCTCGGGCTCAGGCCGTGAACAGGTCGTAGGTGGAGCTGTGGCGCGGTCCGGCCAGTACGTCCAGCTGGGGGTCGACGGTGAGGACGGCCTGGTGCAGCCGTTGCAGCTGGGGGGAGGGTTCCACGCCCAGGTCCTCGATCAGCCGGACCCGCAGCCTGCGGTAGACCTCCAGGGCGGAGGCCTGCCGGCCGGAGCGGTAGAGCGCCACCATGGCCTGTGAGTGCAGCCCCTCGTGCTGGGGGTGACGGGCGGTCAGTTCGATGAGTTCGGCGATGAGTTCGGCGTGCCGGCCCAGCCGCAGGTCGGCGTCGATGCGCCGCTCCACGGTGACCAGCCGGCTCTCCTCCAGCCGGACCACCTCGATCTCCAGGACCGGCCCGAGGCGTACGTCGACCAGGGCGGGGCCCTCCCACAGTCCCAGGGCCTCGCGGAAGCGGGCGGCGGAGACCTCGTCGTCGCCGCTCTCGAACGCGGTCTGTCCCTCCCGTGTCAGACGGTCGTACTGGTGCACGTCGACGCTGTCGGGCGGGATCTGCAGCAGATAGCCGCCGTGCCGGGTGGCCAGTACCTCCTTGGCGCCGCCCGGTGCGCCGGGCCCCATCGCGGTGCCCAGCCGCCGGCGCAGCTGCAGGATGTAGGTCTGCAGGGTCGTCAGTGCGCTCTGCGGGGGCTGTGTCGCCCAGATCTCCTCCATGAGGGTCGGGACGGGCATCACCCGTCCGGGATACAACGCCAGCAGCGACAGGATCTGCCGCGGCTTGCCCGCGCTCGGAACGATGGATCCCCCGTTGACCTCGGCACTCAACGGACCCAGAACCTGAATCCTCACCGGTCTCCTCCGTATGTCGTCGAGCTCCTTGTCCCGTTCCTTTTGTGGCCAGAAATCCGCGCCGCCGCTCACGCTAGCCGCGGCCGTCCCTCCCCAGCGATTTCCTGGAGCCGTTCTCGAGCGGACTTCCAAGTCCGGTGTCACACAGGCTGTCCGGGGCGCTGGAGGACGCTTGCAGCGCGGCTCGAATCGAACTCCTGATTCCGCGTCACCGCACTCCAGACGGTTACCGTCGTCCATTTCCGTGCGCCCGCGCTCCTGCCGGCGGCATCCGTAATCACCGCCGCGGGCGCCGTCAAGACACCACCTCCCCGCCCCGCTCCGCGCCCGCCGCGCACCGGACCGCGCGCCCCGCCCCCGCCCTCCCGGCCCGCCCCGCGGGGCACCTCCCGCTCTTTTCGCACCCACGGCAACTGGCCGAAGCGTTTCCCCCCACCCCACCCGGGCCGTGTCCGACCACCCCCGCCCCACCCCACTCCAGCCCACCGCCCGCGACCCCGGCGCCCGCTGTCCCAGCCCCTGCCGTCCCAGCCCCTGCCGTCCCCACTCCGGCCGTCGGGCCCCGGTGTCCCTCCTGTACCGGACCCGGCGCTGCGTGCCTGGCCGCCCCGCTGCCGCGGGCGGCGGCGTGGAGCGCTCTTCGAGTGCGGTGAGAGCGGTTCTTGAGCGTGGTGACCGATGGTGTCCCCAAGGCTGAAGGAGGAGGGAGGAGGTATGGGCACCCCGGACCAGTACGAGCCCGTCCCGCGCGTGGTACGCGGGCGGGCCGGCGAAGAGGAACCGGCCGCACTCACCGTGGTGCTGCTCGCGCTCGGCGCGGGCGGCGCACCCGCC
>NZ_JBEXHZ010000298.1:0-1759 GCF_040608315.1 Streptomyces sp. NPDC005195
CGAGCCGGCCGCGTTCCGGCGCCCTCCTCGGACGCGTCCCCCGGCCTCAGCCGGTGACGTCGACCCGTACCGTCATCAGCCCCGCGCCCAGCGCGCGCACCGCCGCGCTGTTGAACCGGGGCAGACTCCCGAGGCGCGCGCGAGCGTCGTCCTCCGGCATCAGGTGGGCGACGCCGGCGTGCCACCGGCCCCTGACCCGGATCCGCACCCGTGGGTCCGCCTTGATGTTCCGCACGTACTGCGACCGCTCGCCGTACTCGCTGACGAACCAGAACTCCCGCCCCGTCAGGCGGCCGCCGACCGGTGTCCTGCGCGGCAGCCCCGAGGTGCGCCCCGTGGTCTCCAGCAGGGTCTGGACGGGCAGCCGCCGCAGCAGCGGATTGCCGATCCGCCGCTGGAACGCCGTGACCGTCCGGTACTTCAGCTCGGGGTGGCGGGACATGCGAGACCTCATCTGTTCGGTACCCGTCAGCGTCCGGGTGGTCGGGCAACCGTCTCACGGCCGCCCGACGAGTCCGGTGCCGACCAGGCGACCGACGAGGCCGCGCTCCCCCTCGGTTCCAACGGGGGTGCCAGGCACGGTCGTCGGAGCGCGAGGCGCTACTCCCCCGCGTACGCCTTCTCCAGGGCGACGATGTCCAGCTTGGACATCCCCAGCATCGCCCGGGTCGTGCGGGCGGCCTTCTCCGGGTCCGGGTCGCTGATGAGGTCGATGAGGCGGGCCGGGACGACCTGCCAGGACAGGCCGTACTTGTCCTTGATCCAGCCACAGGGTCCGGCCTCGCCGCCGTCGTCGACGAACTTCTTCCAGTAGTGGTCCACCTCACCCTGGTCGTCGCAGTGGATCTGGAACGAGATCGCCTCGTCGAACGTGAACTGCGGGCCCCCGTTCACCGCGACGAACCGCTGCCCGTTGGCCTCGAACTCGGCCGCCAGCACGGTCCCGGCCGGCCCCGGACCGGCCTCCGTGTAGCGGCCGATCCGGCCGAGCCGGGAGTTCTTGAAGATCGATACGTAGTAGTGGGCGGCCTCCTCGGCCTGGCCGTCGAACCACAGACAGGTGGTGAAACCCTCGGCGGACATGCGTACCTCCTCGGACGGGGAACATCGGTCACCTGTGCAGACCGATCGTCGCCGCAAAACTCATCGGTGGCACGCACCGACCGGCCGCCGTGCGGAGAACCCGTCGGGCACGCACCGACCGTGGCGCCCGTACGGCGGCGTCACTGTCACTGCCGCGGTATCCGCCGCGGTCTCGGTCCCGGTCTCGGGATCCGCGCCACGCCGGGAGAAATCCAGCGGCGTGTGCGGGCGGCCCGGCGTTAGCATGCGCGGACATGACCCCTTCGGACGCCCCCCGCATCGAACCGTTCACCGTCGACTTCCCCCAGAGCGACCTCGACGACCTGCACCGACGCCTCGACCACATCCGCTGGCCCGACGAACTGCCCGGGGTCGGCTGGGCGTACGGCGTGCCCCGGGAGTACCTGCGGGAACTCGTCCGGTACTGGCGCCACACCTACGACTGGCCGGCGGCGCGGGACCGGCTGAACGCGTGGCCGCAGTTCACGACGGAGATCGACGGCGCGCGGATCCACTTCGCGCACATCCGCTCGCCGGAACCCTCGGCGACCCCGCTGATCATGACGCACGGCTGGCCGGGCTCGATCGTCGAGTTCACCGACGTCGTCGGCCCGTTGACCGATCCGCGCGCGCACGGCGGCGATCCGGCCGACGCGTTCCATCTGGTCGTACCGAG
>NZ_JBEXHZ010000299.1:0-1754 GCF_040608315.1 Streptomyces sp. NPDC005195
CCCGGTTCGCGGTCCGAGTGAGCATCAGCACTCACCTTGCGCGGAGGGGGCCCCCAATCTGTGAACAGAGTGAGTCTTCATCGGCGGGATCGTAGCGTTCCTCGCCGTCGACGTGCCGGCGATTTCCGACCGGATCGCCGACCGGCGCGGTGGGCCCGGTCGTTGTGCCTGTCCGCTGGTGGTGCCGGGAGGGCCGGGCCGCGCCTGCCCCTCCCGACACGCGGCCTCCCAGGGGATGCTGAGGCCGCGTCGGACCGGGCTGGTCAGTCCGTGCCGAACTCCATCGCGGCGCGGTCCAGCATCTCGTCGTCCTCGGAGACCTCGCCACGGGAGGCGATGGCCTCGGCGCCGCCTTCCGGCATGGTGCCGATCAGTCCGGTGGCGGCCGCCTGCGCGGCACCGATGGCGGGCGAGGTGCCGATCAGGCCGAGCCCGGCGTACTGCTCCAGCTTGGCGCGCGAGTCGGCGATGTCGAGGTTGCGCATGGTGAGCTGGCCGATCCGGTCCACGGGCCCGAAGGCCGAGTCCTCCGTGCGCTCCATGGACAGCTTGTCCGGGTGGTAGCTGAACGCGGGGCCCGTCGTGTCGAGGATCGAGTAGTCCTCGCCGCGCCGCAGTCGCAGGGTCACCTCGCCGGTGACGGCCGTGCCGACCCAGCGCTGCAGCGACTCACGCACCATCAGTGCCTGCGGGTCCAGCCAGCGCCCCTCGTACATCAGCCGGCCGAGGCGTCGACCCTCGTTGTGGTACTGGGCGACGGTGTCCTCGTTGTGGATCGCGTTGACCAGGCGCTCGTACGCCGCGTGCAGCAGGGCCATGCCGGGCGCCTCGTAGATGCCGCGGCTCTTGGCCTCGATGATCCGGTTCTCGATCTGGTCCGACATGCCGATGCCGTGCCGGCCGCCGATCGCGTTGGCCGCCATCACCAGGTCCACGGCGGAGGCGAACTTCTCGCCGTTGATCGTCACCGGGCGGCCCTGGTCGAAGCCGATCGTGACGTCCTCGGTGGCGATCTCGACCGAGGGGTCCCAGAACCGGACGCCCATGATCGGCTCCACGCTCTCCACGCCGGTGTCGAGGTGTTCCAGCGTCTTGGCCTCGTGGGTGGCACCCCAGATGTTGGCGTCGGTGGAGTACGCCTTCTCCGTGCTGTCGCGGTAGGGCAGGTCGTGGGTGAGGAGCCACTCCGACATTTCCTTGCGCCCGCCGAGCTCGGTCACGAAGTCCGCGTCCAGCCAGGGCTTGTAGATCCGCAGGTGCGGGTTGGCGAGCAGGCCGTACCGGTAGAAACGCTCGATGTCGTTGCCCTTGAACGTCGAGCCGTCGCCCCAGATCTGTACGTCGTCCTCGAGCATCGCCCGGACCAGGAGGGTGCCGGTGACGGCGCGGCCGAGCGGGGTGGTGTTGAAGTAGGCACGCCCGCCCGAGCGGATGTGGAACGCCCCGCAGGTGAGCGCCGCCAGGCCCTCCTCGACCAGTGCCGCGCGGCAGTCGACCAGGCGCGCGATCTCGGCACCGTAGGTCTTCGCGCGGCCCGGCACCGAGGCGATGTCGGGTTCGTCGTACTGGCCGATGTCGGCGGTGTAGGTGCACGGGATGGCTCCCTTGTCGCGCATCCACGCGACCGCGACCGAGGTGTCGAGACCGCCCGAGAAGGCGATGCCGACGCGCTCGTCGGCGGGAAGGGAGGTGAGGACCTTAGACATAGAAAGAGTATGCATTGAAACGCATGGTCATGCAAAGTCCTCGGGGTG
>NZ_JBEXHZ010000300.1:0-1745 GCF_040608315.1 Streptomyces sp. NPDC005195
GCCTGCGCCCCGGGCCGGGCGGGGAGCGGCACAGGGCGTGCCGGGGTCTGCCGTGCGCCGCGGAACCCCTCGCGGTCGAAGGGGACTCCGCGGCGCCAGACGCGCCGGATGGCCCGGGTGGCGGTGATGTCCGTGGTGGGGTCGCCCTCGACGAGCAGCAGATCGGCCCGCAGGCCGGGGGCGATCCGCCCGCGGTCGGAGAGTCCGAAGAGCCGGGCGGGTGCCGAGGTGGCGGATCGCAGCGCCTCGACGGGGGTGAGTCCGGCGGCCACGAGCAGTTCGAGTTCGCGGTGCAGTGCGGCGCCGTGGACCACCGGGCAGGCCCGTCCCGGCGCGTTGTTGGCGTCCGTGCCCGCGACCAGGGTCACTCCGGCCTCGTGCAGCCGGCGTGCGGTGGCGAGTGCGTGGGCGAAGTCGAGGTCCGGGGCCGGGACGGTCACGGCGAGTCCCTCGGTGCCGTTCCTGATCGCGGCGGCGGCGTCGGCGGGCAGGTGGGCGGCGATGCGGTCGTCGTCGGCGAGGGCGCGTCCGCCGCGCGCTCCGCTCGACATCTCCATCATCGCCAGGGTGGGGATGACGAACCTGCCGTCCGCCGCGGTCCGCGCGACCAGGTCCTCGGGCAGCGGTGCCGCCACGGGGACGTGGGTGAACGCGTCGGCTCCCGCGGCCAGCGCGGCGCGTACCGTCTTCTCGTCGGCGACGTGGGCGACGGTCAGCAGGCCTTCCCGCCGGGCCGCCGCGGTCACCGCGCGCGCGGTCGGCCCGTCCAGGGTCGGCAGGTCGGCGCCGTGGTGGCCGCCGTCGTCGAACATCATCTTGATGTGGTGCGCGCCTTCCTTCCGGCGTGCCGTCACCTGTTCCTGTGCGTCGTCGGGGCCGGCCAGCGAGGGGAGGAAGGGCATCGAGGCCGCCGGGTGGCCGCCGGCCGCGCACAGCACGGTTCCGGAGCTGCGCAGGTCGGCGACGTCGTCGGTGCGTGCCGCGGTGTCGCAGAGCCAGGCGGTCAGTGCGGGCGGGAAGCTGAACATGTCGAGCTCGGTGGTGACTCCGAACGCCAGTGCCAGCCGCAGGTTGTACAGGGTGCCCATGACATGGGTGTGTCCGTCGATCAGTCCGGGCAGCAGGGTGTGGCCGGTGGCGTCGATCACCTCGGTCACCCGGGGGTCCGTGGAGGCGTCCGCTTCCGGGGCGGGTGTCACCGCGGCCACGAGTCCGTCGTCGATCAGTACGGAGATCCCGTCCCGTACCCGTTCGCCGTCGAAGACGCGGGCATGGTCAACACGGATCATGGAGGGACCCCCATCGATTGAACCGCCGGCCCGGACAGTGGGAGCGGCCGGTCACTGGTGTCTCACCGACCAAGGACACACGGTGCGAGGACCGCGTCCCAGGTCCGGCGCGAGAGTGTAGAAGTTCGCTTAGGCGAGTCAACTCCGCTGATTTCAGGGGGCTTTGGTGCTCCATGCTCGTTCCCGTTGCGCTTACCGCGATGAGGTGAGGTGGCGTGAGGTCAGTGAACAGCGGGTCGAACGGCCCGTACGAGCAGGAGAGTTCGCGGGCGGAGCCGCGGTCCGGGCCGCCCGTCCCCCCGGCGCCCGGTCCCTTCGGGCCGCGGTCGGCGGTCGTGGCCGGGCTGGGCAGCTCGGTGCCCGCCACGGTGGTCTCCAACGACGACCTGGCCGCCGTCCTCGACACCGATGACGAGTGGATCCGCCGCCGCACCGGCATCCGGCACCGGCGGGTGG
>NZ_JBEXHZ010000301.1:0-1705 GCF_040608315.1 Streptomyces sp. NPDC005195
CCCCGAGGAGCTGAGGCGCTTCGTCGCCGAGGGCGGCGACGCCATCTCCGCGTTCCCCTCCGACCGCGGCTGGGACCTGGAACGCCTGCCCGGACTCCAGGCCGGATTCCTCTACGGAGCCACCCACTTCGACGCCTCCCTGTTCGGCATCTCGCCCCGCGAGGCCCTCGCCATGGACCCGCAGCAGCGGCTGCTGCTGGAGTCCTCCTGGGAGGTCTTCGAACGGGCCGGCATCGACCCGCTGTCCCTGCGCGGCAGCCGCACCGGCGTGTTCGTCGGCGCGATGGGCTCCGGATACGCCTCCGGCCTCGCCGACATCCCCGAGGGCATGGAGGGCTACATCGGCCTCGGCGTCTCCGGCAGCGTCATCTCCGGCCGCGTCGCCTACACCTTCGGCCTCGAAGGCCCCACCATGACCATCGACACGGCGTGCTCCTCGGCGCTGGTCTCCCTGCACCTGGCCGCGCACGCGCTGCGCACCGGCGAGTGCGGCATGGCCCTGGCCGGCGGCGTCACCGTGATGGCCACCCCCGGCACCTACACCGAGTTCACCGCGCAGAACGGACTCGCCGCGGACGGCCGCTGCAAGGCCTTCGCCGCGTCCGCCGACGGCACCAGCTTCTCCGAGGGCGTCGGCGTCCTGCTCCTCGAACGCCTCTCGGACGCCCGCCGCAACCACCACCCCGTCCTCGCCGTCGTCCGCGGCTCGGCGACCAACCAGGACGGCGCCTCCAACGGCCTGACCGCCCCCAACGGCCCCTCCCAGGAACGCGTCATCCGCCAGGCCCTCGCCGCCGCCGGCCTCACCCCCCGCGACGTCGACGCCGTCGAGGCGCACGGCACCGGCACCAGCCTCGGCGACCCCATCGAGGCACGCGCCCTGTTCGCCACCTACGGCCAGGACCGCGAGGACGGCCGGCCCCTGCTGCTCGGCTCCGCCAAGTCCAACTTCGGCCACACCCAGGCCGCCGCCGGCGCCGCCGGAGTCATCAAGATGGTCATGGCCATGCGCCACGGCGAACTGCCCCGCACCCTCCACGTCGACGCGCCCTCCGAGCACATCGACTGGTCCAGCGGCGCCGTCGAACTGCTCACCGAACCCCGTACCTGGCCGGCCGGCACCGCACGCCCCCGCCGCGCCGGCGTCTCCTCCTTCGGCATCAGCGGCAGCAACGCGCACGTCATCCTGGAGGAACCGCCCGCCCCCGGCCCCGCCCCGGCCCGCCCCGAACCGGCCGCCCGGCCCCGCGCGTTCACCGTCTCCGGACACACCCCGGACGCCCTGCGCGCCCAGGCCGCCCGGCTGCGCACCCACCTCCTCGCCCACCCCGGCACCGACCTGCGCGACCTCGCGCACACCCTGTCCGCCGCCCGGCACACCCTCGACCACCGCGCCGTCGCCGTCGCCGGCGACCCCACCGAACTGCTCACCGCACTCGCCGCCACCGCACAGGGCACCGCCGCCCCGGACGTCGCCACCGGCATCGCCACCGGCGGCGCCCGGACCGCGTTCCTCTTCAGCGGCCAGGGCGCCCAGCGCCCCGGCATGGGCCAGGACCTCTACCGGGCCCACCCCGTGTACGCCGAGACGTTCGACACCGTCTGCGCCGAACTCGACCGCCACCTCGACGGACCGCCGCTGCGCTCGGTGGTCTTCTGCGAGGAGGGCTCGCCCGAGGCCGACCTGCTCGGCCGGACCGCCTAC
>NZ_JBEXHZ010000302.1:0-1705 GCF_040608315.1 Streptomyces sp. NPDC005195
GCCTGCCCGTCGATGGTGAGCCGGGCGCCGCGCGGGGTGCGGGTGAACAGCCGCACGCCGAGGGTGCGCTCCAGCGCGGCGATGCGCTTGGAGACGGCCTGCTGGGTGACCGCGAGCTCGGCCGCGGCCTCCTGGAACTGCCCCGCGTCGGCGGCGGCGACGAAGGTCCGGACGGTGTCGAGGTCCATGTCGGCACCCTAGGGGCACAACCGTTGGTTGTGGCCGGGCGGGCCCGCGGTTGTTTGACCCCTGGGTGTGGCGCTCGCTTTGATGCTTCCGGTCGCGGATCGGTTGTGCGGGTGAGGGGCGGGGGCGGCGGGCATGAGAAGCGGGCACCGGCTGGGACGTCTGCGCGGACATCGGCTGGGGCGGCGGTTCGGGTGGTTCTGGGGAGCGTACGGAACCAGTGCGCTCGGCACGTGGCTCGCCTTCGGCGCGTTCCCGCTGATCGCCATCCGGGTGCTGGGCGCCGGACCGGCCGAGGTCGCCGTGCTCTCCTCCGTGGGGGCCGCGGTGGGCGCGGCCGTGGCGGTGCCGCTCGGTCCGTGGGTGGAGTTCCGCCGCAAGCGGACGGTGCTGATCGCCACGGACCTGGTGCGGTTCGCGGCGCTGCTGACGATTCCCGCCGCGTTCGCGTGCGGCGCGCTCACCTTCCTTCAGCTCCTGCTGGTCTCGGTCGTCGTCGCGGCGGCCGACATCACCTTCCGCGCCGCGTCCGGCGCGTACCTGAAGACGCTGCTGGCGGCCGGGGACCTGCTCGTCGCCAACGCCCGGCTGGAGTCCACGGCGTGGACGACCACGATCGTC
The DNA here is from genome assembly GCF_040608315.1 of Streptomyces sp. NPDC005195. Lineage (NCBI taxonomy): Bacteria > Bacillati > Actinomycetota > Actinomycetes > Kitasatosporales > Streptomycetaceae > Streptomyces > Streptomyces sp. NPDC005195. Next base: position 808 of record NZ_JBEXHZ010000302.1, read on the forward strand.
GGACCGCCGCTGGGCGGCGCCGCGATCGGGCTCCTCGGTCCGGTGGCGACGGTGGTGGCCGACGCGGTCAGCTATCTGCTCTCGGCCCTGGGCATCCGCGCGGCGGGCGGGCACGAGCCGCCGCCCGGGCGCCGGGAGGACGCGCGCATGCGGGCCGGGGACCTGCTCGACGGCTGGCGGTTCATCCTCGCCGACGCGACACTGCGCCCGCTCTTCTTCAACACCGCCCTGTTCAACGGCCTGGTGATGGCCGCCCAGCCGCTGCTGGCCGTCCTGATGCTCGGCCGGCTCGGGTTCGCGCCGTGGCAGTACGGTCTCGCCTTCGCCGCGCCCTCGATCGGCGGCCTGCTCGGCTCGCGGCTGGCCCGACCGCTCGTCACCCGGTTCGGGCAGCACCAGGTCCTGGTCGTGGCCGGGGCGCTGCGCGCACTCTGGCCCGTCGGCCTGGCCTTCCTCGGGCCGGGCACCGGCGGGCTGCTGCTGGTGACGGGCGTCGAACTCGGGCTGATCTTCTGCTGCGGGGTCTTCAACCCCGTCCAGGCCACCTACCGCCTCGAGCGCACCGCGACCGACCGGGTCACCCGCACGCTGTCCGCGTGGGCGGTGACGACCAAGGCCTCGACCGCGCTCCTGACGGCCGTCTGGGGCGTGCTGGGCAGCCTGTTCGGCCCGCGTGCGGCCATCGGGCTGGCCGGTGTGCTCCTGCTGGCGACCCCGTTGCTGCTCCCCCGCCGCGCGGCGGCGCGTCCCTGCGAACCGGAGCCGTCACCGAGCCGCGTCTGACGGGTCGCGCGGTCTTCACGGGGATCGGGGCCGCTGTTCGGCATGGCGGTGGGGCCGACGCGGGTGCGGGCGTCGCGGTCGAGGACGAGACGGCCGGTCGCGCGTGGGCGCCCTG
>NZ_JBEXHZ010000303.1:0-1702 GCF_040608315.1 Streptomyces sp. NPDC005195
GTCGCCGCGCAGCAGTGCCTTCTGGCCGTTGTGGTGCAGTTCCTCGAACACCGCCAGATCGAGCTGCGCGGGATCCAGGTGCAGCGCGTAGCCGGGCGGGCGGGTGACCAGCGCGTCCCGGCCGTACTCCGGGTCGGCGGTGTGCAGCAGCTTGCGCAGCTGCGAGACGTAGACCTGAAGGGTGGTCGTCGCGGTGCGCGGCGGGTGCTCGCCCCACAGCTCGTCGATCAGACTGTCCACCGAGACGATCTCGTTGGCCCTGACCAGCAGGGTCGCGAGCACCGCACGGATCTTGGCGGCCCGGGGCCGGACCGGTTCGGCCGCCGCGGACGAGGTGATCTCCAAAGGACCCAGAATCCGAAAACGCATGCTCCCACCCTCTTCTCCCCGTCGCATCGGCCGGCGGGACCGGACGGCCGACGCGCGCCCTCGTCGCCCGCTTGCTCCGCGGAACCCCGACGACAGACCGTGCTGCCCCAATGTAGGCGTCGGCCACACCCCAAATTCGGACAGGCGTACCCCTGAATTCTGTGAAGGGGCGGTGCATCGCAAGCGGCGCTTTAGCCCGTGATCTCACGATGAGCTTGCTCGGCGGCAGAGGGGCGTCCTGTGCCCCGCTTCGTATGCGCCATGAGGGGGCTGACGTTGACCGCTGCATTCACCACCTTCACCCAGCTGATGCGGGAACGGGTCGCCGCGCTCGGCGACGCGGACGCCCAGGTGTTCCTGCGGGACGTCAGCGAAGCCGAACACCTCACCTACTCCACTCTCGACCGCCGCGCCCGCGCCCTGGCGGTACGGCTGCACGAACTCGGCTCCCAGGGCCGGCCCGTGCTGCTCCTGTACCCACCCGGCCCGGAATTCCTCGTCGCGTTCGTGGGATGCCTGTACGCCGGCGCGATCGCCGTGCCCGCCCCGCTGCCCGGCGACCGGGGCGAGCGGCTGCAGCGGGTCTCCGGCATCCTCCGGGACACCGCGGCCACGCTGGTGCTGACCGACTCCGAACACGCGGCGGACACCTCCCTGTGGCTGGCCGTGACCGGCCGAGGAGAAACGGTTTGCCTGGCGACCGACCTCGACGACACCACGGCCGCCGACGCCTGGCGCGCTCCCCGTGTCGGCCCCGACGACATCGCCTTCCTGCAGTACACCTCCGGCTCGACCAGCAAACCGCGCGGCGTCATGGTCAGCCACCGCAACCTGATGGCCAACCAGGAGGCGCTGCAGCACCTCATGGGCACCACCGCCGACGACCGCTTCGCCAACTGGCTGCCGCACTACCACGACATGGGCCTCATCGCCCATGTGCTGCACCCCCTGTGGCTGGGCACCCAGAGCGTCCAGCTGTCCCCGGTCTCCTTCATCAAACGGCCCGTCAGCTGGCTGCGCGCGATCGGCGAGTACGGCCTGACCGTGAGCGGCGGCCCGAACTTCTGCTACGACCTGTGCACCCGCCGCGTCACCGACGCCCACCTCGCCGAACTCGACCTCTCCAGCTGGCGCCTGGCCCTGTGCGGCGCCGAACCCGTACGGGCGCAGACCCTGGACGCCTTCGCCCGCCGCTTCGCCTCGGCGGGCCTGCGCGCCGCGAGTCTCTACCCCGGCTACGGGCTCGCCGAGGCCACCCTGGTGGTCTCCGGCGGCCGGCCGAACGTCCCGGCCCGCCGGCTGACCGTGGACGCGGCCGCCCTGGAGAAGGACG
>NZ_JBEXHZ010000304.1:0-1699 GCF_040608315.1 Streptomyces sp. NPDC005195
TCGCCCTGCTCCCGCTGCTGCTCCAGTTCCTGGGCGTGTACGCCCACATCCGCGCGCTGGCCGGCTGAGGGGCGGCGGCAGATGCAGACGCGACGCGACCACCTGCACGCCCACCGGTTCGCCATGGGCCGGCTGGCCACCGCCCTGGTCAGCGGTGACACGGGCCGGGGCGAGAGTCCGACGAGGCGTTCCTCGCTCGGCACCTTCCTCGGAGCCGGCGTCGTGCTGCTCCTGTGCGCGGGATCCGCCGCCTTCGGATTGCTGTCCCCGGCCGCCGACACCGGCTGGCGCAAGCCGGGGTCCATCGTGGTGGAGCAGGAGACCGGCACCCGCTATCTCTTCCTGGGCGGCACGCTGCGCCCGGCGCGCAACTACGCCTCGGCCCTGCTGCTGGCCGGGCAGGGCGCCACGGTCCGTTCCGTCTCCGCGAAGTCGCTCGCCGGCACCCCGCACGGCGCCCCGGTCGGCATCAGCGGCGCACCCGACTCCCTGCCCGCGCCCACGGCACTGCTGCCGGGTCCGTGGACCTGGTGCCTGCGTCCGGACCTGGCCGGTGGCCAACTGCTCGACCTCGACCCGGCCGGGCAGACCTCCCCGGTCCCCGCCGACCGGCGCGTCCTGGTGGCGGGGCCCCACGGACAGCGCTTCGTGCTGTGGCGCGGCGTCAAGTACCCGCTGCCCGACGACGCCGCGCTGATCGCGCTGGGTCTGGACGGCGGTCACCCGCTCTCCGCCCTGCCGACCTGGCTCGACGCGCTCCCCACCGGCGTCCCGCTGGCTCCCGCGAAGATCCCCGGCAGCGGACGGGCGGCAGGGCAGGTGGGCGGGCACCGGGTGACGGTCGGCCAGCTCCTCGAGACGCCCGCGAGCGGCAGCCCCGCCGACGGGGGTACGGCGGCGACCGGAACGGCCCACCACTACGTGATGACCAGCACGGGCATCACCACGGCCAGCGCCACCGAGGCCGCCCTGCTGGCCGCCCGCCATGGCGCCCCGACCGTGCTGCGCGTGAGCGCGACCGACATCGCAGGCGCCCCGATCTCCCACGACCAGTCCCTGCTCACCACCCTGCCCGACGTGCTCGGCACGCACCCGATGAACCAGGCCGGCCAGGCGGTCTGCCTGCGCCAGCAGGCCCACGGCACCAAGCTGACCAGCCAGTTGGTCGTCGAGCGGGGGCCGGCCGCCACCAGCGGCCGGACCCTGCTCGTCCCGCCGGACACCGGCCTCCTGGCCGTCGACCTGGACCAGCTCGCCCGGCCGGACACCACCGCGCAGACCTTCCTGATCACCGATCAGGGGACCGCCTACCCGCTGGCCGACGGCAGCACCGCGGCAGCCCTTGGCCTGGGCGGCGGCGGCCGGACGGCCGTGCCGGAGAGCATCCTCGGCGCGCTGACGCGCGGTCCGCTGCTGGACACCCGCACAGCCGCCGACACCGTCCGGGAGGCCGGCCGATGACGCCACTGCCCGTGCCGTCCGTGCCGGCCACGCCGTCCGTGTCACCCGACGGTCCACGGCCCGGGTCCGAACGTCCGGGCGAGGCCGGGACCACGGTGCTCACCTCCCTCGAACCCACGCCGTGGGCGCCGCCCGCGCCGTCGTCCGCGGGTGGCGTCGGGGCCGGGCCGCCCACCGCACAGCCTGTGCCGCAGCCGCTCCGGCCGCCGCTCATGGGCAGGATCAAGCTGGAGTCCGG
>NZ_JBEXHZ010000305.1:0-1689 GCF_040608315.1 Streptomyces sp. NPDC005195
TCCCGTGCGCTCCCGCGGCGCCCAGCACGTCCACCCAGCGCACCGGCCCGGCCAGCTGACGGCGCAGCAGGTCGCGGGCGTGGGCGCCGTCGCGCACCAGGGTGCCGGTGACCGAGCTGATCACGGGCAGCCGGGGCGCGGCGAAGGTGACGCGTTCCAGTTCGGCGGCGAACTCGTCCTCGATCGCCCGCATCAGCGAGCAGTGGAAGGGCGCCGCGACCTTCAGCGCCACCACCCGTTCGGCGCCCGCCGCCAGCGCGAGGCGGGCGGCCTCCTCGACCGCCGCGCGCTGCCCGGAGATGACCGTCTGGCCCGGCTCGTTGTAGTTGGCGATCTCCACCACGCCCAGCGGGGCGCAGCCGGCGCAGATCTCCTCGATCCGGCCGGGGCCCAGGCCCAGTACGGCCGTCATCGCCCCGCCGGCCCGGCGCGAGACACCGGCCATCAGCTCGCCGCGGCGGTGCACCAGCCGCAGCGCCTCGTCGGCGCCCAGCACCCCGGCGGCGACCAGCGCCGTGTACTCGCCCAGGCTGTGCCCGGCCACCACGGCCGGCACGAACCCGGCCTCCGCGCGCAGCACTTCGAGCACCGCGAGGCTGGTGGCGACGATGGCGGGCTGGGCGATCTCGGTCGGGGCCAGCTCCTCCTCCCCCGCCGTGCTGCACAGCGCGGTCAGCGGCAGGCCGGTGGCGTCCTGCGCGCGCGCCAGGACGCGTCCGGCGGTGCGGGGGTGCTCACGCAGCAGATGCCCGGCCATGCCCGCGCGCTGCGAGCCCTGCCCGGGAAACATCGTGAAGAAATTGTCGATCATCCCCGTTCCTGCCTCACTGAGTTGACGAAAGCGCCGGAGAAAGGTCATCGAGCCGTCGGCGAGCGGATCTCGATTCTGTGAATCTGGCACGGAGTTCTGGCGCATTCCTCGAATGCGTCTGGACCGGCGGCACCACGCCAGATGCCTCCCGCCGCGTTCCCCCCTGCGAGCGGCGCCCTTTCCCCCCGGGGGTCCGCCGGAATTCCCTCCCCCGGGCCCTCAGGGATTCCAGCCGGATTCCAGCCGGATTCCGCCCGGACCGGGTTTTCCCCGCCCGGCCCCCCTTGACCAAGTTAGTGATCAACCACTAACTTGTGGTCATGGTGAGGATGAGTGCAGACGAGCGGCGCGAGAGCGTCATCCGCGCGGCCATGAGCGAGTTCGCCCACGCCGGGTACGACGGCACCTCCACCGAGGCGGTGGCCCGGCGCGCGGGGGTGTCGCAGCCGTACCTCTTCCGCCTCTTCGCGGGCAAGCGGGCGCTGTTCCTCGCGGCGGCGCGGCGCTGCCTGGCCGACACCACACGGCTGTTCGCCGAGGCGACCGAGGGGCTGACGGGCGAGGAGGCGCTGCGCGCGATGGCCAACGCGTACACCCGCGTCATCCTCAAGGAGCCGGAACGGCTGCTGATGCAGATGCAGGTGTACGTCGCGGTGGCGGCGTGCGAGGCGGAGGGGGACGCCGGGTTCGGCGAGGCGGTACGGGCCGAGTGGCAGCGGCTGTGGGACACCGTCCATCTGCCGCTGGGCGCGGACACCGGCCGGACCACCACGTTCATGGCGTACGGGATGCTGGTCAACGTCCTGGTCTCCCTGGGGTTCGCGCCCGACGACCCCCTCTGGGACGGCCTGTACCCGGCGGCACGGGCAGGGGCGCGG
>NZ_JBEXHZ010000306.1:0-1651 GCF_040608315.1 Streptomyces sp. NPDC005195
CGTCGGCCGGACGGCGGATCGCCTACGCCGCGGATTCACCCCAGGCCCGCAGCCTGTCCTCGGGCCTGCCGGTCCTGGAGGAGACCGGATCAGGTGAGGCCGGGCCCCCGCTCGACGCCGAACCGTGGGCCCATTCCGTACTCGTCGTACCTCTGCGCGCCCGTGGCACGACGCTGGGGCTCGTCACGTTCCTGCGCGGCAGGACCTCCGCCCGATTCGACGGCGACGACCTGTCGCTCGCCGAGGAACTGGCCACCCGTACCGCCGTCTGCATCGACAACGCACGCCGCTACACCCGCGAGCGCGCGGCCGCTCTCGCACTGCAGCGCGACCTGTTGCCCCGGTACATTCCGCCGCAGACGGCCGTCGAAGTGGCCCACCGCTATCTCCCCGCTCACCTGGCCGGTGTCGGTGGCGACTGGTTCGACGTCGTGCCGCTCTCCGGAGCGCGGGTCGGGCTGGTCGTCGGCGACGTGGTGGGCCACGGTCTGCGCGCCGCCGCCACGATGGGGCGCCTGCGCACCAGTGTGCGCGCCCTGGCACGACTGGACTACACCCCCGACGAACTGCTCACTCGTCTCGACGACCTGGCCGAGCAGACATCCGAGGAACAGACGGCGGCCCGTCGCGTGAGCGGTCAGCCCGCCGATTCCGAGACGTACGACGACCCGGCGCTCGGCGTGACCTGCCTCTACGCCGTGTACGACCCGGTCACCGGGCGGTGCGGCCTGGCCCGCGCGGGGCATCTGCCGCCGGCGGTCGTCACCCCCGACGGCATCCTCACCTTCCCCGAGCTCCCCTCCGGCCCACCGCTGGGTCTGGGCGGTCTGCCGTTCGAGAGCGCGGAACTCGAGCTGCCCCGGGGCAGCCTTGTCGCCCTCTTCACCGACGGGCTGGTCAGGGGCCAGGATCATGACGTCGAGCTCGGACTCGAACGGCTGGGCCGGGTGCTGTCCGAACATGAGAAGCCGCTGGAGGAGTTGTGCGATCAGATCATCGCCGAACTCCTCCCCGAAGGCCCGGCCGCCGACGACGCGGCCCTGCTGCTCGTACGCACCCGGGTGCTGGACTCGCACGAGGTGGCCGTGTGGGAGCTGCCCCTGGATCCCGCGGCGGTCGGACGCGCCCGCAACCTGGCCAGTCGGCAGCTGCGGAACTGGGGGCTGGCGGAACTGTCCTTCACCACCGAACTGGTCGTCAGTGAACTGGTCACCAACGCGATCCACTACGCCTCCGGACCGATCCAGCTCAGACTGATCCGCGACCGCAGCCTGCTGTGCGAGGTCTCGGACACGGGGCACACCACGCCCCACCTCAGACGGGCCGCCAGCGACGACGAAGGCGGGCGCGGTCTGTTCATCGTCGCGCACATGGTCCAACGGTGGGGCACGCGCTATTCGGCGGCCGGCAAGACCATCTGGACGGAACAGCCCCTCCCGCCTGCGGACGCGCTCTAGGGCCTGTGTGATGTCGTGATCATTTTCGGGTTGTGTCCTGTTTGAGGGGTGGAATCCGGTAGGACTGTGGTCGTGACGCGTAGGCAACTCACTCATGCGCAGTGGAAGTTCGTCGAGCCGTATCTGCCGATCGGTAGGTACGGCCCTTACCCGGAGCGGTTGCGGGAGCAGTTCGAGGGTGTGATCTGGCGGTT
>NZ_JBEXHZ010000307.1:0-1630 GCF_040608315.1 Streptomyces sp. NPDC005195
TACGCCGAGGAGCACGGCGGTGGCGGCCAGCCGTACGAGGTCTACCTCCAGGTCGTCGAGGAGATCGCCGCCGTCTGGGCCAGCGTCGCGGTCGGCGTCTCTGTGCACGCGCTGTCCTGCTTCGCCCTCGCCGCGTTCGGCACCGAGGAGCAGAAGGACAAGTGGCTGCCCGGCATGCTCGGCGGGGAGCTGCTCGGCGCCTACTGCCTGTCCGAGGCCCATGCCGGTTCCGACCCCGCGGCGATGCGCACGCGGGCCGTCAGGGACGGCGACCACTACGTGCTCGACGGCGCCAAGGCGTGGACCACGCACGGCGGGCACGCGGACTTCTACACGGTCATGGCGCGGACGTCCGACACGGGCTCGCGGGCCATTTCCTGTTTCCTCGTCCCGGCCGACACCCCCGGCGTCATCGCCGATCCGCCCGAGCACAAGATGGGCCTGACCGGGTCGGCCACCGCCACCGTGCGCCTGGAGAACGTCCGCGTTCCCCTGGAGTACCGGATCGGCGAGGAGGGCCAGGGCCTCGCGATCGCCTTCGCCGGGCTGGACTGCGGCCGCCTCGGCATCGCGGCGGTGGCCACGGGCCTGGCCCAGGGAGCGCTGGACCACGCGCTGCGCTACTCCCGCGAGCGGGAGACCTTCGGCCGCCCCATCATCGAACACCAGGGGCTGGCCTTCGTTCTCGCGGACATGGCCGCGGCCGTGCAGGCCTCCCGCGCCACCACGCTCGCCGCCGCGCGGCTCAAGGACCAGGGACTCCCCTTCAGCTGCGAGGCCTCCATCGCCAAGCTGATCGCCACGGACAACGCCATGAAGGTCACCACGGACGCCGTCCAGGTGCTGGGTGGCGCCGGCTACACCCGCGACTTCCCGGTCGAGCGCTACATGCGCGAGGCCAAGGTCATGCAGATCTTCGAGGGCACCAACCAGATCCAGCGTCTGATCATCGGCCGGGCGCTGCGGGAGACCGACCGGGGCACCCTCAGGGTCCACGGCCAGGAGGCACCCCGGCCCTGACCACGCACCTCGCGGGTCAGCGCACGGGGAAGCCGAAGGAGTACCCCTGCCGCTTCAGCCACGGCAGGATCTCGCGCAGGGCGTGGACGGTCTGGGAGCGGTCGCCGCCCGCGTCGTGGAAGAGGATGGTCGGGCCGTTGGAGATCTCCTGCTTGACGGTGGCGACCAGGACGTCGGTGCCGGGCCGCTCGAAGTCCTTGGAGTCGACGTTCCAGCCCAGCGGCCGCATCCCGTGCGAGGCGGCCAGCTTGCGGCTGTACGGCGTGAAGGCTCCGCCCGGGGCCCGGTAGTACTGCGGCCGGACACCCCCGGACGCCTTGGTGATCATGCGTTCGGCGTCCAGGATCTGACGCGCCTGGTACGACTCGGACTTGGTGTCCATGGTGGTGTCGTGCGACACCGTGTGGTCGCACAGCCGGTGCCCGGCCGCCACGACCGCCCTGACCAGGTCCGGGTGCGCCCGGGCCTGGGTGCCCACCATGCAGAACGTGGCCTTCACGCCGTACTCCCGAAGCACCTTCAGCACCCGCGGTGTCCAGACCGGGTCCGGTCCGTCGTCGACGGTGATGTCGACGCCCCGCGCGCCGCGGTCCGAGGCATGGGCGATGGC
>NZ_JBEXHZ010000308.1:0-1620 GCF_040608315.1 Streptomyces sp. NPDC005195
CCCGGATCCACCGGCTTGATTTCGGAGTGATCGCTTCGGGTGTATTCGAGTGGTCTGGCGGCTGATCTGCGGGTTCGGGCAGGGAGTATCCGCTGGTCTGCCCAGCTCTTCCACATGTCCACAGGTCTCGGGCCCGTTCGGGCGGCTCGGTCAAGGAGGGTCAGGCGGACGGCGGTGGCGCGTGCACGGCCGTGAACAGCTGTGTGAAGTCGCCTTCCCAGGGCCAGCGTTCGGGTAGGTGGAGGGTGAGGCGGCGGGCCGAGCGGGCCAGGCGGGCAGGCACGTTGATCAGGTGGTCGCGGATCGTGGCGGTGGCCGCCCTGGCGTGGAATGCACCGGCCAGAGTGCCGGCGGCGCGGGTCAGGTTGTGCGCAAGGGCTGCGAGGGTGAGCCAGGCGGCGTTGGCCTGGAAGTTGCCGGACGGGGCGTGCGCGAAGGCGCTGTTCTTGACGTCCGCGATGACTTGTTCCACGACAGCGTGCCGCCTGTGATCACGCTCAGCGTCTTTGAGGGAGAGCGGGGAGTCGGTGAACGCGGCGTGGTAACGCCAGGTGTCGAAGAGGGTGCCCTGCCCGGCGGGCAGGCTGTCGGGGTTGAGCCGTTTGACCCGTCGCACGATCAGCCGGGCGGTGACCTGCTGCTTCTTCGGCTTGGAGGTGAAGGCGGTGTAGGTGGTCTCGGCTATCTCGGCGTCGGAGATCCAGCACTGGCCCTCCTCGTCCCAGACCGCCTTGGGGTACTTGATCGCCGTCCAGGTGCCTTCGTCGATGCCCGCGATGGCCTTCTTGACGGAGGCGTTCATCCGTACCGTGATCGAGAAGCGGGCGCCGAGGGACCGGCAGGTGCTCACCACGTCGGCGCCGTAGAACGCGGAGTCGGCCCGCACCACGAGGAGACCGCTCGCGCCGCAGGCGTGGGCGGTGCGGATGGTCTCGGCGACGAACGCGGCCGCCCCGCGTGCGGAGTTGGTGGGCCCCTTGCGCAGCCTGGTGGCGGCGATCACTGGTGCGGCCAGTGGTGTGGAGACGATCCCGAGCAGTGCGTTGAGGCCCTTGACCTTGCTGTATCCGTATCCGGTGCCCTGCTTGGCGTAGCCGTAGGTGCGGCGGATGGTGTCGTCGATGTCCACGTAGGCCACCTGGTCCGCGCCGGGCAGCAGCGGGGTGTGCGCAGTGAGACGGGGAATCAACCGGCGGGCAACGGCGTGCAGTTGCTTCACATGCCCGTGCGTGAAGGAGCGCAGGAAGCTGCCCAGCGTGGACGGGGCGCGCACCCCGGCGAACAGGCGGCCCGTCGCGCCGTGCCGCAGCCGGTCCATGTCATCGATGCTGTCGGCGCCCGCGACCATGCCGCCCACCAGCGACATCAGCTTCGCCGCAGGGAAGGCGCCGGTGCCGTCCTTCGAGCGCGGCAGCCCGATGAGCTCGTCGGCCAGAGCCGGCAGACCACACCGCTCGGCCAGGCGCATCACCGGCTCCAGCCCGCCGTACGCGATCAGGTTCGGATCATCGAACGCGGATGAGACCGCCGCCGCGGCATGGGAGGATTGCATCTCGGAAGTGCCTTGCCGATCGTGCCTGATGTGGTCCTAGAGAAACCCCATCATCGCAGGTCACAAGG
>NZ_JBEXHZ010000309.1:0-1615 GCF_040608315.1 Streptomyces sp. NPDC005195
GTCCGTCCGCGGAGCGGCCGTCAGCGGGCCCGACGGCATCGACCTGGTCCCGCTGCCCGCCGAACGCTTCGCGGCGGCCACGATGGCCCTGGTGTGGTCCAACGTCGTGGTGGAGAACGCCCGCGAGGACCTGGACGGCGCCCTGCGCCGCGGCCAGTGGCGGGTCGCCGAACTCACCTCCCGCCGCGCGGTCCACGCCGCGCTGCGCGGGCTGCTCAGCTCGTACGGCGTCAACCCGCTGCCCGCCGACACCGATCTGGTGCGCCGGCTGCCGCTGCTGCCGTCGCTGCCCGGCTCCGTGCGCGGCCGGGCGGAGGACCTGCTGTGCCGCACCATCGCCTCACCCGGACAGGGCGAGCGGGTCCGCACCGATCTCGGGGACTTCGTCGCGCTGGTCCGCGAGACCGCCGGGGCCGACGCCTTCCCCTCCTCCTTCGACTCCGCCGACACCTGGCGGGCCACCCTGGAGCTCGGCTACGACTGGCTGCGCATCGGCACCTACCTCGGCGCGGAACTCCCGCTGGAGGAGGCCCGCGACCTGATCGTCAGCAATGGCGTCCAGCCCCACCAGGCCGTATGACCCCCCACCACCCAAAGGGACCGACCGATGGCTGACACCATGACCGTACTGGTCACCGGAGCGAGCGGACTGGTGGGAGCCGAGGTGACCGCCCGGCTCACCGCGGAGGGCCACCACGTGCTCGCCCTCATGCACAGCAACGGTGACATCGTCCGCAACAACGGCAGGGCGCTGCCGGCCGCGCCGGCCGGACCGCGCCGGCTCACCGGTGACGTCACCCGCCCCGGACTCGGCCTGGACGGCGAGCAGTTGCGCGCGGCCGCGGCGGCGGACCGTATCGTGCACTGCGCGGCCCTGACCGACTTCGGGCTGCCCGAGCAGCGCTACCAGGACGTGAACGTCACCGGGACCCGGCAGGTGGTGGCCTTCGCCCAAGCCCACCGGATTCCGCTGGTCCATGTGAGCACGGCCTATGTGTGCGGCGCCCGGGACGGCATCGCCTACGAGGACGAACTCGACGTCGGCCAGCGCCCCGGCAACGCCTACGAGCTGAGCAAGCTCCAGGGGGAGAGGCTGGTGCGGCAGGCCGCGGCCGAGGGGCTGGCGGTGGCCGTGGTGCGGCCCAGCATCGTCGCCGGGGCGGCGCGCACCGGCCGTGTCCGTGACTTCAAGACGCTGTACCCGGTCGTCAAGCTCATCACCAAGGGCCTCGCCAGGACCATCCCGGGCCGCTACGACGCGGCCCTCGACCTGGTGCCGGTGGACTACGTCGCGGATCTGGTCACCGAGGTGACCACGCGTTTCGAGGATGCCCGGGGACTGACCCTGCACGCCGTCGGGCAGGCCGTCACCCTGCGGGACTTCTCCGCGGTGCTCGCCGAGTACCCGTCCTTCCAGGTGGCCCGGTTCGTCCCGCCCTCGGCCTTCTCCGCGGCGGCCCTCCCGGACCGTGAACGCGCCTACCACCAGCGGGTCATCTCGCTGTACGAGAGCTACTTCAGCCGCCGCGTCCACTTCGACGCCACCACCGCGGCCGCCTTCACCCGGCGCCCGGCGCCGCCCGGCGGCCCGGCCTATCTGCGCCGCCTCCTCGAC
>NZ_JBEXHZ010000310.1:0-1593 GCF_040608315.1 Streptomyces sp. NPDC005195
GGATGGCGGGTGGCCAGGGCCGGGCAGCGCCGGCAGCCGTCGACGCCGGCCTGCGCCCACCACTGGCAGCCGGCCCGCAGATGGCAGCGCGGCACCGCGCCGCCCGCCGGCGCCGGGCAGGCCGCCACCACCCGTTCCACCAGGGTGCAGTCACCGCCCCGGCGGTTGGCGCAGCCGGTGACGCAGTGCGAGGCGAACCGCAGGATCCGGCGCGGCTCGATGTCCTCGGGGATCTGGTCGAGCACCGCGGCGGCCGGGACCGCGTCGGCGAGATACGTCACCTGTCCGTCGAGGCCGGAGCGCACGCCCAGGACCAGCGACTCCGGCGCGTGCGCCGCACCGCCGGGGCACCAGCTCACAGGGGTGTCCGCCTCGGCGGCGGACGCGGCCGGGCGCGCGTGATCCCGCGTCAGCACGGCGGTACGAAGGAGACGTCGGCGCTCGTTCCGCGGGCCGCCGGGAACAACGGCGCGCCGGCGGCGGCCGGGACCAGTCCGGTGGCCGCGACGCCCCTGCCGCCCGTGACGCCGCGGGGGTGGCTCATACGGCCTCCTCCGTGTCCCGGGGCGACGGCGGGGTGACGGGCCCGGGCGTGACCTGGGCGCTCGCCGCGCCCGCGGCGGCCAGGACCAGTCCGGTGACCGCGGCGACGGCCGCGACCGTACGGGAGTGCCTCATGCGGATGCCTCTCGTTCTGCGGGGACGAACCTCGACACCCCAGCGTGGCCCGGCACTTCGCAGAGGCTCTCGAGGCCCGCTGGAGGGCGGCTCGAACGATCTCCGAAAACGGGCGAGGGGTTCACGCCGGGGTGCTTCAATGGCCCCCGTGAGGGCCTGAATCGACCAGCAATGACCAGCAGGGAGCGGGCACGGGGATGCGGAAGTCGTATTACGCGGCACACGTCTACATGATCCTTGGAGTGATCTCCGGTCTGTATTACCGGGAGTTCACCAAGGCCAAAGATTTCGACGGTGAGACCCAGCTGGCGCTCATGCACACCCACCTGCTCTCGCTGGGCATGATGGGCTTCCTCATCGTCCTCGCCCTGGACAAGCAGTTCAGGCTGTCCGGGACGAAACTGTTCACGTACTTCTTCTGGTTCTACAACGCGGGCATCGCGATCACCGTCGCCATGATGTTCGTGCACGGCACCGAGACCGTGCTCGGCGACCACGTGCCCGAGGCGGTGCCGCTCACCGCGGGTCTGGGGCACACCCTGCTCACGGTCGGGCTCATCCTGCTGTTCGTGCTGCTCGGCAAGCGCCTCAACGAGCCCGCCGAAACCGGACCCGCCGAGCCGGAGCAGCAGGCCGAGACGGCCAGGACCCCGGCCTGAACCACCGGACCCCCGGACCACCCGCCTCCAGACCGACGGCCCTCCAGACCGACGGCCCTCCAGACCGACGGCCCTCCAGACCGACGGCCCTCGAGACCAACGGCCCTCCGGGCCACCACGCCACCGGACCACCGGGCGTCCGGACCACCGGGCGTGCGGACCACCGGGCGTGCGGGGCCGTGAGCGTGCGGGCCCGCGGTCCGGACCGCCGTCGTGTCAGGCGGGCTGGGCCGCGGGGCCGAGCAGGACCTCGGTC
>NZ_JBEXHZ010000311.1:0-1569 GCF_040608315.1 Streptomyces sp. NPDC005195
CACCCCGGCCGGCTCACACCCCCGCCCGGGGCCGCCCGGCCCCGGCCCCCCGGCCCCGGGCGGGGCCGGTGCGGCAAGCGCGGAGCCGGGCCCGCGCGGTCCTCTCACCGCGAACCGGGGAGCCCGTCGATCATCAGGCCGATGGTGAAGTCGAAACGGTCGTGGACGGTCCCGGCGGTGAGCTCGGCGGCGTAGCGCTTGGTCCGGGGGAAGGTGTCCGGCAGCGCGGCGAACCGGCGCAGCAGTTCGTCGCGGCTGACGACCCAGCCGTCGTCGCCGCGGCCGATGCGGCTGTTCACCAGGGAGATCTCGAGGCTGTAGGCGTTGACGTAGAGCGACAGCGAGTCCAGCGCCCAGGCGGCGGTCTGCGGGTCGATGCCCCCGGTGAGCAGGATGGCGAGCATGCCCTCGGCGACACGCAGCGTGTCCAGATTGGACGGGGCGGCGGCGAAGGCCGCCCGCGAGATACCCGGATACCGCAGATACTGGTCGCGCAGCTGGGTGCAGACACCGGCGAGCTGCCGGCGCCAGGCGGCGGGGTCCGGCTCGGGCAGGTCGATCCCGGCGCACAGACGGCCGATGAGCAGCTCGTCCAGGTCCTCCTTGTTGACCACGTGGGCGTAGAGCGACGACGGCCCCGTCTCCAGCGCGGCGGCCACCCGCCGCATCGTCAGGGCGTCGTACCCCTCCGCTTCCACGATGCCGAACGCCGTGCTGATGATGGCGTCGACCGTGATCGGCTTCTTGCGCCCGCCGGACGGACCACGCCGGGCCGCGGGCGCGCCCGAACCGGTGCCGAGCTGGTGCCGGGCCGCGCGCCGTTGCTCCGGAGTCGGTGACATACGGGCAGTCTAAACCCATCGGCGAACAGTGTTCCACGCCATCGAGAACGGTGTTCGTATTGTTCGGAACGCCGATCCGATGTAGAACAGTGTTCGTGTCCATCGACCAGCGCTCGTCCGAGGCGCCTCCCACCAGCACACCGCCGTCACGCACCGCATGGCTCGTCCTGACCGTCGTGGTCATGGCCGACATCATGGATCTGATCGACTCCAGCATCGCCACCCTCGCCGGCCCGTCCATCCACGCCGACCTCGGCGGCGGCCAGACCACCGTCCAGTGGGTGCTGAGCGCCTACACCGCGGCCTTCGCGCTCGGCCTGGTCACCTCGGGACGGCTCGGGGACCTGCTCGGGCGCCGGCGGCTCTTCCTGCTCGGCATGGCCGGCTTCACCCTGACCTCGCTGGCCTGCGGGCTCGCACCCGACCCGGTCTTCCTGATAGCCGCCCGCACCCTGCAGGGCCTGTGCGGGTCGGTGATGATCCCGCAGGGTCTGGCCCTGGTGAAGGTCGTCTTCCCGCCGCAGCACCTGCGCAGGGCGCTGACCCCGGTCGGCCCGCTGATGGGCCTGACCATGGTGGGCGGGCCCCTCCTGGCCGGCTGGCTGCTCCACCTGAACCTGTTCGGCAGCCAGTGGCGCTCCATCTTCCTCATCAACGTGCCGCTCGGCGTCCTGGCCGGCGCCCTCGCATGGCGGGTCCTGCCCCGCCGCGGCGGGGAGGACCCGGC
>NZ_JBEXHZ010000312.1:0-1565 GCF_040608315.1 Streptomyces sp. NPDC005195
CGTCGTAGTTGACGGCGGAGCCGCGGACGACGGCGAGGACGGGGTGGCCGTTGCGGCGGGCGTCGGAGAGGCGCTCCACCAGGAGCAGGCCGACGCCTTCGGACCATCCGGTGCCGTCGGCGTCGTCGGAGAACGCCTTGCAGCGGCCGTCGGCGGCGAGGCCGCGCTGCCGGCTGAACTCGAAGAGCAGTCCGGGGGTCGCCATGACGGCGACGCCGCCGGCCATGGCGAGGTCGCACTCCCCCGACCTCAGGGCCTGCACCGCCCAGTGGAGGGCGACCAGGGAGGAGGAGCAGGCGGTGTCGACGGTGACGGTGGGGCCCTCCAGGCCCAGGACGTAGGAGATGCGGCCGGAGGCGACGGAGGTGGCGTTGCCGGCGAGCATCAGTCCGTGGACGTCCTCGGGGACCTCCACGGGGCCCTGGCCGTAGCCGGAGGTTGCGGCGCCGATGAAGACGCCGGTGGCGCTGGAGCGCAGCGTGGCGGGAGGGATGCCGGCGCGTTCGAGGAGTTCCCAGGACGCCTGGAGGAGCAGCCGCTGCTGGGGGTCGGTGGCGAGGGCCTCGCGGGGGCTCATGCCGAAGAAGCCGGCGTCGAACGCGGCGGCGTCGCCGAGGAAGCCGCCTTCGCGGGTGGAGAAGGTGCCGGGCTTGTCGGGGTCGGGGTCGAAGCGGTCCTCGATGTCCCAGCCGCGGTCGGCGGGCAGCGGGCCGATGGCGTCGCCGTCCTCGTCGACGAGCCGCCACAGGTCCTCGGGGGTGGCCACCGCGCCGGGGAAGCGGCAGCTCATCGACACGATGGCGATGGGCTCGCGCTGCTTCTCCTCCACGTCGTGAAGCTGCCGGCGGGTCTGCCGCAGCTCCGCCGTCACCCGCTTGAGGTACTCGACGTACTTGCCGTCGTCAGCCACGTGTCTCACTTCCTTGACCCGAGCCGGACCGTGTCCGCTGTGCGGGAGCCGGTGCCGGAGTGGGGAGGTCCAGTGCCCGAGGGGAGGGATCGGCTCCCGTAGGGGGGTGGTCCGCGGCGGCGGGTGCCGCCGCCGTGCGGGCGTCCGCTGCCGTGGTCACGTCGTTCCCAGCTCCCTGTCGATGAGGTCGAACAAATCGTCGGCGGTCTCGACCGATTCCAGTTCGCCGTCCCCCGCGTCCGGTTCCTCGGTCCCGGTGACCGTCACCGGCGCGCCCGACCAGCGGGCCAGCAGGTCCCGCAGCCGGTCGGTGACGCGGGCGCGGTCCTCGGTGTCGTCCACGTCGGTGCCGTTCAACGCGGCGTCCAGGCGGTCCAGTTCGCCCAGCAGGGCCTGCGCGCCGCCGGGCGGGTCGGGCAGGTCCAGCTGCGTCAGCAGGTGGCGGACCTGGACGGCGGGGGTCGGGTAGTCGAAGACGAGGGTCGCCGACAGCCGCAGGCCGGTGACGGCGTTGAGGCGGTTGCGCAGTTCGACCGCGGTCAGCGAGTCGAAGCCGAGTTCCTTGAAGGACTGCTCGGGTTCGATCTCGGCGGCCGAGGAGTGGCCGAGGACGGCCGCGGCCTGCTCGGCGACCGCGTCGAGCAGCAGCTGCTCC
>NZ_JBEXHZ010000313.1:0-1553 GCF_040608315.1 Streptomyces sp. NPDC005195
CGGCGAGCTCGATGTCACCGAGGAAGCGGACGAGGACGGCGACCGCGCGGCCGTATTCGGCGCGGAAGACTCCCTCGACGTCCAGGGGCATCAGGCCTCGCCCATGAAGGGCCGCACCTCGATGGGGAGCGTGGTCGCCAGCGTCGCCTTGCGGCCCCACTCCAGCGCCGCGTCCAGGTCGGGAGCCTTGATCAGGCAGATGCCGCCCAGGAACTCCTTGCTCTCGGTGTACGGGCCGTCCGTGACCAGGACGTCTCCGGCCTCGGCCCTCACCACCGTGGCCGTCTCGGGCCCGTGCAGTCCCCCGGCGAACACCCAGGCCCCGGCCTCACGCAGCTCCGCGTGGAAGACGTCGAGACTGTGCATGATCTCTTCGAGCACCTCGGGCGCGGGCGGCTCTCCCTGCGGCTGCATCACGCTCAGCAGGTAGTACTTCATGGTGTGCTCCTTGCTCCTCGGAGGTCTCTCGCTCCTGGTGGTCTTCACTGACTACACGAACGGGAGAGCCCCGGATCGACACACGCCCCGACGACCGAGGGAGATTCCTTCGATGACCGCCCCACCGCACCCGCTCGTCTCCCGCGCCGTACGGCTGGCAGCCGAGGTTCTCGCACCGCAGGCTGAGCGTGTCGACCAGGAGGGCGTGCCGGCGGACAGTATCGAGGCGCTCAAGCGCTCGGGGCTGCTCGGGGTGAGCGCGCCGGTCGCCTACGGCGGATCGGCCGCGCCGGCCGCGGTCGTCCGCGGGACGGCCGAGATCCTCGCCGGGGCCTGCTGCTCGACCTGGTTCGTACAGGCCCAGCACCACACGCCGGTCCTCACCCTGGCCCGGGCCGAGGCCGGCCTCCCGGTGCGGGAGCGTCTGTTGGGGCCGCTGGCGCGCGGGGAGCTGCTGTCCGGGGTCGCCTACGCCCAGTTGCGCGGGTATCCGCGCGTCCCGGTGCGGGTCTCGCGCGAGCGGGGCGGCTGGCGCTTCGACGGGACGGTGCCCTGGTACACCGGCTGGGGACTCAACGACGTGATGCTGCTGGCGGGGGTGACGGACGACGCGGAGGCGCTGTTCGCCTTCACCGAGGCGCGTGAGCAGCCCGGTCTGCGGCCGTCGCCCCCGATGCGGCTCGCCGCCCTGACGGCCTCCCGGACGGTCTCGCTGGAGCTCGACGGCCTGTGGCTGCCCGACGACGCGGTGGCCCTGCGTACGCCGTACGAGACCTGGGCGGCGACCGACCGGCCCAAGAACACCAACGCCTCCCCCGCGGTCTTCGGGGTCACGGCGGCGGCCCTCGACCTGCTGGACACCGATCCGCCGGCGAAGGAGACCGCGCGGGTGCTGCGCGCCCGCCTCGACGAGGTACGGCGACGGTCGTACGAGCTGGCCGACCATCCCGTGCCGGGCGAACGGATCGAGGAGCGGCTGAGGGCCAAGACACTGGCCTACGACCTGATGCGGGCGGCCACGACCGCGGCGGTCGTGGCCGGCGGCGGCCGGGCCATGGACCTGGGCAGCCCGGCGCAGCGGCTGGCCCGGGAGGGGATGTTCCTGCTGATCCAGG
>NZ_JBEXHZ010000314.1:0-1542 GCF_040608315.1 Streptomyces sp. NPDC005195
GCGGCCGGTCCCGTGGGCACCTCCGGCGCGGGGGACCCGTACTTCCCGCTCGCGGGCAATGGCGGTTACGACGTCCGGCACTACGGCCTGACCCTCGGCTACGACCCCCACAGCCGCCACCTCGACGGCACGGCGGTCGTCACCGCCCGGGCCACCGAGCGGCTGACCCGCTTCGACCTCGACCTCTCGGGGCTGAAGGTCACCGGTGTCACCGTCGACCACGTCAAGGCGTCCTACCGTCGTGCCGGACAGGAACTGGTGATCACCCCCCGTCACTCCCTGCGGAGGAACCAGCAGTTCCGGGTCGCCGTCACCTACTCGGGCGTCCCCAAGCCGGTCACCGACCCGGACGGCTCCCCGGACGGCTGGATCCCCACCGACGACGGCGCGTTCGTGGCCGGTGAGCCGCAGGGCGCCATGACCTGGTTCCCCGCCGACAACCACCCCAAGGACAAGGCCTCGTACGACTTCACGATCACCGTTCCCGACGGAACGACCGCCGTGGCCAACGGAGTTCTGCGCGGGCGGACGACCAGCCACGGCCGCACCACCTTCCGCTGGCGGCAGTCCGAGCCGATGGCCTCCTACCTCGCGACGGCGACGGTCGGCAAGTTCAAGGTCGAGCAGTACACCACCGCCGACGGGCTCAAGGTCTACAACGCCGTCGACCCCCGCGAGGCGAGTGCCGCGGCACCCGTGCTGAAGAAGCTGCCCTCCGTGCTCGCCTGGGAGAGCGGCGTCTTCGGCCCCTACCCGTTCCGCGCCGCGGGGGCCATCGTCGACCGGGCTCCGCAGGTCGGGTACGCGCTGGAGACCCAGACGCGGCCCCTGTACGACTCGGCGCCGGACCTGAGCACGCTCGTCCACGAAAGCGCGCACCAGTGGTTCGGGGACTCCGTCGCCCTCACCACCTGGAAGGACATCTGGCTCAACGAGGGCTTCGCGACGTACGCGGAGTGGCTGTACACCGAGCAGCACGGCGGCAGGAGCGCGCAGCAGACCTTCGACGCCCTGTACGCCAAGCCGGCCGGCAACGACCTGTGGGCGTTCGCGCCGGCCGATCCCGGCAGCGGCGCGCACATCTTCGAGACGCCCGTCTACTCGCGAGGCGCCATGGCCCTGCAGAAGCTGCGCACGGCCGTGGGCGACAGGACGTTCCTGCGCATCCTGCGCACCTGGGCCACCGAGCACCGTGCCGGGCACGGCACCACCGCCGAGTTCGTGCGGCTCTCCGAGCGGTTGTCCGGCAAGGATCTCCACCCGCTGTTCCACACCTGGATCGGCACGGCGGGCAAGCCGTCCTCTGCCTGAACCGCGTTCTCCCCCACCCCCCGAGGGCTCCCGTCCGCGTCCGGCGGCCGACGACGAGCCCTTCGGGCGGGCGGGGGCGCGGCCGGGGTCAGGCGGGGCGCAGCCAGACGGTGCTCAGCGGGGGGAGCGTGAGCCGGATGCTCGCCGGCCGGCCGTGGGCGGGGCGCGATTCGGCTTTGACGACGTCCGGGTTGGTGACGTCGCTTCCGCCGTACCGGGCGCTGTCGGTGT
>NZ_JBEXHZ010000315.1:0-1530 GCF_040608315.1 Streptomyces sp. NPDC005195
CGCGACGGCCGTGCGGGCCCCCAGGAAGGACCCGGCCGTTCCGTGCAGGACGTCGGCGAGGCGCGGGCCGCCCGCGACCACCACGGTGAACACTCCCTGCATCCGGCCGCGCATCTCGTCGGTGGCGGCCGACAGCAGGATCGCCCCGCGGAAGACCATGGAGACCATGTCGGCGACTCCGGCGGCCGCGAGGAACGCGACGGCCACCCACAGGCTGTCGCTGAGACCGAACCCGGTGATGGCGGCACCCCAGGCCAGTACCGCGACGATCACCATGAGCCCGTGCCGGCGCGCACGGGAGAACGTTCCCGACATCAGTCCGCCGATCACCGCGCCGATGGGGATCGCCGCGAACAGCAGCCCGAGCGCGAGGCCCTCGCCGTAGGGCGCGTACGTCTCGGCGGCGAGCTGCGGGAACAGCGCGCGGGGCATGCCGAAGACCATGGCGATGATGTCGGCGAGGAAGGACAGCAGCAGCACCTTGTGCAGGGCGATGTAGCGGAACCCCGCGACGACCTCGCGCCAGCCCGCGCGGCGGCCGGCCGCTCCCGTCAGGGGCGCCAGCGGGGGCAGCCGTACGACCGCCCACACGGTGACGCACAGCGCCAGCGCGTCGACCAGATACAGCTCGCTCAGGCCGATCACCGGAATCAGGGCACCGGCGAGCAGGGGTCCGGCCACCAGGCCCGTCTGCATGACGGTCGAGCCGAGCGCGTTCGCCGCGGGAAGTTCCTCCGCGGGGACCAGCCGGGCGATCGACGCGGTGCGTGCCGGTGCGTTCAGACCGAAGAAGGCCTGCTGCAGGGCGAGCAGGACCATCAGGACCAGGACCGAGCCGACTCCGGTGGCGGCCTGTATCCAGAAGAGCAGCGAGGTGACGGCTATCCCGGTGTTGGTGATGAGGAGCAGCTTGCGCCGGTCCATGCTGTCGGCGACGGCACCGCCCCAGAGAGCGAAGACCACGAGGGGCAGCAGGCCGGCGATGCTCGCGTAGCCGACCCAGGCCGAGGACCCGGTGATGTCGTAGATCTGCTTGGGGACGGCGACGGCGGTGAGCTGGCTGCCCACCGAAGTGACGATGGTGGAGGACCAGAGCCTCCGGTACGCCGGGCGCCGCAACGGGCGGGTGTCCATCGTCCAGCGGCGCCAGCCACTTCGGTCCGGCTGCCCAGGGTCAACCGCACCGGCCGGCCCGTCCCCCGGTGCCGGTGCGCCGTCCGTGCCGTCCGTACTGCTCTTGCTCGTGTCCACGACCGTCCTGGCTGCTCGATACATCTTTCGGTGTCAGGGTTCACTATCGCGGAACAGGAGGGTGCGGCGTCCCCGTGGGTCCCGTGCTGCCCGTCACGCCCGTTCCCCGGGGTCCGTCAGGGACGCGTGGCGTACGTCGCTCAGGCGCCGGCGATCAGCAAGGTCCCCATGCCGATCATCGTCGCGGCGACCAGGGCGTCCAGCACCCGCCACGACGAGGGCCGGGACAGGAAGCGGCCGAGCAGCCTGGCGCCGAAGCCCAGCGCGGCGAACCAGCAC
>NZ_JBEXHZ010000316.1:0-1529 GCF_040608315.1 Streptomyces sp. NPDC005195
ACCGCTCGCGTGTGACGGGTCGTCGGGACGGTCGGACCTCGGTCGCGCCCGGCACCCGACACGACTCACTCAGGCACGGGGTCGCGCGCTCGGGCCGGGCAGGACCGTGACGTCCGCCGGGGTGAGCGCGACATGTTCGTCGGCGCACTCCACCACGACCCGCACCGGTGACGCGCACTCACTGTGCCGGATGTCGAGAACCGGGCCCCCCGGGTCCGCGACGTACGCCTCGCCCCACTGTCTGAGCGCCACCAGGACGGGCCACAGGTCCCGGCCCTTCCCGGTCAGGCGGTATTCGTGCCGCGTACGGCTGCCCGCTTCCCGGTACGGCTCGGTCCGCAGGATCCCGGCCGCCACCAGTGTGCGGAGCCGGCCGGCCAACACCGCCTCCGAAAGGCCCACATGACGGCGGAAGTCGTCGAATCGCCGGACGCCGTTGAAGGCGTCGCGCACGATCAGCAGCGTCCACTTCTCGCCCACCACGTCGAGCGTGCGCTGGACCGTACAGTTCTCCGTGCTCACTTCGAGCCACTCCATACCCGCATCATAGGCGCGCTGGCTTCATTATTGACAGTCAGCTGCGGCCCCGGCTAGCTTCGGTTTACACAGTCAGATGAGGAGCGCGCGCATGGGCCGGTCACGTACGTACGAGTGGGAAGACCCCTCGGTCTCGGCCTCCGAGGTCGGACGGACCAGCGGGCTCGAGTTCCTGCGCGCGATGATCGCCGGCCGGCTGCCCGGCCCTCCCATCGGTGCCACGATCGGGATCGTGCTCGAAGAGGTCGACCGCGGGCGTGCGGTGTTCTCGCTGGAGCCCGGCGAGGAGCACTACAACCCCATCGGCAGCGTTCACGGCGGGGTCTACGCGACCCTGCTGGACTCCGCGGCGGGATGCGCCGTCCAGACGACGCTTCCGCAGGGCATGGCCTACACCTCGCTCGACCTGACCGTGAAGTTCCTGCGTCCGATCACGGTGGACACCGGCAAGGTCCGCGCCGTGGGCACCGTCCTGAACGGCGGCCGCCGCACGGCACTGGCCCAGGCCCAGCTGTACGACTCCGCCGACCGGCTGCTCGCCCACGCCACCAGCAGCTGCCTGCTGTTCCCGGCGCCGACGGCCTGAGCCCCGTACGGCGCGTCGGGGGGTGTCGTCGTTGTACCGCCAGTCGTCGCCCTGAGGTCCTCACGGGCGGTCTCGGCACCGTCCCCGCCGTGGAGTTCCGCTCAGGGCGCGAGAAGCGCTCGGGCCGGGACCGGGGCGACAGGGTGCAGGGTGGCCGCACCCACTTCGTCAAGATCTGATGCCGCGCCAGGCAACAGGCGCGCGAGCCTCTCGTTCACGGCTTCGGCCGTCCCTCCAGCGCGCGGGAGGTCGCTCTACCGCGGCTCGAAGGCCGGTTCACCACGGCGCGGGTCCGTTGACGACGGCTCGGAGGCCGGTTCGCCACGGCCAGGCAGTCGCGTTCGCCGTCCGGAAGCCGGTGCGCCGCCACCCGGAAATCGGCTCGCACACGGGCGGGCCGGGTGCT
>NZ_JBEXHZ010000317.1:0-1525 GCF_040608315.1 Streptomyces sp. NPDC005195
GGGGCGGGCCGGTTACGGGACAGCCCTCAGGCCGGCGGGGCGGGGGTGAGGGCGTCCGCGAGGGTGCGCCAGATCTCCGCGGCGAGGTCGATGTTGGCGTCGGCCTGGGCCTGCTGGGCCAGCATGCGCAGCCCGTCCACGCCGGAGACGTCGCCGCCCAGGATCAGCAGCTGCTGGCGCAGGATCTCCAGCCGGACCCGGTCGCGGTAGGTCATCCTCGACTCGTCCCCGGCCAGGCCGCCCAGCAAGGCGCGGGCATCGTCGTAGCGGCCGGTGGCGAAGGCCAGATCGGCCTTCAGCGCGGTCAGGTCCTGACGCAGGGCGGGGGTGCCGACGAAGGCGAGGGCGGCCTCGGCCTGCTCGGCGCAGCGCTGTGCCTGCGCCGGGTCGGCGGGCAGTTTCTGCAGGTGCAGCCGGCCCGCGGCGAGCCGCAGCCGCAGCCACAGCACCAGGTCCTCCTGGCTGCTGAAGCGTTCCAGGGCCTCATCGAGGCAGTGCTGCGCGCCGGTGTGGTCGCCCTGGCGCACCCGCACGGCGGCGGCCGTCCACATCGCCTCGGCCCACAACGCGTCGCTGCGGCCCTCGACCAGGGCGGTGAGTTCGTCGGCGTGCGTCCGGGCCTCCGGCACCTGTCCGGCCTCCGCCTGGACCGACACCAGGGCCAGCAGCGCGGCGGCGCGGTCCTCGACGCCCAGGTCGTCGCCCAGGGCCAGTTGGTGGGCGGCGACGGCCGCGTCCAGGGCGGGGGTGATCTCGCCGAGCGAACGCAGGCAGCGCGCCAGCCTGGTCAGGCCGCGCACCCGCAGCTCGGCCAGGCCCACCTCGTCGCCGAGCGCGACCAGCCAGTCCAGGTCGGCGCGTTCCGCGGCGTGGTCGCCCTGCAGGCGTGCGGCCCGGGCCAGCAGCCACAGCGCCTGCCAGCGCAGCACCGCGCTTTCGTGGCCCTCGGCGGCGAGCGCCGCGCGCAGTGCCCCGATGGCGTCCGCGGAACCGGTGGAGGAGGCCAGGGTCAGGGCGTGGGCCAGCGAGCCGGTGACCGGCTCCTCGAAATCGGCGGCCTTGAGACCCAGCCGGTCGGCGAGGTAGGCCACGGCCCGGTCGGTGGGCTGGCGCGCCCCGGATTCCAGCCGGGAGAGGTAGCCGGTGGACATGCCCTCACCGGCCAGTGCCGTCTGCGACAGCCCCTGGGCCGTCCGGAGCTTCTTCAGGCGGTTTCCGAACGCGGGCTGTCGCAGCATGATTCGAATCCCCTGGGGTGAGCGGGCAAGAAAGTTTCGCCGAAAGCCGCCCCGAGCGTAGGGCGCCGGGCAACACGCGGGCAAACCTTTGCCAGGCCCGGGGCGGGAATCTCGTGCGGGCCTCACGCCCGCCTCACGTGTGTCTCACGCCCGCCTCACGTGTGTCTCATGTCGGTCTCGTGCGCTTCTCCAGCGTTCCTCCGGCACGGCCGGGCAGGCTCGGCATCATCCGGCCGGCACACCCGGCCGGCGTGGAGTCCTTGCGCATGTCAAACGTCAGGGAGTCG
>NZ_JBEXHZ010000318.1:0-1506 GCF_040608315.1 Streptomyces sp. NPDC005195
GTGAACGAGGGCCAGTAGCGGCGGCGCTGGAAGGCGTAGACGGGCAGCTCGACGTGGGCGCCGGGGCCGGCCTGGACGGTGTCGAGGTCGACGGGGCAGCCCCGTACGTGGAGTTCGGCCAGGGAGAGCAGGAAGCGGGCGGGGCCGCCGTCGCCGCGGCGCAGGGTGCCGGTGACGGCGCTGTCGGTGACGCCGGTGGTGTCGAGGATGTCGGCGATGGCGGTGGTCACCACGGGGTGCGGGCTGACCTCGACGAAGACGCGGTGGCCGGCGGCGGTCAGGGCCTTGACGGTGTCCTCGAAGCGGACGGTGCGGCGGATGTTGCGGTACCAGTGGTCCGCGTCCAGTGCGGTGGTGTCCTCGATGCGGTCGCCGGTGACGGTGGAGTACAGGGGTATCGCGGCCTGCTGGGGGCGGACCGGCGCGAATCCGGCGAGCAGGGCCTCGCGGACCTCCTCGACCTGGACGGAGTGCGAGGCGTAGTCGACGGGGACGCGGCGGGCGCGGACGCCGTCGTCGGTGAGTTCGGCCAGCAGTGTGGTGAGGGCCTCCTCCTCGCCGGAGACGACGACCGAGCGGGGTCCGTTGACCGAGCCGACGGAGAGCCGGCCCTCCCAGCGGGCCAGCAGGTGTTCCACGTCGGCGAGGGGCAGCGGTACGGAGAGCATGCCGCCGCGGCCGGAGAGCGGGCCCAGTTCGCGGGAGCGGGTGACGACGACGCGTGCGGCGTCCTCGAGGGTGAGGGCGCCGGCGATGTGCGCGGCGGCGACCTCGCCCTGGCTCTGTCCGACGACGGCGGCGGGCCGCACGCCGTGGGACTGCCACAGGCGGGCCAGTGCGACACAGACGGCGAACAGGGTCGGCTGGACGACGTCGAGGCGTTCCAGGGGCGGGGCGCCGGGGGTGCGGCGCAGCACGTCGAGGACCCGCCAGTCGGTGAACGCCTCCACGGCGGCGGCGACTTCGGTGAGGTGGGTGCGGAACCGTTCGTCGCCGTCGAGGAGTTCGGTGGCCATCGCCTCCCACTGGGGGCCCTGGCCGGGGAAGACGAAGACGGGTCCGCCGTCGGTGTCGGCGACGCCCTTGACGGCACCGGGTGCGGGTGTGTCCTCGGCGACGGCGTCCAGGCCGGCGAGGAGTTCGCCGGTGTCCCGGGCGACGACGACGGCGCGGTGTTCCAGGGCGGAGCGGGTGCGGGTCAGCGCGCGGGCGAGGTCGGCGGGGTGCGGGGCGGGGTGCTCCCCGGAGGTCAGGTGGTCGTGCAGGCGCCGGGCCTGGGCGCGCAGCGCGGTGCTCGTGCGTGCGGACACCGGGAAGGCGAAGGGGCCGGTGGCGGGCGGCGGTCCGTCGGTGGCGGTGGGCGGCGCGGTCTCCTGCGGTGCCGGGGGCTGTTCGAGGATGACGTGGGCGTTGGTGCCGCTGACGCCGAACGAGGAGAGGCCCGCATCGTCGAGCTGGTCGACAACAAGGACGGCACGCTCTCCCTCTTCACCACCCTCATCGAGT
>NZ_JBEXHZ010000319.1:0-1506 GCF_040608315.1 Streptomyces sp. NPDC005195
CCGGGTCCGCGTCAGCTACGACATGAACCGGCTCCAGCGCCTCGACGCACCCGAGAACTACGTGGTCACCCTCGGCGGCGAGGACCGCGTCGACCCGGACCGGGTCCTGGCCCGCATGGTGTACGAACACCCCGTCTACACACCGGAGTCCGTGGCCGCGCAGACCGGCCTCCCGGGACTGAACAGCGCGGTGACCGCGTACGCGGGCGCCTACCACGGCTGGGGATTCCACGAGGACGGCTGCCGCTCCGGCGTGGCGGCCGCCGCGGCCCTGGGGGTGACCTGGTGAGCGGTACCCCCGCGCTCTACCCCTGCACGGTCTCGCACGTACGGACCGCGCCGACCCGGTACGCGCTGCGCCACCACACGTACATGTGGCTGACGGACCCCGACCACCCGCCCCGACTGCCCCTACCGCTGCGCCCGTTGGCCGGCTTCGACCCCCGTGACCACTTCGACGGGGACCAGCCGACCATCCGCGCCGGGCTCGACCGTTTCCTCGCCGGGCACGGCATCGACCTGCGCGGCGGCCCGGTCACGATGCTCGCCCACGCGCGGGTCCTCGGTCACGTCTTCAACCCGCTCACCCTCTACTGGTGCCACGACCCCGGCGGCGCACCGCGCTGCGTGGTCGCCGAGGTGCACAACACGTACGGCGAACGGCACTGCTACCTGCTGCTCCCGGACGACACCGGGACGACGCGCGAACAGCGGGACGGCCCCCACGCCGCCGCGGCCCACGAGCCCTCGGAGCCCGCCCGGTCGTCGGAGTCCGCCGGCCTGCGGGCCGAGCCTCCCGATCGGGAGGACCGCCCGCCCGAGCGGGAGACCCACCGGGCCGCGAAACGGCTCTACCGCACCGAGAAGCAGTTCTACGTCTCGCCCTTCTTCCCCGTCGACGGCGAGTACCGCATGCGCCTTCCCCTCCCGGACGACCGCCTCGACCTCATGGTGCGCCTGGAGCGCGAGGGCACCCGGCCCTTCACCGCGACCGTGCGCGGGACCCGCCGTGAGGCGACCGTGGGGACGCTGCTGCGTGCCGCGCTGCGCCATCCGTGGTCCACCGCCGTCGTCTCGGCCGCCATCCGCGTCCACGGCATCCGCCTCTACCTGCGGGGACTGCCCGTCCAGCCCCGCCCACGCCACCGAAGCCAGGAGAGTGACACATGAGGACAGCCGAGCCCCGCTCCGCCACCGCGCAGCGCCGGGATGTGGATCCCGCCCGCTGGCCGGACGTGGTGACGCCGCCGGAGGCCTCGCGCACCCGGACCGCCGTCACCCGCGCCGTGCTGAGCAGGACGCTGCGACGCCTGCCCCTGCGGGTACGGTTCGCCGACGGAGGCCGTCTCGGTACCGGCGGCCCGGTGATCGAGATCCACGACCCGGAGGCCTTCCACCGCCGTATCGGCACCCAGGGACTCGTCGGCTTCGGCGAGTCCTACATGGCGGGCGAATGGGACGCGCCGGACCTGGTCGCCGCGCTCACCGTGCTCGCCGACCACGCGG
>NZ_JBEXHZ010000320.1:0-1502 GCF_040608315.1 Streptomyces sp. NPDC005195
GGCGACGATCTGGCGTACATCGTCGGCCAGGCCGGCTGTGGACTCGTCCTGGCCGATCCGGATCTGGCCGGAAACCTGCCCGAGGGGACGCGCACCCTGCCGCTGCGCGACGCCGACGACTCGCTGCTCGCGCGACTGGCCGAGACCCCGCCGTACGACGGTCCGGAACCGCGAGGTGAGGATCTGGCGCAACTGCTGTACACGTCGGGCACCACCGCGCTGCCCAAGGGCGCGATGATGACGCACCGCGCGCTGGTGCACGAGTACCTGAGCGCGATCACCGCCCTGGACCTGCAGGCCGGTGACCTGCCCGTGCACGCGCTGCCGCTCTATCACTCGGCGCAGATGCATGTGTTCCTGCTGCCGTATCTCGCCGTCGGCGCCGTGAACGTGATCCTCGACGCGCCGGACGCCGGCGAGATCCTCGACCTGGTCGAGGCGGGCCGCGCGGACAGCCTGTTCGCCCCACCCACCGTGTGGATCGGCCTGTCCAACCGGCCCGACTTCACGACCCGCGACCTGAGCGGGCTGCGCAAGGCGTACTACGGGGCGTCGATCATGCCGGTTCCCGTCCTGGAGCGGCTGCGGGAGCGGCTGCCGAAGCTGGCGTTCTACAACTGCTTCGGCCAGAGCGAGATCGGTCCCCTGGCCATGGTCCTCGGCCCCTACGAGCACAAGGGCCGGATGGACTCCTGCGGACGGCCGGTGCTGTTCGTCGAGGCGCGGGTCGTCGACGAGTCCGGCAAGGACGTGGCCGACGGGGAGCGGGGCGAGATCGTGTACCGCTCACCGCAGTTGTGCGAGGGCTACTGGGACAGGCCGGAGGAGACGGCCGAGGCCTTCCGCGACGGCTGGTTCCACTCCGGTGACCTCGCGGTCCAGGACGGGGACGGGTTCTTCACCGTCGTGGACCGGGTGAAGGACGTCATCAACTCCGGTGGCGTGCTGGTCGCTTCGCGGCAGGTGGAGGACGCGCTCTACACCCACGAGGCGGTCGCGGAGGTGGCGGTGATCGGCCTGCCCGACGAGCGGTGGATCGAGGCGGTCACGGCGGTCGTCGTCGCGCGCGGTGAGATCACCGGGGACGAACTCCTCGCGCACGCGCGCGAGAAGCTCGCCCACTTCAAGGCGCCCAAGCGGGTGCTGTTCGTGGACGAGCTGCCGCGCAACGCGAGCGGGAAGATCCTCAAGCGCGAACTGAGGGACCGGTTCGCGGCGGACTCGTAGGCCGCGCCGGACGCCGACGCCGTTACGCGCGACGCCGTCCGTCCGTCCGGCGGCGGACGGTACTCAGCGCTCCCGCAGGTCGACGATCCGCCTGATCTTCCCCACGGACCGCTCCAGCGACTCCGGCTCGACGACCTCGACGGTGACCGACACACCGATCCCGTCCTTCACGGCCGCCGTGATGGAGCGCGCGGCCGCCTCACGGATCTCGGGGGTGGCGCCGGGCCGCGCCTCGGCCCGTACGGTGAGCGCGTCGAGACGGCCCTCGCGGGTCA
>NZ_JBEXHZ010000321.1:0-1500 GCF_040608315.1 Streptomyces sp. NPDC005195
TGAGGTCTTCTCGGCAACGTGATAGTTGCGGTGTGTGACGGGGTGCGGGTGCCCGCTCGCGGCCTAGTTCTGCGGTGCCAGGGTGCGCAGGACACAGAACTCGTTGCCCTCGGGGTCTGCCATGACCACCCAGTTTCGATCTGAGCCCTGGCCCACATCAGTCTTGGTGGCGCCGAGGCCGAGCAATCTGGTCACCTCGCCCTCGGTGCTGCCGTCGATCGGGCTGACGTCGAGGTGAAGCCGATTCTTCACGGTCTTGCCCTCGGGCACCTGAATGAACAGCAGGGTGGGCGGCATCTGACGGGCCCGAACATCCTCGACGGTCGGCACCCAGGAGCCCGTCTCGACCTTGCCCTCGCTCCGGTCGATCACCTTGAAGTCCAGGACCTCGCACCAGAAGGCCGCGAGCCTCTCCGGATCGTGGCAGCCAACGGCCAACTCGGTGAACCTACTTGTCATGACTCTCCCAGATAGTGTGGACGGGGCTCAGAGTATGCCGCCCGTCCGACAGATTTGAGATCTTCCTGACTGGGGACATCAGACGGGCTTGACCCGGCATCAGATACGCGAGAAGCCCCTGGTAGGAACAGGTCTGCGAAGAACAGGTTCCGGGTACCGAGAGGCTTCACGCGTTGACCAGTATCACCTACACCGGCGTGCTCGATGTCAGCCGGGCCACTGCTGAGGCCCTCGCGAAGCTGCTGCTCGAACACCGCGAGCGTCTCGGGACCCGCAAGGGCACCCGCGCCCTGGGGCCGTTCAAGCAGAGCGTGTTGATCCTGCGCTGGTTCCTGGACGGTGCTCGGCTGACTCAACTCGCCCGCGACAACCGGATCTCCGTCCCGACGGCCTACCGCTACCTCCATGAAGGGCTGACCGTGCTCGCCGACCAAGCCCCGGACCTGTCCACCGCACTGGAGCGCGCGGCCGTGGCCGGCTTTACACACCTCAACCTCGACGGCACCGTCATCCGTACCGATCGCGTCGCCGCCCCCGGCCCGAACAAGGCCGACCTGTGGTGGTCAGGCAAGCACAAGCACCACGGCGGCAACGTCCAGGTCATTTCCGCACCCGACGGCTGGCCGCTCTGGGTCTCGCCGGTCCGGCCCGGCCGCGAGCACGACACCACCTGCGCCCGTACCCACGGCCTGATCGCCGCCCTGAACCGGCTCGCCGAAACACTCGACATCCCCACCCTGACCGACCTCGGCTACCAGAACGCCGGGGCCAGCCTCCGCCACCCGGTCAAAAAACCCAAGGGCGGCGAACTCACCGACGACGCCAAGGCGTTCAACTCCGTCATCCGAGGCGTCCACGGCGTGGCCGAACGCGCCAACGCCCTGCTCAAGGTGACCTTCAAGGCTCTGCGCAGGGTCAGCCTCGACCCCAAGGCGATCACCCGGATCACCCGCGCCGCCCTCGTCCTGCTCCAGATGGAACACGGCCGCACCAGCTGAACGAAGATCACGAATCGTCACGAGACGTTACCGAGAAGGGCTC
>NZ_JBEXHZ010000322.1:0-1490 GCF_040608315.1 Streptomyces sp. NPDC005195
CGAGCGACCCGGAAGTGCACCGGCTCGGGCGACAGCAGCGCGCCGCGCAGATGGTCCTCGTAGGACGGCTGGTCCAGCCAGGGCACGGCCTGCCACAGCGGTCGCCCGAGCAGTTCCCCGTGCGGACGGCCGAGAAGCTCGGCGGCGCGCGGATTGACGTAGGTGATCAACCCGAGCCGGTCCAGTGCGAACACACCCTCCGGGAGGAGGTCGGCCGCACCGGCCGCGGCCGGCCCCGGGCCCGGGTCGACGACCGTCCCGCAGACCCGTAACGGCGGGTCGGACGCGTCGTGTCCGGGTGACAGGTGCAGCAGGAACAGGCCGCCGTCCGACGGGTACAGGGGCAGCGGATGGGCGGGCGGGCGACCGGCGGCGGTCTCGTGCAGCGCGGCCAGCAGGGCGTGCGGATCCCGCGGGGACAGCCCTCGGGCGAGCGCCTCCGGTGTCCCGGGGAAGACCCCCGCGCAGGTACCGAGCAGGGACAACAACGCGTCGTCCGCGGTGACCGTGCCGCCGGCCGGATCCCAGGCGAACCGACCGGCGCACCGCGGGGAGGGACCGTCGGCGGGCGGGCGCACGCACAACGGTTCGCTGTCCCACGTGACGTCGGACCCGTCCTTCTCCCGGGCCGACAGCGCGGCGCCCAGACTCTCCGCCACCGCCGTCATCCGGTCGCGGTCCGGCAGTACGTCGGTGGCGTCCGAGGCCGAGGGGCGCAGCACCGTCAGGACGCCGAAGGAGGTCGAGGAGCCCGTCACGGGTACGTACAGCGAGCCGAACTGGAACGGCAGACCGGCCGCGAGCTGCGGATAACGGCGCATCGTCTCCGTGGCGTCGGCGAGCAGCACCTCCATGCCCTGCCGGTAGCAGTCGGCGGCGGGGAAGGGCCGGTCCAGGGGCAGCCGCCACCAGGAACGGAACAACTGGTCGGGCAGGCCCGCGAGTACGGCCAGTCTCAGCAGGCCGGGCGTGGACGTGCGCAGGTACACGCCCCCCGCGAAGCCGCGGGCAGCGCGGATCGCGTCCGCCACGGCCCCGTTGAGCAGGACGGCCAGGCCATCCAGCGCGTGGTCCGCCGGCTCGGCGCTCCCAGTCATCGGTCTGTCCTCGTCCGCCTGCCGTCAGGTGGCCACAGCAAGAATGCGCCGCACCGGCACCAGCCCGCACCTCGACGCCTCCCGCGCCGGTCGCCTTTCGTTGGCCTTGGTTTCACTCAGCCGTATCGGCTTCACCCAGCGCGAAAGATACCGCGCCCGCGCCCCGGCGAGGAGTCCCGGGACGATGTCGTCGGCTCACTCCCGACCGATGTGCCCCGTGTCCTCGGTCAACAGCGGCGTTTTTGGCGACCGTGGCGCCGAGGTGGTCGGCTCGGAGGCGGTCGGGTGGTCCCCCGATGAGGTGGGGTGGGGCGCTGGGGGCGGTCAGCCGGTGAGGGCGATCGGGCGCCGGGTCAGGAGCGTGGCACGGGTCCCAGCGCGTCCGCGGCGGCG
>NZ_JBEXHZ010000323.1:0-1488 GCF_040608315.1 Streptomyces sp. NPDC005195
GGCGTCACGCCCTAGATGTCCCTCCAGCCGGGTTCGAGGCGGTCGAGGAGGGTGTGGAAGGCCGCGCCGGCCCGGTCCCAGTCGCCGTCGGCCAGGGGGGCGAGGAGCAGGCCGAAGGAGGCGTCGACCAGGAGGGAGGCCTCCGTGCGGGCGCGGGCCTCGGCCATGCCCAGGTCGCGGAAGGCGCGGGTGAGCAGGCGGGTCCACTCGCTCAGCACGTCGAGCATGACGGGCCCGTACCGCTCGGGGTGGAGCAGGCCGGCGGTCATGATCTCGAGGTAGAAGGGGAGTGCGGCGCGCAGGTCGGGGTTGCTGAACTGCTGCCAGGTCTCCTCCAGGAAGCGGCGCAGCCCCGCCGCGTCCCGGGGGGAGCCGACGGCGTTGAACAGGCTCTGGGCGCGCAGGAGCGGTCGCCTCTCGTACACGGTGAGCGCCTCGGCGATCATGCGTTCCTTGGTCCCGAAGTAGTACAGGAGCATGCGGTCGCTGGTCCCCAGGGCCCGGGCCAGCGGGCGCAGGGACAGATCGGCCACACCGTTGCGGATCATGTATGCGCGGACCCGCTCCAGGAGGTCGCGTCGTTTGGCCGGGTCGGGCGGCCGTGACATGAAGGGCTCCCACCTGCAGTGATACGGGGTCGAGCGGACTCCGGTTGTCCGATTCGTCAATCTTTGTCCAGGTATTTACCGTAGCACTCGCTACGTGTATATTTATTGGTGTAGCGAGTGCTACGTGAATGTGGGACCGGGCGCAGGCCGCCCCGGACGTCGG
Organism: Streptomyces sp. NPDC005195; assembly: GCF_040608315.1. NCBI lineage: Bacteria > Bacillati > Actinomycetota > Actinomycetes > Kitasatosporales > Streptomycetaceae > Streptomyces > Streptomyces sp. NPDC005195. Next base: position 772 of record NZ_JBEXHZ010000323.1, read on the forward strand.
ACCTCCGCCGTTCCCGGCAGCCGTCGCCGCCCGCAGTACGGAAGGGACTGATTCCCATGGCCGCCTGGGCCATCGACCTCGCCTTGATCTCACGACAGGGACGCTTCGCCCGGTTCTCCCGCGGTCGGGCAGAGGGACTCGGGCGGAAGGCTGCCGCGGACCACGCTCAGGACGAAGACCGGCCCGCGAAGGGCGCCCCCACTTCGTGGATCACCCGGAGCCAGGCTCTGTGGTCGCGCTCCCTGGAGCCCCTGCGCCCGCTCGACGCGCCGCGCGCCCGGGCCACCGCCTGGGACGCCTCCTGGCCCCTGCCGAGGGAGCTGACCTCGGTCCGCCGGGCCCGGCGCCTGGCGACCGCCCAGCTGAGTGAATGGAATCTGGAGGACCTGGCCGACACCGCCGAACTCCTGGTCAGCGAACTGGTCACCAACGCCCTGCGCCACACCCGCGGCCCGCTGCGCCTCAACCTGTACGCACGCGGCTCCCACCTGCGGTGCGAAGTGGAGGACACCGACTCCATCGGTCCCGTACGCCGCGTCGTCGACGCCGACGCGGAGGGCGGACGCGGTACCGAACTGCTCGACCTGCTCACCGAGACCTGGGGCAGCACCCGTACGGCCACGGGCAAGACGATGTGGTTCGAGATACCCACGCGGACGCCCTGACACCGGCGTCGCCCCCGCTCCGGGCCCCCTCTCGAGCGGTTCTCGTGCGCTT
>NZ_JBEXHZ010000324.1:0-1485 GCF_040608315.1 Streptomyces sp. NPDC005195
CCAGCGACGAAACGCGCAGAGGTGGCCCCTGGCCGTCACCCCGGAGCTGGGAGATGACACTGTGTCTGATCGCCTTCGCGACCGCGGCCGGCTCCTCTCGCGAAGTGCTTTCCCTGCTGGTCAGGGCCACCGTGGGGGACGGTCCGGGGCTGGAGTTGCTGGCCGGTCTCGACCGGATGGATCTCCCGGACCCCGAGGTGCTGCTCGCCGACCCGGAGAGTGCCGCGCTGCCGGAACGGGGGGATCTGCGACAGGCCGTGCTCGACGGTGTGGTGGAGGCGGTCCGCAAGCGACCGGAGAGGTCCCGCTGGGAAGCCGCGTGGGCGCTCCTCGTCCGGGCGGTGGAGACGGGAGCGCCGGACCTGGTGGTCGTGCCCGCGAACACACTCGCCTCGCTGCGCCAGGAGGACTGGGACGTCCCCGCGTCGATCGAGAAGCTCGCCGGAGCGGTCTCCCTGTCCCGGCGGGCCGACCGCGCGGCGGCCCGGACCGCTGTCGCCGCGTCGGCCGGCCGATGAACACGGCCGCGCCGGGCACGCCCGGTACACCAGGAACGGCTGACGTACATGGGGCCCCGGACGCACCCGAGGCTCCGGACGCGCCCGACACATCCGGGGCGCTGGACCGGGACAAGCTCTTCGCCGCCCGGCTGCATGCCGCCCGGGTCCGGCCCTACCTGGCGACCGCGCTCTTCGCGCTGCACCCCGTGGAGTCGCGGCGGGTGCCGACGATGGCCGTCGACCGGTACTGGCGGTGCTATGTGTCCCCGCCGTTCGTGGACCGGATGTCGGTGGAGGAACTGGCCGGAGTGTGGGTGCACGAGGTGTCACACCTGCTGCGCGACCATCACGGGCGCAGTGACCGGGTCGCGCGGGAGCGTGGGCTGACCGGTCCCGGTGAACGGCTGCGGATGAACATCGCGGCGGACTGCGAGATCAACGACGACGTGTTCGGCGAGGGGCTCCTCCGGCCCGAAGGCGCGGTCACGCCGGGGACCTTGGCGTTGCCCGAGGGTGAGCTCATGGAGGACTACCTGCGCGGGTTCCGGCTCGGGCCGCGCACGCAGAGCCTGGTCTGGCTGGACTGCGGCAGTGGCGCCGACGGACTGGACAGGGAATGGGAGTGGGGCCCCGACGGGGCGTACGGCCTCAGCGACCAGGAACGGGACGCCGTGCGCTTCCGCGTGGCGCGGGGCATCACCGCTCGCCCGGGGAACACCCCCAAGGGGTGGCGGCGATGGGCGGAGGAGGCGTTCCAGCCGCCGCAGCCGGGGCGGGACCTGCTGGGAGCGGCCGTCCGTTCGGCGGCCTCCGGCTCCGGCGCGGGCGAGGACTACACGTACGGCCGGCCGTCACGGCGCTCGGCGGGGGTACCCGGGGCCGTCCTGCCGAGCCTGAGGCGCAGACCCCCTCGGGTCTCCGTGGTCATCGACACCTCCGGGTCGGTCAGTGACGCCGAACAGGGCAGCGCGCTGCGCGAGGTCGC
>NZ_JBEXHZ010000325.1:0-1477 GCF_040608315.1 Streptomyces sp. NPDC005195
CGCGCACGTCGAGGCGCCCGGCAGGTGCCATCCGCCGCCCGGTGGCCGCTGGTGGGCCCGTCGGGCGAGCACCACGGCGGCGGCCACGAACACGCAGGGCGCCAGCATCGGCGCGAAGGCCAGGAACAGGAACACAAGGCTTGCCATGCCTGCCCAGACAGCGCGGGCCGAAGTTCGGTTCCGCGGGAGACGTACAGGGGTGACGTACAGGGGTGACGTACGAGGCGACCCCCTGCGCGGCTCGTCCCCGGTTCCCTCGCCCGTCCGGGCTCAGGTCACCTCGGTCGCCGTCGGCATCGTGCCCTCGGTCGTCCTGACGTCGATCACGGAGAACGCCGCGCCCTGTGGGTCGCTCAGCGCGGCGAACCGGCCGAACGGGCTGGTCATCGGACCGAAGCGGAGGATCGCGCCGCGCTCGGTCGCCTTCGCGACCGCCGCGTCGCAGTCGTCGACGGTGAAGTAGACGTTGACGTACGACGGAACCTCGGGCGGGAAGTCGTCCGTCATCCTCATACGGCCCAGGACCGGATCCTGACCGAGATCGTAGAGCCTGAAGTCGATCGCGGAGTCCTCCAGTTGCTTGGCGTGGTAGCCGAAGACGGCCGGGAAGAAGGCGTCCGTCCTCTCCGGCTCGCGGGTGAAGACCTCGGCCCAGCAGTAGGCGCCGGGCACGGCACGCGCCTCGAAGCCCTCGTGCCGGCCGGCCTGCCACACGCCGAAGACCGCGCCGGCCGGGTCACGGGCGATCAGCATCGAACCGAAGTCGCCGACCGTCATCGGGTCCATCAGGACCTCGCCGCCGTGCGAGCGGATCTTCGCGGCGGTGGCGTCCGCGTCCGGTGACGCGAGGTAGAGGCACCAGGCGGACTGCCCCTCCTGGCCGGGCATCGGGGGAACGACGGCGGCCACCGCCTTGCCGTTCGCGTAGGCCTGCGTGTAGTTGCCGTACTCCGAGGACGACTCGCCGAACGTCCAGCCGAGCACGTCACCGTAGAAACTCTTCGCTCCCTCGACATCACTGAACATCGCGTCCGCCCAGCAGGGCGTTCCCTCGGGCTCTACGGCCATGGTGTTCCACTCTTCCTGGTGCGGCGGGTACCGGGGTCGCGTTTCGCGCACTCTGTCGCCCTGCCACGCTAGCCAGGCTCCGGGCCCGCCGCGCGCCGGCCGACACCGCGTGGACCACACTGGAGAGGGTGCTCGGGTGGTCGTCGAGGGGACGGAACACGGGATGATGCACGCGTGGGAAGTGGTCCGCCCCGGGCCGATCGAGCGGGGACCGCTGCGTTTCGTGGAACGGCCGGTGCCGGTGCCCCGGGCCGACGAGCTCCTCGTGCACGTCCGGACCTGCGGGGTGTGCCGCACCGACCTGCATGTCAGCGAGGGCGACCTGCCGGTGCGCCGGCCGCGCGTGACACCGGGCCACGAGGTCGTGGGTGTGGTCGCGACGGCGGGCGAGGACGTACGCGGCTTCGCG
>NZ_JBEXHZ010000326.1:0-1468 GCF_040608315.1 Streptomyces sp. NPDC005195
GCCTTGCGCGCGGCCTCCAGGGCGAGATGGCCCGTGGCGACACCGGGCGCGACCCACCGTCGTTCACCGATGCCACTGCGTCTGCGCACCCAGGCGTCGTCGGCACACCACGCGGCGGGCAGCTCGTCGTTGGCCACCGTGCGCGGCGGAACGAACCCGGCGATGCCCTCGAGGACGGCCGTCGTCACCGCGCGGCCTCGACGGTCGGGGTCGGCAGCGGGATCGCCAAAGGAGCTTCGGTACAGGGAAATTGGTGAGTCACACACGCCTCGGTGGAGAGTGATCTTGAACAGCGGCATGACTGTAGATCGGATCAAGATCACCTCGCCACGCGACGAGATTCGAACGAAAGAACCATTGGTGCCGGATGACCGGAAAAGGCCAGCTCAGCACCGGGAGCGCAGGATCGTTACGGCCATTGGGCCGGTCGTGCGCCACCCGAAAGGCGGCAAAAGAGGACGACCGTTCGAGAAAGTGCCGCACACATGAACAGCGCTCAGGCGCTCCCACCACATCCCGTCGCACCCGATCAGCGGCGCCACCCGCCCCCACCTGCGGACTCGCGCCCCCCACCACCCGCAGGCACGGTCGACCCACACCGCCCGCGATCACGGCGACCCGAACGAACCGCCGGGGGATTCGGGAAGCCATTCCACACTCGAACACACAGACGATCGACTGGCGTTCGGAAATGTGACCGCGCCGGGTGCCGCGCGGTCAGAACTTCGACTCCCCGTAGCCGCCGACGGGCTCCGGCACGTTCAACTCCTTGTGCTTCGGGCCCAATTCGCAGACTCCTTTGCTTCATCTCTTGACGACTTTGGTTCAGACCTTTAGGTTCCCGATCACCACGGCTCCATGAATGCACCCATCGTTCATGAACGTGAACACTCCCCCACCATCAGCCTCACCTGAAGGGCTGTGATCCCCCCTGATGACCAGCCAACGCCTCACGCGCTCAACCGTGTTGCGCGCCGCGCTCACCACCTCGCTGCTCGCGCTCTCGGCCGGTGCCCTGACCGCGGCACCCGCCTCCGCCGCCACCGGTACGATCACGGGCCTCTCGGGCAAGTGCCTCGACGTGGCCGGGGCGAACTCCGCGAACGGCACGGCCGTACAGCTCTACGACTGCAACGGGACCGCCGCCCAGCAGTGGACGGTCGGCTCCGACGGGACGATACGGGCCCTCGGCAAGTGTCTTGACATCACCGGCAACTCGACCGCGGACGGGGCCAGGCTCCAGCTGTGGGACTGCTCGGGTGGCGCGAACCAGAGGTGGACGGTCTCCGCGGCCCGCGACATCGTCAATCCGCAGGCCAACAAGTGCGCCGACGTCACGGGCAACACCTCGGCGAACGGCGCCCCGATACAGATCTGGACCTGTACGGGCGGCGCCAACCAGAAGTGGACCGCGCCCGCGGCGGGCGGCGGCGGCACGAATCCCACCGCGCCGATGGCCGTCGCCCCG
>NZ_JBEXHZ010000327.1:0-1462 GCF_040608315.1 Streptomyces sp. NPDC005195
CCGCCGCGGACTGCGGCCGCTGGAGCCCGACGCGGGCCTGCGCGCCCTCTCCCGCGCCCTCGAACTCGGCGACACCACCGTGGTCGTGGCCGACATGGACTGGGACCGCTTCGTTCCCGCGTTCACGACCGGCCGCCCCAGCCCCCTGCTGTCCGCACTGCCGGAGGCCTCCGACGCGCTGCGCGGCACCGGCCCGGCGGCGGACACCACGAGCGCGGGCGCCGCCCTGCGCGAACGGCTCGGCCCGCTGCCGGCCGAGGACCGCGACACGGCCCTCCTCGACCTGGTCCGCGAGCACGCCGCCACCGTGCTCGCCCACACCGGCACCGCGGCCGTCGCCCCCGGGCGGACCTTCCGCGAACTGGGCTTCGACTCCCTGACCGCGGTCGAGCTGCGCAACGAACTCACCGGCGCCACCGGGGTACCGCTGCCCTCCACCCTCGTCTTCGACCACCCCACCCCGCTGGCCGTCGCCGCCCGGCTGCGCGACGAACTCTTCGGCACCGACCCCCGCGACGCCGCCGCCGCGCACCTCCCGGCGGCCACCGCCACCGACACCGACCCCGTCGTCATCGTCGGCATGGGCTGCCGCCTGCCGGGCGGCGTGGCCGGGCCCGAGGCACTGTGGCGGATCGTCTCCGGCGGCCTCGACACGGTCTCCGGATTCCCCGAGGACCGCGGCTGGGACCTGGAGACCCTCCTCGCGGCCAGCGACACCCGTTCGGGCGGCTTCCTGCGGGAGGCCGCCGGCTTCGACGCCCCGTTCTTCGGCATCAGCCCCCGCGAGGCCCTCGCGATCGACCCCCAGCAGCGCCTGATCCTGGAGACGTCCTGGGAGGCGCTGGAGCGCGGCGGCATCGACCCGACCGGCCTCAAGGGCAGCCGGACCGGCGTCTTCGTCGGCGCCGGAAGCTCCGGCTACGGCTCGGGCCTCACCGAGGTCCCCGAAGGCCTCGGCGGACACCTGCTGACCGGCGGCGCCGGAAGCGTCGTCTCCGGTCGCGTCGCCTACACGCTCGGTCTCGAAGGCCCCGCGGTCACCGTCGACACCGCCTGCTCCTCCTCGCTCGTCGCCCTCCATCTCGCCGTGCAGTCCCTGCGCACCGGCGAGTGCGACCTCGCACTGGCCGGCGGCGTCACCGTCATGGCGAACCCCGGCGCCTTCGTCGAGTTCAGCCTCCAAGGCGGCCTCGCCCCCGACGGACGCTGCAAGGCGTTCGCCGACGGCGCCGACGGAACGGGCTGGTCCGAAGGCGTCGGCGTCCTCGTCGTCGAGCGGCTGTCCGACGCCCGCCGCAACCACCACACCGTCCTCGCCGTGGTCCGCGGCACCGCCGTCAACCAGGACGGCGCCTCCAACGGACTGACCGCGCCCAACGGCCCCGCCCAGCAGCGCGTCATCCGCGCCGCCCTCACCTCCGCGGGCCTCACCCCGGCCGACGTCGACGCCGTCGAGGCGCAC
>NZ_JBEXHZ010000328.1:0-1459 GCF_040608315.1 Streptomyces sp. NPDC005195
ACCCAATGCCGTTGCCTTTACGGGGCCCGGGCCCGAATGGCGATGGCAAATCCTCCGGCAGGTAGGCGAATGCCCTGGTCAGGGGGTTTCTTCGTGGGGAACTGGGTCGTCCGGCGTTTCACCACACGTGGGTAACTGCGCGGGCGGCGCGGCCCGTTGGGTCGGGCGGCGAGCTTTCCGGCGGCCTGTTGGACGCGTCGGCGCTGGTCAGAGGGGGGAAATCAGCGGGGACAGGTCCCGTCGGACCAACCGCTGCGCTCCGCGGAAGGAGATCCGCTCCGGGTCCAGGGGTGTTCGCGTGTTGGTGGCGGCATGATGCATCAGATCGCGGGTCAGATGATGGACGATCAGATGAGCCCAGATCTCCTGGCGAACCCCATCGGGATAGTTGGACTGCAGCACCGCCCGTGAGCCGCGCTGCGCAGTCTTGATCTCCGCAAAGGCGCCTTCACTTTCCCACCTTTCATGGTACAAAACGGCTAATTCGTGAGCGGGAGCCGTCTCCGGATCCAGCAGAGACGTGGCCAGGCGATACACCTCGTCACTGCCCTCGATGGTGTACTCGATGACGCGCATGACCACTGGCCCCGGCGGCTCCTCGCCACAACGGCGGTAGTCGGCCTGATGGTTCTTGTCCAGGTCCATGCTGGTCAGATAGCTGCCATCGGGCAGTATCGTATCGACCCGTTGCCCGGTCGTTCGTTTCAGCCGCCACAACAGATGCGCTCCGGCCTGGCGGAACGCGGACCACAAAACGACCCCGGGCATGGCCCGGTCCGCCAACACCAGCGTCTCCGGGCCCGCCGACGGAGCCAGGGCCATCGCCAGGGTCGACTCACCCTGTCCTTGCCCGCCGACGACGGCGTCGACGACCGCGTGGGTACCGCATTCGATCAGGGCGACCACCCTGGCCTGGGGATACCCGCCGGGACCGCTTCCTCCGGCAGGACGGGTGAACTCGCCCGCGTTGCCAGCGGTGTCGGCGACGTCCAGGACAGTGCCGTCGAACGCCTCCAACCGCAGCCCGCGCCAGAAGGCCGTCGGGCAGTCCTCCCGGTCCGCGACAGCCCCCGCGACCTGCCGGAACACTTCCTCCATCACCTCGGGACCCAACCTGCGGCGAGCCTTGCACAGCGAGGACTTGTTCGGGACACGGAACCCGCGCTGCGTGAGGTAAAGGTCCAACTCGCCGTCATGCGGCAGGAGATGCTCGTAGACCGACGCATAGCCCTCCCCGGGGAACAGGCACCGCGCGAGCTCGAAGAACACCACCGTGCGTGCCGGCAGCAGCCGTCGCCGTCGCTCCTGCCGTTCGCACTTGTCTATCGCCTGGTCCACCAACTCCGGCGGACACCATCGCGTCAACGCCCCCAGTCCAACATCAGGCAGCAGCGACGGCCGTAATCTGCTCATGAGTACCGACGTACTGCGAAAACCCGTCTATGGCAACGGCATTGGG
>NZ_JBEXHZ010000329.1:0-1455 GCF_040608315.1 Streptomyces sp. NPDC005195
TGAGCTTGTTCGGCTACGCGGGCATCCACCGGTAACCCCGCCTGCATGTGCGACCGCCCTGAGGGCCCGATTCGCCCGTCGTCCGGTATTGCGGGTCGCACACGACGCTGCGTCTGGGGAACTCCACGGTGGTCTTCGGACGGGTGCTCCACATGGCGGTCCACGAGGAGTTCATGGCCGGCCGACGGCCGAGTTCCGCACGTCTGCGCCCGTTGACCAAACTGGGAGGCGACGAGTGGGGGACGCTCGGCGAGGTCCTTCATCTCTCGCGCATCCCCTACGAGGAGCTGCGCGGGAGGGACTGAGGGTCCCAGGGCCGTCGCCGTACGGGGGACGGCCCGGTCCCGCTCCCCGAACGGGAGGTGAGGTAGGACCCGGTCACACCTCCGAGGGACCGTTCCCGCGGTCGCCGCCCTTGACGGGGTGCAGGTGGACGGTGAGGTTTTCGTTCGTGGGAGGGGGAGGGAGCGGCCGGGCACCGTCCGGACGCAGGCCGTCCAGGAAGATGCGCACGTGACGGGCGGCGAGGGCGCCGGCCTGTTCGACGGGGAGGTGGGGGAGCGGGCGGCAGGAGAGCGCTCCGGTGGCGATCAGCTCCACCGCTGTCGCGTCCGGGCGGATCACGCGCTGGGCGCGGGCCGTGGACAGGAGATCCTCCAGGGCGGCCTCGATCTCACGCTGCAGGGCCGCGGCCTCGGGATCGTCGGTGACGGGCCCGCCGATCAGGGGCAGGACGAGCATCTCCCGCTCGTCCACGAGGGTGAGCAGGAATTCCCCGATGGCGGACAGCGGGTCGCGGGGCGCGGTGTCGAGTGCCACGCGCACGGTGCGGAGCACCAGGGCGAAGCCGTCGACGACGACCTGCCGGACGAGTGCGTCACGGTCGGCGAAACGCCGGTAGAGCGTGGCGATGTTGACACCGGCGCGGCGGGCGATCTCGTCCAGGGGGGCAGCGGTGCCCAGCTCCCGGAAGGCGGCACGCGCGGCGGCCAGGATCTGGTCACGGTTACGCGCGGCGTCCGCCCGCAACCGCGGTCGGCCGTCTTCTCGCGATGCGCTGGGAGTCACCGGGGGCCCGTCGCCTTCTGTTCTGTGAGGTCTGTACTGGCTTCTGTTCTGCGCGGTCTGTACGGGCGGACGTGTCGAGGATACGGCAGTGGTGGTCCCCACAACTCAACAAGTGCAGGATTTTCTGCGTTTAGTGTACCGTCTACGAGGTCGGCCCGGGCGGCACGCCATGAGCGCGCCCTGTGGTGCGGGGTGCCCCCGCTCTGTGGGCCGGTGTTCGTCGCGGGCGCCGACGGTGTCTCTCGCGGCACTCCTCACCCGTCGCGAGAGAAGAGAAGCGGTGACGACCGTGCAGGTGGCACAGTGCGAGGGCAGGGCGGTGGCGATCGGCCGGTGTGGCGCCACGGGGGCCGCCGGCAGGCCGGCCGTCGAGTGCGCGCTTCAGGG
>NZ_JBEXHZ010000330.1:0-1449 GCF_040608315.1 Streptomyces sp. NPDC005195
GCCGCCGCCGGCCCCGGCGCCTGGCACCTGGCCGGCGTGCGCGGGGTCCGCTTCAAGCACTTCGTCGGCCCCGGCGACCAGGTCCACCTCACCGTCGAGGTGAGCGAACACAGCCCGCAGCGCACCGCATGCCGGGCCACCGCCCGGGTCGAGGGCCGGGTGGTCGCCACCGTCCGCGCCCTGACCCTGGTCGGCGCCACCACGACCCGGGAGGGCACAGCATGAGCGAGCAGCGCCGCCGCGTGATGGTCACCGGCATCGGCCTGATGACCGCGATCGGCCAGAGCGCCGCCGAGACCTGGGACAGCCTGCTGGAGGGCCGCTGCGGCGTCGGCCCGCTGCGCGCCTACGACCCGGCCCCGCTGCGCACCGGCATCGGCGCCGAGATCCACGGTTTCGACCCCACCCGGTGGGCGAGCCGGCGCACCCTGCGCATGTTGTGCCGCGGCGACCAACTCGCCCTGGCCGGCGCCACCCTCGCCCTGCGCGACGCGGGCCTGGACGGCGAGAGCGACCTGGGCGGGCGCACCGGGCTCTTCCTCGGCAGCAACAAGGAAATGCCCCGCATGGACGAACTCATCGCCCAGCTCCAGGCCGTCCGCGCCGACGACGGCACCCCCGACCTGCACCGCCTCGGCCGCACCGCCTCCTCGGTCGTCGCCCCCCTCTTCTTCGTGGAGGGACTGCAGCCCGCCGCCGCCTTCCACATCTCCGAGAAGTACGGCATCCGCGGCGCCAACGCCTACTTCGCCGGCACCGCCGACTCCGGCGCGATGGCGATCGGCCGGGCCATGCGCACCGTCCGCCGCGGCGAGGCCGACATCGTCCTCGCCGGCGGCTACGACGACGCCACCGGCTGGTGGGCGATGTCCAAGATGGACGGCCTCGGCGTCCTGAGCACCCGCACCGACCTCGGCCCAGAGGCCTTCCGCCCCTTCGACCGCGACCGCTCAGGATCCGTGTTCGGCGAGGGCGCCGCCCTGCTCGTCCTGGAGGAACGCGCACACGCCCTGGCCCGCGGCGCCCACTGCTACGCCGAGGTCACCGGATTCGGCGCCGGCAACGACTGCGTCCGCCCGCCCAGCCCCCAGCCCCGCGCCCGCGGCCTGGCCCGCGCGATCACCCGCGCCCTGCGCGACGCCGAACGGCCCTTCCCCGACGGCGGCTACATCGCCGCCCACGGCTGCGCCACCCTGCAGGGCGACGCCAGCGAGACCGTCGCCCTGCACGACGCGCTCGGCACCGCCGCCAAGTCCGCCCAGATCAGCAGCGTCAAACCACAGACCGGGCACCTGGTCGGCGGCGCCGGAGCACTCAACGCGGCCGTCGCCGCGCTCGCCCTGGACAGCGGCACCGTGCCCGCCACCCTCAACCTGCACCGCCCTGCCCCCGAGTGCGACCTCGACTACGTCCCCCTCAGCCCCCGCCACACCCGCCCCGACAGCGCCC
>NZ_JBEXHZ010000331.1:0-1443 GCF_040608315.1 Streptomyces sp. NPDC005195
TCAGCCGATGACGCGGGTGGCGCCGTCGAGGCGGCCGGGCCGGGTGCGCCGCAGGTCGCGGACGAGGTTGACGCGCTTGAGCCAGCGGTCGGATCCGTCGAAGCCGGCGCTGAAGGGGCGCCGTCCGTGCACCACGTTGCGGTTGTCGAGGAAGCAGACGGCGCCGGTGGGCACCAGCACGTCGGTGAGGTGGGCGTCCAGGTGCGCCACCAGCCAGGCCAGGGCCCGTCCGGCCTCCCGGTCGCCGGGCAGCGCGGTGAAGAAGTCCCGGTCGACGCGGAGCACCGGCAGGTCGCGGTGGCCCGACAGGACGGCGACCGGCTCGGCCGCGGGAGCGTCGGCGGTGAACTCGTGGGAGGTGTCGGGCAGGGCGGCGAACCGGGGCTGGGCCAGCACCGCGCGCACGGCGGCGGGCACCTGGCGTACGTCGACGTGGGCGACGGTGGTCGGCACCCGGCCCGGGTTGCGCAGTGCGAACAGGCCGACCCAGTCCGCCCGGTGGGGGGAGAAGGCGTCCTCGGTGTGCCAGGCCAGTTCCCGTGCGCTGGAGGCGGAGACGAGGCTGTGTTCGTAGCCCTTGCTGGGCAGGATGTCGGTCACCAGCCGGCCGGCCTGCTGGGTGGCCCAGCCGGTGATGTCGCCGAGCAGCGCCGCGTACAGCACCAGCAGGCAGCCGTGGACCTGGCTCGCCTCGGTGTCCGCCGCGCTCCAGTGCCCGGGGGTGGGTCCCAGGGCCGCCTGGTCGACGAGGTGGCCGCGGACCAGGGTGGCGTGGGTGTTCTCGTCGCGGCGGGCGGAGTTGAGGTGGCGGCGCACCGCGAGCGGCAGTTCGTGGGCGATCACCGGGGCCTCGTCGACGAACCGGGGGTCGTCGGCGGCCTTGAACGTCTTCGCGCAGGACGCGGCCAGGGCGTGCGCGGCGCGGGCCTCGCGGGCGGTCAGGTCGAGGACGTGGTGGCGGGGGTCGCCGGCCTGCTCCGGGGCGGGCAGGGGACCCGCGGGGGCGGCGGCCGGGCGGGAGGAACTCGTGGGGCGGGCGGGGGCGATGACGGTCATGGCGGGTCCCTTACGGCTACGGGTGCGGGGGCGGGTGTGGTGGGTGCCGGCGGGCACGGGGCCGGCTCAGCGGGTGGTCTGCAGGTGGTCCAGGCACAGCTCGTACAGGTCCTCGGCGTGGGTCTCGTGCCAGCCCTCGGGGGCGGGTACGCAGGCCGGCCACAGGGCGTGCCGGCCGCGGGCGTCGGACAGGACGACGAAGGTGGCGTACTCGTCGGCGAAGGGGTCGTCGGCCGGGGGCGGCCCGAGGACGCTCAGTCGGCCGTCGGCGTCGATACGGGCGGCGCGGCCGGTGCGCCACATGAGGGCGGTCGGCCCGGGGCCGGCCATCGGGTCGGGCAGGAAGCGTTCGCCGGTGGCGGCGGGGGCGCCGGTGTAGCCGTGGGC
>NZ_JBEXHZ010000332.1:0-1441 GCF_040608315.1 Streptomyces sp. NPDC005195
GCCTCCGGGCGGGTCCGGGGGTCCGGGACGAGGACGACCTTGCCGGTGACGGTGCCGGACTCCGCCAGGCGGACGGCCTCCGCGGCCCGGCCGAGCGGGACGCGGGCCGCGACCTGCGCCGTGATGGCGCCGTCGGCGAGCAGCGCGAACACCTGCCCGAGGTCGGTGCGCAACCGGTCCTGGAAGGCCGCGGCGCGGCGCTTGCCCGCCCAGATGTTGTAGAAGTGCGTGCGCCGGCCGTTGGGCAGCACCTTCCAGAGGAGGAGCCGGCCGACGAGCTTGAGGACCGGCAGTTTGGAGGATCCGGCGGCGTCCCGCGTCGAGGCCGAGCCGTACGACACGAGCATCCCGCCGCGGGCCAGCAGCCGGAAGGAGTCGACGATGCCGTCACCGCCGACGTGGTCGAAGACCGCGTCGACGCCACCGGGCGCCAACTCCCGTACACGGGCGGGCAGATCGGCGTCCCGGTAGTCGAGCGGCGTGGCGCCGAGCGCGCGGACCGCGTCGTGGTGGCGGGGGGAGGCGGTGCCGATGACGCGGATTCCGGCGTGGGCGGCGAGCTGGACGAGGGTCGAGCCCACCCCGCCGTTCGCGCCGTGCACGAGCACGGTTCCGCCGGCCCTGACGCCGGCGACGCGGTGCAGCATCTGCCAGGCGGTGATGCCGTTGACGACGAGCGTCTCGGCGTCGGCCGGGTCGAGCCCGCCGGGCACCTCGACCAGGTCGGTGACGGGCAGCACGACCAGGCTGGCCCAGCCGCCCACCTTGGTCAGCGCCGCGAAGCGGCGGCCGGCCAAGGACGCGTCGACCCCCGCGCCGACCCGGAGCACGACACCGACGAGGTCGTAACCGGGCACGAAGGGGAAGGGAGGCTGGTCGTAGTACTTGCCGCGGCGCATCTGCTGCTCGGCGAAGGAGACCCCGGAAGCCTCCAGCGCGAGAAGGACCTCACCGGCCGCCGGCTCGGGCGCGGGGCGCGTTCGGACCTGCAGTCCGGCGGGCTCCACGACTCCCGGGAGTACGACCTCGGTCACCAGGTTCGCGGTGGTGTGGCTGTCCATGACGGTCGGCTCCTCAGTTCGGCGGACATTTTCGTTAGAGCATCACGCTTGCGTTATAGGTTCTAACGAAAGCTTGCCCCTCTACACTGGGTACGTCAAGTGCCATTCCGACGAGCGACAGAAGAGGCGATGACGTGACCACGGAGAGCCGGACGGGACCGGGCCCGCGCGATCGGTTCCGCGCGCAGGTGCGGGAGGAAGTGAAGGCGGCGGCGCTGCGCCAGCTGGCCGAGGGCGGCCCGGAGGCACTGTCGCTCAACGCCGTCGCCAGACAGCTGGGCATGACGGGACCGGCGCTCTACCGCTACTTCGCCAACCGGGACAGCCTGCTCACCGAGCTGGTCGTCGACGCCTACGACGCGCTGGCGGCCGCCCTCGCC
>NZ_JBEXHZ010000333.1:0-1440 GCF_040608315.1 Streptomyces sp. NPDC005195
CTGAGCTTGGACTGGACGAGGAATACAAGTACGCCGAGTTGCAAGTTGTCTGCAACAGCCACGATATCCACTGCGAAGAGTGGGCAGCTGAGCACACCGTCTTCATTCATGCACGACCCGGCCATGACGAGCGGGCTGCTTGGCTTGCGGCTCAGGTTGATGCGCGAGTTGTCGGGCCGCCCGAGTTCGGCTGGTAACTCAACTAGTCTCGAGTCAGGCGACGTTTACCCTGTCGATGACGGCACGTAGGCGCTGGTCCTCGGCGTGGTTGTTTCGCCAGATAATGTAGCGGCGGATCATGCTGCCCTGTTCCTTGTGGTCGGCGTGGTCCGTGCCGTCGAGGGTGAAGTAGCGCAGGGCCGTGAACTGAGCCTCGATGCGGTTGAGCCAGGAGCTGTTGGTCGGGGTGTAGGCCATCTCCACGTTGTTCGCCGCAGCCCAGATGCCAACACGCTGGCACTTCCTCGTGGTTAGGTGCGGGGAGAAGTTGTCGCCGACGATCGCAATCCGGATTTCACGCGGGTAGAGGGTGCGCAGGTAGCGGCAGAACTCCAGGAACTGCGTCCGCTTCTTGACCGGCTTGACGTGGCCGTAGAGCCTGTCCTTGGCCAGGTCAAGAGCGGCGAATAGGTGCCGGACCCCGCCGTAGCGGTTGTAGGTCGCCCGGCGCCGTCGGCGGGGCTCACGGGCGGGATCCTTGTGCTTGCCTCCGCGTTCGGCCCATTGCCGACCCGGGTGCGGCATTAGATTGAGGGGTCCGAACTCGTCCATGCAGAAGATGACTTCGGGTTCGTCATCCTCGGGTATGACCTCGCCGTCGGCGATCGCGTAAAGGTGCTCGACACGGGCCTTCTTGGCCGCGTAGTCCGGATCGCGCGAGGTCTTCCAGGTCTTCAGGCGTTGAAAGGAGACGCCTTCCTCACGGAGCAGAATGCGCAGACCCTCGTGGCTGATGTCGTCGACCACCCCCTCGGCTACCAGGAAGTCCGCCAGCTTGGTCAGACTCCAGGTCGAGAAGGGCAGGTCGTGCTCGGTGGGCTTGGACTTGGCGATCTTCTTGATCTCGCGACGTTCAGGCAGTGTGAACGTCTTCGGCCGGCCGCCCTTGTACTTGGGGTACAGCGAGTCGAAGCCGTCCGCGTTGAAATTGTGGATCACGTCTCTGACACGGTCGTCGCTGGTGAACGACACCTCGGCGATCCTCGCCACCGGCATGCCCTGCGCGGACAGCAGCACCATCTGGGCCCGCCGCCAGGTCACCACCGACCCGGTGCCCCTGCGGATGATCCGCAGCAGCTGCCGCCCCTCATCGTCATCGATCTCACGGACCTGCACTCGTACCGCCACCCAGACAGGGTGACCGAAACACGCCGCTCAGCCCAGGACCCAGACGGCGCGTCACATCACAACAGGGCAAACATTACCTGACGCGGCACTAGC
>NZ_JBEXHZ010000334.1:0-1438 GCF_040608315.1 Streptomyces sp. NPDC005195
CACACCCCGCGGCGGCATCGCGGTGGAGGAGGCGCCCACCGGACGCGGCGTGCGGCGGACCGCCGAGGATCTCCTGTCCCAGGATGAGCCCGGTTCGCTCCCCCACGGTGTCCACTCCCCCGCCGGTCCGCGCCCCACGGCCGTCCGGCCCCGCCCCAGGCCCCCCGTCCGGGATGTGCCGGCGTACTGCGGCACGCACCACGAACTGCGCCGCGCCCGGGGTGAGTTCAGACCGTCACCCGCGCCCGGCAGACATGCGTTCCGGCAGACGTGCGGCCCCTCAAGTGTGCGGCCTCGCAGGTGTGTGCCGGTCAGGTGCGCGGCCCGCGGATGTGTGCCCGGCACCCGTGTGTCCGGCAGATATGTGCCCGGCGCGGGTCTCCCGCCGCGCGAGGAGCGCGGTGGGTGTGCCGTCACCGGGCCCGTGCGGTCCGCCTCAGTGACCGGCCTGTTCGAACGTGCGGGTGCGCAGGTCCGAGGGCAGGTCCTGGCGGCGGGCGATGCCGAGTTTGCGGTAGACGCAGGTGAGGTGGCGCTCGACCGTGCTGGGGCTGACGAAGAGCTTGACCGCGATCTCCCGGTTGGTGTGCCCCTGGGCGGCGAGGGCCGCCACCCGTTCCTCCGAACCGCTGAGCCGGGCGGTGTCCCGGCTGCGGACGGGACGCGCGGCACGCTCCGGGCCGTCGACGGGCCGTATCCGCTCGCGCAGCGGCACCGCGCCGCAGTCTCCCGCCAGTTGCCAGGCCCGCCGGGTGATCGTCCCCGCCCGGGTTCCCTCGCCGTTCAGGCGCAGCGCGCTGCCCAGGTCGGCCAGGGCGCGGGCGAGTTCGAGGCGGTCCCCGTAGTCGCGGAGCTCGTCGACCGCGCCGGCCAGCAGCTCGACACGGCGCCGGGGCTCGGCGGTGGCCGCGCTGAGGCGCAGTGTCACCCCGCGCACCCGCGCCCCTGCGGCTGCCGGGAGGGCGAGCTGGTCGGCGACCAGGGCCTGTGCCTCGCCGGGACGTCCGAGCAGGAGCAGTGCCTCCGCCGCGTCGGTGCGCCAGGGCAGCGGTTCGGGCTGGTCGGCCGCCCAGCGGGCCGCGGTCCTGCCCGCCTCCAGGAACTCCTCCAGGGCTGCCTGGGGGCGCCCGGTGGCCAGGTGGTAGCGGCCGCGGGCGCGCAGGAAGGCGAGGGCGTGCACGGTGGAGTACGGCTCGCCGGGCAGGGTGGGGTGCAGGTGCAGGGCCGCCGTGGCGTACTCGCCCTGTTCGGTGAGGGCCAGGACCAGCAGGGCGAGCGGGGCGAGGAGGAACGGGCCGCCGCGGCCGGCGAGGTGCTCGATGGCACGTGTCGCCTCCCGCCGGGCACCGGCGAGGTCGCCGAGCCGCAGCAGGGACTCGGCGTGCGCGGTGGCGAAGGCCGCCTGCCAGCCGGGAGCGTTGCGGGCGGAGATCTCCTC
>NZ_JBEXHZ010000335.1:0-1437 GCF_040608315.1 Streptomyces sp. NPDC005195
GCGAGCGCAGGGCGCGGCCGCTGGCCGCGATGATCGAGGCGCAGGCCGAGGCGTATCTGAAGGCGTGGGACGCGGGTGCCGCGCGGGGAACCCTCGTCACCCCGCTGGGCCCGATGGACGCCGACGTGCTGGGGTCCTACCTGCTGACCCACATGCTGGGCCATGGATACGACCTCGCCCGCGCGCTGGGCCGTCCGCACATGATCGACCGTGCCCGGGTCGGGCTGACCGTGCCGTTCCTGCTCACCGCCATGCCGCGGGTGACCGACACCGCCCGTACGGCCGGGCTGAGTGCCCGCTACACGATCCGGCTGCGGGGCGGCACCCGGTTCGGTGTGACGGTGACCGACGGGGTCGTACAGGTCGATCCGCGGCCGCCGGCCCGGCCGGACTGCACCATCCTGACGGAGCCGGTCACCTTCCTGCTGATGGCGCTCGGCCGCCGTGGCCAGTGGAGCGCCATCGGGCGGGGCGGCATCACCGTCTGGGGACGCAGGCCCTGGCTCGCTCCCCGCTTCCCGGGCCTCTTCGCGGCACCCTGACCGTGGCGACCGCGGCGGGCGCTCACCTCGGGCCGGGTGCGCCGGCCGCCGGGGTGGTGTCCAGCAGGCCGAGCAGGCTCTCGCGGTGGAGGCCGGCGATCGGGCCGAGGAGATCCGGGTGACGCAGCAGGGGTGCCGCCCGGTGGTCGCGGGGGCTGGGGACGGTGAGCCGGCGTGCGCTGCCGATGCCGTCGCTGCCGTGGTGGGTGGCGGCCAGGCAGGCCGTCGCCACCGCGGCGAGGTCGGCGTCGGCCAGCAGGCAGGCCGCCCAGCTGACGACGGTCTCGTCGACCCAGGTGCGCCAGAGGTATTCGGCTCCGGTCGGCGCGTGCACGTCGGCGCCGGTCACGTAGTCCAGGCGGCCCGAGCCTCCGGGGCCGAGCAGGCTGAGCAGTTCGGCGTCCAGCGGGGTGGGGTAGCGCAGCGCGGCGGCGATGGTGACCGCGTGCTGCGCCTGGGCCTCGGCCAGGGCATGGTTCAGCGAGCCGGCCGCCGGCGGGAACGCCGACAGCAGCCAGCGCGCGGAGGCGCTGATGACGGGTGAGAGTTCGCTGGGCATGGTGACCGTCCTTCGCAGGTGCCCGCCGTGCCCGTGCCCGACCGGGTCGGGCCTCGTGGCGCCGGGAGGGGGCAGGCGCGTGGGCAGTCAAACGTAAGGGCGGCCGTCGTGACGGCGACAGGGCGCAGGTCACAGAACGGGGTGTGAGGTTGCCCGCCGCCCTCAGGGGGCTGTGCGCCGCCCTCTCAGGGGCTGTCGCCGTCCTGAAGGGCGTCCCGCCGCCCTTCAGGGGGTGCCGCCGTCTCGAGGCCGTCCGCCGCCCCACCCCCCCCCCCCCCCCCCGCCGCCGCCCCGGGCGGGCGGGGGGCGGGTAGCGGGGGGGGCCGCGGCGCCGCA
>NZ_JBEXHZ010000336.1:0-1431 GCF_040608315.1 Streptomyces sp. NPDC005195
GTCAGGTCCGGTGCGTCAACGGTGCGGTTGACGCCCGAGCTATTATCCATCCTGTCGACGCCCGTCGTGCAATTTCACGGGAAATTGCACAGGTTGTGGCTGGAACAGGACCGCGCGGGATCGGTCCGACCCGGCGGGAGGTCGACGTGTACACCGTGGTGGAACGTGAGCAAGGAGAGTCCGGTGTCATCAGTGCGAAACGGAACGCGGGCCAGTTCGCTGGGTGTCCGCTGGGTGAAGAGCCGGTACAGCAACGCCGAGGGCAACTGCGTCGAGGTGGCACCCCTGGACGAGGGAGGGGTGGCGCTGCGCAACTCACGCGACCCCGACGGGCCGGCCCTCATCTACACGGCCTCCGAACTGGCCGCCTTCCTGGCCGGGGCGAAGGACGGGGAGTTCGATCACCTGGTGTGAAGCGGAGCCATACGGTTCCACTTGTGCCGGAATATGCGAGACAGGGCCGAGGGATGCGAGGATGGGTTCTTCTCGTCTGCCGGTCCACAGGGAGTAAGGATGTCCGCCGAGTCACCTCGTATCTCCCGCCTCGAACCGTATCTGAAGCGGACCGAGCCGGCCCCGACCCTGCTGAAGATGCTGGTCGGCGTCCAACTCACCGGTATCCGCGAGGATGTCGGCCTCTCGCAGGAACAGGCCGCCCGTGCCATCGGGTTCAGTCCGGCGAAGCTGTCGCGCATCGAGGCGGGCAAGGGTCGCCGTCCCCCGGCGGAGGGTGACGTCCGCGCGTTGTTGGACCTCTACGACACCGACGGCCACGAGGCGTCGGTCCTGCTCCAGTTGTTGCAGCGGGCCGGTGAGCCGGGATGGTGGCAGCGCTACGACAAGCGGTTGATGCCCGAGTGGTTCGACCGGCTGGTGGGGCTGCAGGAGGCCGCTGCCGCCATCCGCACCTTCGAGATCCAGTACGTCCCCGGGCTGCTCCAGACTCCGGCCTATACCAAGGCGGTCGTGGAGCGGGGTCTGCCCACGGCACCGGCCGGCGAGGTGCAGCGCCGCGTGGAACTGCGCACGCGCCGACGTGAGTTGCTGCGTCGTGATGACGCCCCACAGCTGTGGGCGGTCATCGACGAGTCGGTCCTGTGGCGGGTGCTGGGCAGCCGCGACGTGATGCGCGAGCAACTGCAGTACCTCGTGGACATGGCTCAGCGCCCCCACGTGACGTTGCAGATCGTTCCCCTGGACGTGACGAACGCGTCCGCGCCCGCCATCCCCATCACCTATCTCCGCTTCGGCGGTCTCGACCTGCCCGACATCGTCTACCTGGAGCACATCAGGAGCGCGAACTTCCTGGAGGACCGGGACGAGACCGAGGAGTACCGCCTGGCCCTGGACCGGCTGGGGGACGAGGCTCTCACCCCGCGGGAATCGCTGACGCTGCTTCAGAAGACCGCCGACGAGCGGTATTCCGCCTCG
>NZ_JBEXHZ010000337.1:0-1423 GCF_040608315.1 Streptomyces sp. NPDC005195
ACTAGTGTGATGCGCCAGAAATTTCGCCGATAAATCACTAGGCTGTTTTCATGTCGCCGGGTCCTCGTGCTGTTGACGTCGTCCTGTCCGCTGAGGAGCGCGCGGAGTTGTTCCGGTGGGTCCGTGGGGCGGTGGCGCCACGTTTTGTGGAGCGGGCGCGGATTGTGCTGGCGTGCGCGGACGGTGCGCCGAATGCGCGTGTGGCGGCAGAGGTCGGCGTGACGATGTCGACGGTGAGGAAGTGGCGCGGGAAGTTTGCCGCTGATCGGCTGGCCGGGCTTGAGGATGCAGCTCGTATCGGTCGGCCGAAGGCTGACCTGGTCCTGAGTGAGGCTGAGCGGGATCAGCTCATCCGGTGGGCGAGGCGGGCGAAGACCGCCCAGTATCTGGCGTTGCGCGCAAGGATCGTGCTGCGCTGTGCGGAGGGTGGGACGAACCGGCAGGCCGCGGCTGACTTGGGTGTTGATGAGTCGACGGTGGAACGCTGGCGTGCCCGGTTCATCGCCAAGCGCCTGGAGGGACTGTCCGACGAGCCCCGGGTGGGCCGGCCGCCCTCGATCCTGCTGGATCAGGTCGAGGACGTCGTCGTGGCGACCTTGGAGTCCACTCCGGGCAAGGATACGCACTGGTCGCGGGCCTCGATGGCCCAGCGCACGGGCCTGTCGAAATCGACCATCGGGCGGATCTGGAAGCGGTTCGACCTCAAGCCGCACCTCCAGGACGCGTTCAAGCTCTCCACCGACCCGCAGTTCGTCGCGAAGGTCGTCGATGTCGTCGGCCTGTACCACCAGCCGCCCGAAAAGGCGGTGGTGCTGTGCGTGGACGAGAAGTCCCAGATCCAGGCGCTGGACCGCTCGCAGCCGGTGCTCCCGATGATGCCGGGCATGCCCGAGCGGCGTACCCACGACTACTACCGGCACGGCATCACCAGCCTGTTCGCCGCCTTCAACATCTCCGACGGCACGGTCATATCGCAGCTGCACCGCCGCCACCGGGCCATCGAGTTCAAGAAGTTCCTGGTCACGATCGACAAGGCGGTGCCCACCGGCCTTGACGTCCACCTGGTCTGTGACAACTACGCCACCCACAACACCGCCGAGATCAGGACGTGGCTCGGCAAACACCCCCGCTTCCACGTCCATTTCACCCCCACCGGCTCCTCCTGGATGAACCAGGTGGAGCGGTGGTTCGGCCTGCTGACCGACAAACTCATCCGTCGCGGCGTCCACACCTCCGTGAAGGCACTGGAGGACGACATCACCGCGTGGATCGACACCTGGAACGAGAACCCGCGGCCCTTCACCTGGACCAAAACAGCCGACGAGATCCTCAACTCCCTCGCCGACTACCTCACCAAGATCGGAACCACCGACCAGAAAACAGAGCAGAACTAACCCTCAGGATTTCTGGCGCATCACACTAG
>NZ_JBEXHZ010000338.1:0-1401 GCF_040608315.1 Streptomyces sp. NPDC005195
GCCGGGCCCTGGTCGGCCTGGCCGACCTGCAGTTGGACGCGGGCGGGCTGGAGGAGGCCGCGGCGCTGCTGTCCCCCGCGCTCGACGCGGTGGCCGACGACCCCCGGGGCCGCTACGAGGCACACCGGGTGCTGGGCCTGCTGGCCCTGGAGAACGTCGGGGCCCACGCGGCCGAGGCGCACTTCGCCGACTGCCTCGGACTTGCGACGACCCTGCGCGACCCGCGCCTGGAGTCCTACGCGCGGCGGTGGCTCGACCGGGTGCAGGGCCAGGGCCACCGGCCCGCGGGCTGGTCGGAGGTACGCCCCGGAGTGTGGCGCCTGGCGCCCTGCGCCGGCTGAGCGCACCGCGCCACCCCGCATGCGCCGGTCCGGCACGGGACCGGCGGTCTGGAGCCGCACCGTACATGACGATTCCATCATGTACGGTTGAGGTATGCCGGAACAGAGCATTTACCACCACTTGCGAGAGTTCCGTGAGGCGTTCGACAAACCCGAACCACTGGCCTGGCCGGAGATCAGTCACGGTCAACTGCTCATGATGATGGGCCCCAAGAAGCAGCATCAGCTGGTCGCTCACCGTCTGCGTATCCAGCTGGACCCCCAGCTGGATACGGACCTGGTCCTCATGCTCGAAACCGACATGGAAGACGCCGCACTCGGCATCCTGCGCGTCCCGGACCTTGTCGTGGTCGATGAGGAAGAGGCCACCGCTGACAGCGACGCGATCGATCCCCGCCGCTGCCACCTGGTGATCGAGATCGTCTCCCGTTCCAACCCCAGCAACGACTACGAGGGCAAGCTGCGCGACTATCCGGCCATGGGAGTGCCGCACTACCTCATCGTCGACCCCCGGGACGGAAGCGCTGTCCACCACTGGGCGCCCGTACGGCGTGCCGGCGTGGCCTCCTACGACAACAGACAGCACTACATGTTCCCGGAGACCATCACGGTCGGCGACTGGAAGATCGACACAGCAGTTCTGCCCCGCTACAGCCCGGACGCCGGACGATGAGTGACGCCGCGGGCCTGGTGCGCTTCTGGCGCCGGCAGCGAAGCATGTCCCAGGCGCGTCTGGCCGAACTCGCCGGAACCGGCCAAGCCGCGATCTCCCGCATCGAATCCGGTCGGGACCAGCCCACCCTGGCCCTGCTGGAGCGCATCGCCTCGGCACTGGACTGCCGGCTCAGCATCACCTTCACGTCCGACGCGGAAGCCGCGCCGCGGCCGGACTCGGTCGTCTGATCCCTGCCGGTCAGGAGCGGTGACTCCCCGCATGAGGCGGGCGTGCGGCGTTCCGCGAGGCTTCGGCGGGCCCGAGCATTGCGTCGGTCCTGGTCGGGGCGGCACTCCGTCTGCTGCCTGACCGGCGTTCCGCGCCGTCGGCGCGTGCCCGGCGCCG
>NZ_JBEXHZ010000339.1:0-1396 GCF_040608315.1 Streptomyces sp. NPDC005195
CAGGGTCATTGCATGATCGGGATCTGTCTGGGTTCGTCACGTGAGACCGAGGGCTCGTAGGGGCCGGTGGTAGTCGCGGGCGGTGTGGCGGAGGGCGGCGGCGATGTTGGTTTGGCCGTCTTGGCGGAGGACGCTGATGGCGAGGTTGCGCAGGGAGGCCATGGCGCGGGGCAGGGTGCCGGTGCGGACCTTGGAGTCGTCTTCGCGGAATGTGCGGTCCCGGACATGGTGCAGGAGGTTCTCGATACCCCAGTGGCCTCTGATCCAGGTGGCGAGCTCGGTGCAGGTGGCGTCGAAGACGCTCAGGCTGGTGATCAGGTAGACGCGCTCGATGGTCAGCTTCCCTGTGCTCAAGTCGCGTCGCCACCGCACGACTTGGATCGCCTGGCGGGCGCCGGGGTAGTCGAGGTGGCTGAACGCGGCGACCTTGAGCCGGCGGACCTCGTCGCGGTGGTGGGCGTGGTCGCGAGTGCGGTGCCCGAGCGGGATGTCCCGCCAGGGCAGCTTCCTGACCTGGGCGTACAGGCCCGGATGGTTCTTCTTCACGACGGCCACGTAGTGCGCGCCGCGACGGGTCAGATAGGCCCCGTGACCGTGCTGGGTGTGCAGGGCGTCGGCGGTCACCACCGAGTTCTCCAGCTCGAGACCGTCCAGCAACGGCGCGAAGGAAGGGATCTCGTTGCTCTTGGAAGCGACCTGCCGCTGGGCCAGGACCACGCCGTGGTGGTCCATCGCCGCCAGCAGCTGAATCGCCGCGGCCGCCCGGGTCCGTGAACCGCGGACCACCTTGCCGTCGACCGCGATCACCCGCCGCACCGGCTCCTTCTCCGCGTCCGGCTCGACCGGGGGCGGCGTTCTGGCCTGCAGATACGCGCTGATCGCCGCGTCCAGCGCGTCACCGTCCACACGCTGCAGCAAGCGACGCACGGTGGCGGCATGCGGCACCGGCCGCAGACCGGTAAGCGGATCGGCCGCGAAACCGAGGACACCCAGCACATGCTGCGGGGCATCCGTGATCCACTCGCTGATCGCGATGAGCGAGCGAGCCCCGGTCAGCACCGCCGAGACGGCTGCGCACAGCAACGCGAGGGCCGGATACCGCAGTCCTCGCGCATCGCGGGGATCAGCGACCAGGATCAGGAAACGCCGCAGGTCAGAAACATCGCTAGAGGTGAGGGGATCAGTCCGGGAGCCCAGTTGCTCCAGTGCGGAAGGGATGGGCGATGATGTTCGGGCAGGCACGGTCTCGCTCGGTTCTCATGGGTCTCGACAACCACATGATCACCAGCACCGTGCCTGCTTTGCTCTCCCCTACCCCTTGCCGCACAACAGACATGACGACACGTCACACTCGAGACCGACGAACCGGACCAATCCCAATCGTGCAATGCCCCTG
>NZ_JBEXHZ010000340.1:0-1388 GCF_040608315.1 Streptomyces sp. NPDC005195
CGACCGGGGTTGGCCTTCGCTTCGGCCTTGCGAGCCGCCTGGGCCTCACGGGCCTCGGCCATCGCCTCGGTCTTCTTCTTGTGCGGACCGAGAACGAAGTCCTCGTGGCGGGCGGGGCGGTGGGCGCGCTCAGGGCGTTCACGGGTGGTCCACCTTCAGCTCGAAGTGGTCGAGGACGGCCCGCATGCGCTGTTCGACCTGGTCGGCGGTGGCGCCCTCGACGTGGACGTAGCCGGTGGAGGCGTGGGAGGCGCGGGGCGGGTCGAGGACGTCGCCGGGGGCGGCGTCCAGGTGGGCGCCGATCACGCCGGGCAGCCGCAGCAGTTCCTCCTCGGAGCTGATGTGGAGCACGCGGCCGGGCCGGGTGGGCAGGAGCAGGTCGCCGACCGCCCGGTCGCGGGTGTAGACGGGCCGCGGGACGCGGTCGAGGTAGGTGTCGAGGATGACGTGCAGGAAGTCGAACCCGTAGGCGAGGGAGTGGTTGACGGGGACTTCGCAGCCGCTGAGGCGGGCGGCGACCTCGCTCATGAAGAAGGAGCCGTCGTCGGTGAGGAAGAACTCGCCGTGCAGGTAGCCGAAGGGCAGGTCCAGGCCGTCGGTGAGCCGCTGGGCCAGGGCCCGTGCGTCGACGGGGAGGTGTTCGCCGGGCGCGTAGGTGATGTTGGCGTTGATCGCGCCGTCGAGGACCTCCAGGATCGGGCGGGGGTTCTTCGACAGGTAGGCGTCCACGACCCGGCCGCGGGCGACGACGGCGCACAGCTGGAACTCGCGGCCGCGGATGAACTGTTCGGCCATCCAGTCCAGGGCGGGGTCGAGCGGCGGGATCGCGGCGAGCGCGGCGGGGGAGTCGACGCGGTAGGTGTGCAGGCAGGAGTCGGAGTCGACGGGCTTGAGGACGAGGGGCCAGCCGTGCGTGCCGCCGAACGCGGCGACGTCGTCGAGGCTGTGCACGGCCGTGTAGGCGGCGTGCGGGATGCCGAGCTCGGCGTAGCGGTCCTTCATGGTCTTCTTGTTGCGGACCCAGGCGACCTGGCGGGGGGTCAGGTGCGGCAGGTCGACGAGGGCGGCGAAGCGCTGGGCGGTGTCCTGCAGTGCCTCGTTGGGGTTGCAGAAGAACCGCGGGCGGGGCAGGCCCCGGGTGCCCTTCATCCAGCGCAGGTAGCGGGCGGCCTCCTCGTGCAGGGGGGCGGCGGTGCGCAGGGTGAACGTGGGCAGGTGCGCGGTGCGCTCGCGGTAGTCCTCGCTCAGCGGCACGCAGTCGAAGCGCAGCAGGACGACGTCCACGTCGTCGCGGGCGAGGACGCTGTCGGTGAAGGCGGCCCGGCGGCTTTCGACGAGCAGGACGGCGGGGCGGGAGGGCGTGCTGGGCATGGCGGTCTCCAAGAGGT
>NZ_JBEXHZ010000341.1:0-1376 GCF_040608315.1 Streptomyces sp. NPDC005195
GCGGGCGGTACGTGTGCGGCTGGGCAGGGCTCCCGCCGCCGGGAGTGTGCCTGCTTCGTCGGACCCGGCGGGGCCGGGGACGGGCGGCCCGGCATCGCGCTCACCCCGCGCCGGTGTTTCGCCGGTGCGGGGTGGGCGGGGCAGGAGGGGCGGGCCACGGGAGCGCGGCGAAGGCGCTCAGTCCAGGTGCTTGAGCCAGTCCGCGGTGGCCGTGGCGGTGCTGCGGGCGTGGGCCTCCATCATCGTGAAGTGGTTGCCGGGTACGTCGGTCACGGTGTGCGCCCGCTCCCACGACGCCTGCCACTCGTGGAGTTCCATGGGGCCGGTCGTCTCGGCCGGGACCGGGGGTTCGCTGGAGCGCACCAGCAGGACGGGGGTGTCCAGGGGGCCGGGTTCCCACTCGCCGATGAGGCTGACGTACCAGCTCATGGCGGTCAGCCGGTCGGTGTCCATGTGGGCGAACATCGACTCGCGGTCGAACATGCCGCCCAGCATCTGCTGGGAGAAGCGCAGGAACGGCGAGTCGGGGCGGGGCATGTAGGTGTCGAGGAGCACCACCGCGGCCGGGGGCCTGCCCTGTTCCTGGAGGTGCCGGGCGGCGGCCAGGGCCAGGACGCCTCCTGAGGAGGAGCCGAGGAGGACGACGGGGCCGTCGCCGACCGTGCGGGTGACCGCGTCGGCGTGCAGCGCCGCCGCGGCGGCGAAGGTGGCGGGCAGCGCCTCACCGGTGCCGAAGCCCTGGGTGGGCAGGGCCCAGACGTCGCGTTCGCCGCGGAAGGCGGAGGCGAACCGTGCGTACTGGTGGACGCCGGCCAGGGCCACGTAGGAGCTGAAGCAGACCAGCGGTACGTCGTTCTCGCCCTTGGAGAGCCGGATCGGCTCGGGTCCGGCGGTCAGTTCCCCCGGTGCGGTGAAGGTCGGCCTGAGGTCCGCGGCGGCTTGCAGCAGCGCGAACCCCTCGTCGACGCGGCCGCTCTCGCAGGCCCGCCGGAACAGTCCGGCGAGGGTGTCGCCGGACCGCGGGGCGGGCCCGTGGGCGGGGGCGGACGCCGGTGCGGGGGCGGCCGGGGTGTCGCGCAGCCGTTCGTCCAGGTGGGCGGCGAGCAGGTCGGGGGTGGCGTGGTCGAAGAGCAGGGTCGGCGGCAGGGTCAGGGCGGTCGCGGTGGCGAGGTGGTTGCGCAGTTCGACCGCTGTCAGGGAGTCGAAGCCCTGTTCCGTGAAGAGCTGGTCGGCCTCCACCGCGTCGGCGGACGCGTGTCCGAGGACCGCCGCGGCCAGTTCGCGGACCAGCGTGAGCAGCGCGGTGCGGCGTTCGGCCGGGTCGAGTCCGGCGAGCCTGGCGGAGGTGCCGAGATGCTCGACCGGGCGAAGGCAGG
>NZ_JBEXHZ010000342.1:0-1374 GCF_040608315.1 Streptomyces sp. NPDC005195
CCGGCGAACACTTCCGCGAGCAGCTAGGTTCACGTGGGCCTGTCCCTCGCGGGTGCCGCCTCCCAGGCGCGCCAGGACCGCGGCCACCTCCTCGCCCGTGGCGTCCCGTGCGGCCATGACGAGCATCTCCCGCGCGACGGGCATGAGGTCGTCGAGCGTCGGACGTCGGCCGCCATGGCGCGCTCCTCCGCGCCGGACCGAATCCGGGAGTCCGGTCACGGTATCGATCCCCGCCACGATGCCGCGGGCTCCTCGCCAGGCCCAGCACGGAGTGCCCGGCCGTACGCGGCCGCCGACTCGCTCCAGTCGGCCCGCGTACGGCGCCCTGCTCACCAGGTCTCCTTGGACATCGCGGACTTCCCCGGGTCGACGCCTCGGGCACCGGCCCGGGGACGGGTCACCGCTCGCGCGTTGCTTCTCCTGGTGCGGGGGCGCCGGTTCAGGTCAGGTCGAACTCGCCCTCGCGGGCTCCCGACACGAACGCGCCCCACTCGGCAGGCGTGAAGATCAGGGAAGGGCTCTCGACGCGGTCGCTGTTGCGCATCGCGATGAAGCCCTCGACAAAGGCGATCTGGACGTCACCTCGCCCTCGGCTGCTGGACTGCCAGTCGGCTTTGCTCAGGTCCAGCTCAGGCTTGTCCCAGCCCGCGAGCGGGTGTTGCTCGATGGTGCTCTCGGCCACGTCCGTGCTCCTCCCGGTTCGTCGTCCGCCGTCAGCCTAGCGATCGGTTCGGGTGGCGGACAGGCCACGTGAGGGGGACGGTTTCAGGAACTGGGCGGCTCGGACCCGACCAGCCACATCGCGAAGAACTGGGAGCCGCCTCCGTAGGCGTGCCCCAGCGCTCGGCGAGCCCCTTCCACCTGGTGTTCTCCCGCCAGTCCGCGTACCTGGAGCGCCGCTTCCGCGAACCGGATCATCCCGGAGGCGCCGATCGGATTGGTGGAGAGTACGCCGCCCGACATGTTGACGGGCAGGTCCCCGTCGAGCTCGGTCACCCCGGACTCCGTGAGTTTCCAGCCCTCGCCCTCGGCGGCGAAGCCGAGGTTCTCCAGCCACATGGGTTCGTACCAGGAGAAAGGTACGTACATTTCCACGGCGTCGATGTCCCGGCGCGGGTCCGCGATGCCGGCCTGCCGGTAGACGTCGGCAGCGCAGTCCTTGCCCGCCTGCGGTGACACGCAGTCCTTGCCGGCGAAGAGGGTGGGCTCGCTGCGCATCGCGCCGCCGTGCAGCCACGCGGGCGGACGGGGTGAACGCGCCGCGCCCGCACGGTCGGTGAGGATCATGGCGCAGGCGCCGTCCGAGGACGGGCAGGTCTCCGAGTAGCGGATCGGGTCCCAGAGCATCGGGGAGGCCTGGACCTTCTCCAGGGT
>NZ_JBEXHZ010000343.1:0-1374 GCF_040608315.1 Streptomyces sp. NPDC005195
TGCCGCTGCCGTGCGGGCGGTGCGCTTTCACCGGGCCCGTGCGGGCGCGGGGGGTCCCGCGCCGTCGAACGGTGCGGGCATTGCCGCCGTCTCCGGCGCCGCCGTCTGGATGGAGTGCTGCAGCCGCCGCAGCCGCGGCGAGGGCTCCAGGCCCAGGTCGTTGACGAGGGTGGCCCGCAGCTGGTGGTAGACGCTGAGCGACTCGCTGCGCCGGCCGGAGCGGTGCAGCGCCAGCATGAACTGCGCGTGCAGGTTCTCGTGGGTGCGGTAACGGCTGGTCAGCACGGTCAGTTCGGGCAGCAGTTCACGGTGGCGGCCCAGCCGCAGGTCGGCCTCGATGCGCTGGTCCAGCGCGCACAGCCGGCTCTCCTCCAGCCGCCGGGTCTCCATCGCCAGCTGCGCCCCGGCCTGTACGTCGGCGAACGCGGCCCCCGTCCACAGCCGCAGCGCCCCGGCCAGGATGCGGGCCGCCTCGGCGAACGCCCCCTGGTCCATGGCCCGGTAGCCCTCCCCCGCGAGCCGCTCGAAGTCACGCACGTCGCTGCTGCCGCCGCCGGAGACGAGCAGATAGCCGCCCGGCAGGGTCATCAGGACGTCCTTGGCGCCGCTGCGGCCGTCGTCGAGGGCCTGCGCGATGAGCTCGCGCAGCTGCAGCACGTACGTCTGCAGGGTCGTACGGGCGCTGCGCGGCGGGGAGTTGCCCCACAGTTCCTCGGTGAGGGCCGCGACGGGCACCACCTGGTCGGCACGGAGCGCGAGCAGCGCCAGGACCTGCCGCGGTTTCGGCGCCGTCGGGGTGATGGACACCCCGTTCTCCCGCACTGCCAGTGCGCCCAGTACGTCGATGTCCACGCCGTCTCCCCTGCTCGGTGTCCCGTGCCGCACCCCCGATTACAAAACAGCGCATCCGGTCTGTCAATACCCGACCGGTCGTGCTGTTTCTGTGGGGGTGAGGGGAGGCCGTCCGTCCGCGGTCCGCGCGCCGCCGGGGAGGGGCGACGGTCAGGCTTTCTGCACAACTCCGGTCCGTTCCGGTCCCGTTACGGCCTCCTCCGGCCTGCTCCGGCAGGGGGAATGGCGGCGGGGCGGGAGCGGCCGGCGCCCCGCAAAGCAGACCGTCGGGTCTGCTCCTGGTGCGGAATGCCGGGCGGACATACGGAGCGGCGGGGGTGCACGGGGACCGGGGACCGGGACCGGGAAGTGCAGGGCACGGGGCGCGGGCGCGGGGGAGCCGCAGGGCTACTGCGCAGGGTTACTGCGGGGGGTTGCCGTGTTTGCGGGAGGGCAGGTCGGCGTGTTTGGCGTGCAGCATCGCCAGGGAGCGGATGAGGATCTCGCGGGTCTCGGCGGGGTCGATGACGTCGTCGACCAGGC
>NZ_JBEXHZ010000344.1:0-1365 GCF_040608315.1 Streptomyces sp. NPDC005195
CCCTCGCGCGCGCTCGCCGCGGCGACCGCGAACCCGATGCCGGCCGTACCGCCGATGACGACGACGCGCTGTCCTCGCAGGTCCATGACGTTTACCTTCGCGTTGATCCGATGTGGTCCAGCCTGCGCCCACCTCCCCACGGCCGTCCAAGACCTCTTCCGGTGTCGGCGATACCCTGGAGGCATCGCCGTCGGCGGGCTCGTACGACGAAGGGAACGACGGAAGGGACGGCCATGGACCTCGACCTGCGCAAGGTCCGCTACTTCGTGACGGTCGCGGAGCTGCTGCATTTCGGCCGCGCCGCTATGCGGCTGCACATCTCCCAGCCCGTGCTCAGCCGTCAGATCCGGGCGCTCGAGAAGGACTTGGGAGCCGAGCTGTTCGTCCGGGACAGCCACGCGGTGTCGTTGACCCGGGCGGGAGCCCAGCTCCTCGACGACGCACGTCTGTTGCTCGCGTCCGCCGATGCCGCCCGGCAGCGCGCCCAGCAGGCCTCCCGCGGCCCCCGCCGCCTGGTCGTCGGCTTCCGCGCCGGGATCGTCGTCACCCGGGCGCTGCGTGCCTTCGGTGCCCGGCACCCGGAGGTGGAGGTCAAGGCACGCCGGGTGGAATGGGACGACCAGGAGCGGCTGATCCTGGACGGTTCGGTCGACCTCGCCTACGTCCGCCGTCCGACCCGGGACGAGGGCCTGACGCTGCTGCCGCTGTACGCCGAGCCCAGGGTGGCGATGCTGCCGGAGGCCCACCGGCTCGCCGGCAAGCAGGAACTCGCCCTCGCCGACCTCGCCGACGAGACCTGGCTGCGCTACTCCGACCCGCGGCCCGGTGACGTACCGATCCGCACCATCGAGGAGAAGTTCGAGTCCGTCGCCGCGGGGACCAGCATCACGCTGGTCCCGCACTCGGTCGCCGAACAGTACTCACGGCCGGACATCACCTACGTACCCGTACCGGACGCCGAGCCCGACCAGGTGCTGCTGGCCTGGAGGTCCGGCCGTCGCTCGAGCCTGATCGCGGCGTTCGCCGAGGTCGCGGCGGGCTCTGCGTCCGCCGGCTGAGCGCGGCGGATCACTTCGCCGCGGGGGTGAGGCGCCGGCGCGCTCCCCCGAGGGTTCCCGCCACCAGGGCGAGCAGTACCAGGGTGAGCCCCATGAAGATCACGGGATTCACCCAGCCCGGCACCAGCTCGGTCCCCACGCCGTCCGACGTCACGCACTGCGCGCTGACCGGCAGCGCTTCCCGCGTCACGACGTGATCGCCCGGTACGCCCTTCGCCGCGCACATCTGGTCGGGGTCCAGGATGTAGAAGCCCGACATCACGCCCCACGCGTACGCGCCGCACGCCGCCGCGCCGGCCATGACCGC
>NZ_JBEXHZ010000345.1:0-1364 GCF_040608315.1 Streptomyces sp. NPDC005195
GTGTCGGCGCGGGGTCGTCTGATGCAGGAACTGCCCTCTGGTGGTGCGATGTTCGCGCTGGAGGCGTCCGAGGATGAAGTGCTCCCCCTGCTGGCCGACGGGGTGTCCATCGCCGCCGTCAACAGCCCCCGTTCGGTGGTGGTCTCCGGTGCCGAGACTGCGGCGTCGGCGGTCGCGCAGGAGATAGCCGCCCTGGGTCGCCGTACCTCCCGCCTGCGCGTCTCGCACGCTTTCCATTCGCCGCTGATGGAGCCGATGCTCGCCGAGTTCCGCACGGTCGCCGAGAGCGTCACCTACGCACCGGCCCGCATTGCGGTCGTCTCGAATCTGACCGGACAGGCCGCCGGCGTCGGGGAGTTGGAGTCGGCGGAGTACTGGGTGCGCCACGTCCGGGAGGCCGTACGGTTCGCCGACGGCATCGCCCGGCTCGAAGAACAGGGTGTGACCCGGTTCGTGGAGCTGGGCCCCGACGGGACCCTCACCGCCCTCGCCCAGTCCGGCGTCTCCGGCGACGAGGAGATGCTCTTCGCGTCCATGCTGCGCAAGGACCGCCCGGAGACGGACACCGCCCTGGCCGCCCTGTCGGCGGCGTTCACCCACGGCGTCACCGTCGACTGGCCCGCGCTCTTCACCGGCGCGCGGACCACCGCCCTTCCCACCTACGCCTTCCAGCGCGAGCGGTTCTGGCCCGAACCCGCACAGGACGCGGTCGAGCGACGCGTGGACGGCTGGCGCTACCGCGTCGACTGGGAACCGGCGGCCGTACCACTCCCTCCCGCACCCGTACCGGGACGCTGGATCCTGCTCCAGCCCTCGGACGAGGACGCGTTGGCGGGCATCGAGGAGTTCGTCCCCGGTGCCGACCGCTTCACCTGCCCCCCTCGGACGGATCGTGCCGCGCTGGCACGGGTCCTCGTACAGGCCGCCGAAGGCGGGACCGTCGCGGGCGTGCTGTCGTGCCTCGCCCCCGTCGGTGGCGTGGGGACGACCCTCGCGCTCGTCCAGGCCCTCGGCGACGCGAGCCTCACCGTTCCGCTCTGGACGGTGACGCACGGCGCCGTGTCGACCGACGGACCGGCCGAGGAACCGGCCGATCCGGCACAGGCCGCCGTATGGGGCCTCGGCCGGGTCGCCGCCCTGGAACACCCCGACCGCTGGGGCGGCCTGGTGGACGTCCCGGCCCGGCAGCCCGACCGGCACGCCCTCGCCGGCATCGCCGCCGCCCTCGTGTCCGGCGAGGACCAGATCGCCGTCCGCGGACCCGAACTCCTCGCCCGCCGTCTCGTCCACGCCCCGGTCTCCGCCACCTCGGCCCCGGTCACCGCCTGGACCCCGCGCGGCCCCGTCCTGGTGACCGGCGGAAC
>NZ_JBEXHZ010000346.1:0-1352 GCF_040608315.1 Streptomyces sp. NPDC005195
GGTGGCTGGTGGGAGGGCGAGTTCGGCCCAGATGGTCTTCCCGTCGGACTGCTGCCGGGTGCCCCAGCGCTCGGCGAGCTGCGCCACGATGAACAGTCCGCGTCCGCCCTCGTCGAAGGTGCGGGCCCGGCGCAGGTGAGGGGCGGTGTTGGAGCCGTCGGACACCTCGCAGATCAGGGTGTCGTGCCGGATCAGGCGCAGCTGGACGGGGCTGCCGCCGTAGCGGATGGCGTTGGTGACCAGCTCGCTGACTACGAGTTCCGCGAGGAACGCCGCCTCCGGCAGCCCCCAGCGAGCCAACTGCAGCGAGGCCAGATCGCGGGCGCGGGCGACCTCGGAGAGGTCATCCAGCAGCTCCCAGGCGACGGTGTGCCCGTCGTCCAGGGCCCGGGTGCGGGCGACGACGAGAGCGATGTCGTCGCGGGTGCGGTCGTCGACCAGCAGGTCCAGTACGTGCTCGCAGGCCTCCTGCAACGTGGGCTTCGACTCGGAGAGGACTTCGAGCAGACGCTCGAGGCGTTCGTCCAGGCAGTGGCGGGGAGATTCGACGAGGCCGTCGGTGTACAGAGCGAGCAGACTGCCCTCAGGCAGATGGATCTCGGCGGTCTCGAAGGGCAGGCCGCCCACGCCCAGCGGGGGACCGGCCGGGAGGTCGAGGAAGCGGGCGCCCTCCCCGGGGCGCACCACGGCCGGCGGGGGGTGGCCGGCCCGGGCGGCGGTGCACCGCCGCGAGATCGGGTCGTAGACCATGTACAGGCAGGTCGCGACGAACTCGCCGACCTCCGCATCGGCGACCGCGTCCTCGCCCGAGCCCGACGGGGTGGGGGCAGTCTCGCTCTGCAGCCGGATGACGATGTCGTCGAGGTGGGTGAGCAGCTCGTCGGGCGGCAGGTCGATGTCGGCGAGGGTGCGCACCGCGGTACGCAGCCGCCCCATCGCCGCCGAGGCGCGGATGCCGTGCCCGACCACGTCGCCCACGACCAGGGCGACCCGGGCCCCGGACAGCGGGATCACGTCGTACCAGTCGCCCCCCACGCCCACCTCGATATCCGCGGGCAGATAGCGGGCGACCGCCTGCACGGCCGGCTGCGGCGGGACCGCCTGGGGCAGCAGGCTGCGCTGCAGTGCTACCGAGGTGGCACGCTCGTGGGTGTAGCGGCGGGCGTTGTCCACGCACACCGCGGCCCGCGCCGCGATTTCCTGCGCGAGCAGCACGTCGTCGGCGTCGAAGGGGTCCCTGTGCCGGGAGCGGGTGAACAGCGCCGCACCGAGGGTCACCCCGCGGGCGCGCAGCGGGACCGCCAGCGCGGAGTGCGGCGCCTGCGTGCCGGTGCCGTTCGGATCGGCGGGCC
>NZ_JBEXHZ010000347.1:0-1351 GCF_040608315.1 Streptomyces sp. NPDC005195
CGCCCCGACCACGACCCGGCGGCGTCGCCGAGCGTCGCGGAGCCCTTCGTGGTCATCGTGGCCCAGGGGGTGCGGATCCCCGCCACCTCGCGGTTGTCGGCGGGCGGCCTGCGCAACGTGGTCGTGCTCGACGCGACGGGCTCGATGGTCGGCGGCCCCAAGGTGCTGCGACTGAACGTCACCGGGGACCAGGTGGAATTCCCCTCCGGGGACGAGCTGGTGACGGCGAACGCCGACACCCTCAGCACCGCCGGTGCCGAACGTCTGGCCCGCGCCCTGGCCCCGCTGCGCACCAGCAGCACCGTGGACCTGGCCGAGCGCCCGCTGGAGTCGGACCTGGACCTGGTCACCCTGCTGGGCATCCGAGACCCGCGGACCTTCGACGTCGCGGCCACGTGGCGGCCGCGACAGCAGCAGGCGGCCCGCCTGCAGGTGCCGCTGGGGGTGACCGAGGACGGCGAGGTCGTGCAGCTGGACCTCAAGGAGTCCGCACAGGGCGGCATGGGGCCGCACGGGCTGCTGATCGGCGCGACCGGATCGGGCAAGAGCGAGCTCCTGCGCACCCTGGTGATGGGGTTGGTGACCACCCACTCCTCCGAGGTGCTCAACCTGGTCCTGGTGGACTTCAAGGGCGGCGCGACCTTCCTGAACATGGACCGGCTGCCGCACACCTCCGCGGTGATCACCAACCTGGCCGACGAGATCCACTTGGTCGACCGGATGCGTGATGCCATCAACGGCGAGATGATCCGCCGTCAGGAGCTGCTGCGCGGGTCCGGTCACTCCTCGCTCTTCGCCTACGAGAAGGCCCGGGCGTCAGGCGCCGACCTCGCTCCCCTGCCCTCACTTCTGGTCATCGTCGACGAGTTCTCCGAACTCCTGGCCAGCAAGCCGGAGTTCGTCGACCTCTTCGTGTCGATCGGCCGCCTCGGGCGCAGTCTGGGCGTCCACCTGCTGCTCGCCTCCCAGCGGCTGGACGAGAGCCGGATCCACAAGGTGGAGGGCCATCTCTCCTACCGCATCGCGCTGCGCACCTTCTCCGCGATGGAGTCACGCAGCGTCATCGGCGTCTCCAGTGCCTACGAGC
Organism: Streptomyces sp. NPDC005195; assembly: GCF_040608315.1. Lineage (NCBI taxonomy): Bacteria > Bacillati > Actinomycetota > Actinomycetes > Kitasatosporales > Streptomycetaceae > Streptomyces > Streptomyces sp. NPDC005195. Next base: position 1,088 of record NZ_JBEXHZ010000347.1, read on the forward strand.
TCCCCTCCGCCCCCGGCAACGGCTTCCTCAAGATCGACACCACCAACCTGGCCCGGTTCAAGGCGGCCTACGTCTCCGGTCCGGCTCCCGAACCGGCCGCCGCGGGCCCCGGCCCGGCGCTGCCGGACACCCCGGCAGCGGAGCTGACACTCTTCGACCTGGCCCAGCAGGGCCCACTGCGATCGGAGTTGGCGGCCAGGGCGCTGGCCGAGCAGTCCCTGCACCCGGCCCGCCGCCAGGAGCCGGCCGGTCCGGCGCCCGCCC
>NZ_JBEXHZ010000348.1:0-1342 GCF_040608315.1 Streptomyces sp. NPDC005195
CGTCGACCGGCAGGTCCGGGGCGAGGCCGACCAGCCGTCCGGCGCCCAGCAGCGGCGCTGCCTGCGCCTCCGGCACCATGCCCCAGCCGAGCCCGGCGACGACAGCGTCGACGAACCCCTCCGACGTGGGCACGGAGTGCCGCAGCGGGCTCGCGCCGCTGCCACCGAGCAGTCGCGCGGCGAAGCCGTCCTGGAAGTCGTCGTTCCGGTCGAAGACCACCACGGGAGCGTCGGCGAGCAGGTCGTGCAGTGCCGTGTCCGGCCCGGCGCCGAGCCATCGCCCGGCGAAGGCGGGACTCGCCGCCGCCAAGTAGCGCATCCGGCCCAGGGGCCGGACGGAGCAGCCCGCCACCGGGGCGGGGGACGAGGTCACCGCCGCCATCACCGCCCCCTCCCGCAGCAGGGTGGCCGTGTGGTCCTCGTCCTCGCGGCGCAGTTCGAAGCAGAGCCGCAGTTCGCGCGGGACCCGGGTGAGCGCGGGCAGGAACCAGGTGGCGAGCGAGTCGGCGTTCACCGCGATCGACAGCCGTGTCGGCTCCCCGGAGTCACTCATGCCGAGCTCGGCGCGGGCATCGCCCTCCAGCCGGGCAAGCCGGCGCGCGAACCGTACGACGATCTCGCCGGACTCGGTCGGGCGCACCGGTTTCGTCCGCGTCAGAAGGACCCGTCCGGTGCGCTGTTCGAGCGCCTTGACGCGTTGGCTGACCGCCGAGGGCGTCACATGCAGGGCGGTGGCCGCCGCGTCGAAGGTGCCCTCGTCGACCACCGCGAGCAGGGTGCGCACCTGGTCGAGAGGGAGTTCAGCCATCACGAGCACATCACGAGCGCTAATGATACGTAAGAATCTTTAGCTGTACTCTTGACAGTCGCCTTCCTAACGTCGTCGCCATGACCAACGCCCTCACCGCCGCGGCCGCCGGGTTCGGCACCGGCCTCTCGCTCATCGTCGCCATCGGCGCGCAGAACGCCTTCGTGCTGCGCCAGGGCATCCGCCGCGACGCGGTGTTCGCGGTGGTGGGTATCTGCGCGGTCTCCGACGCGGCGCTCATCGCGCTGGGGGTGGGCGGCGTCGGCGCGCTGGTGGTGGCCCGGCCGGAGGCGCTCACTGTCGTCGGACTGGTCGGCGGTGGATTTCTCCTGGTGTACGGCGTCCTCGCCGCCCGGCGGGTGCTCCGCCCCTCGGCGCTGGAGGCGGCGGGCGGTTCCACGGGCTCGCGGCGGCGGACCGTGCTCACCTGCCTGGCGCTGACCTGGCTCAACCCGCACGTCTATCTCGACACCGTCTTCCTGCTCGGCACCCTCGCGGCCGACCGCGGCCCGCTCCGCTGGACCTTCGGGCTCG
>NZ_JBEXHZ010000349.1:0-1335 GCF_040608315.1 Streptomyces sp. NPDC005195
GACGCGCGCGCCGCCCAACGCCCTCACGGCCATCCCGACCACGACCACCGCGCCTGCGACGACCGGTGCGGGCCACTCCCGCAGACCCGTCTCCGAGAGCCCGCACAACGATGGCGAGACCCGGGCGGGGAGCGACCCCAACGGCTACCAGCGCGGGCGACGGCCGTAGCACAAATGGTTGCGTTAAGTTAATAGACAAGTACTCAACGTGACACTCTGCCGAAATGGGCCCCTCGTGAACGAGCTGATCAACTATCTGCAGGACAACATGCTCATCGACTTCCGGGGCGAGATCACCCTGGAGACGGTGCGCGGCTTCCTCCGCGAGGACGACGGGAAGGAAGCCCAAGACCTCCTCAGGAAGGTCGACCAGGAGGAGGGCGTCCACGACATGCTGGTCACTCTGGCCGACAACCTGAAGGAGCACATCGAGGGAGGCGTCGACGCGAAGGCGCTCCGGGAGCAGCTCTCGCACTACTCGGAGTCGTAGGCCCGGTGGTGCTCCTGGTCTCACCGGGCGGAACGTCCGGCGAGACCAGGGGAACGTCCGGCGGGCTCACACCCGGAACCCGTCCGCCGGGCGTGGAAGGCGGGTGACACCCGGCTCCGCTCCGGCCCGACAGTCCCGAGTGGAGCCGCTCGGGGTCCCGCCGGGCGCTCAGGCACTCCCGCTTCCGCCTCGCTCCCCCTCCGGGCCCGCACCGATGGCCTGGAGCCGGTGACGCAGGGCCGCCCACCCGACGGACGGACTGCCCTGGCCGAGCGACCAGTACGGGTGGTGCAGCAGCCGGGCGTGCAACTGGACCAGGTCGCGCCGCAGCCGCGCGACCTGCCCGGGAGGCGCGTCGGCCAGGGCCCGGTAGGTGCGGGTGTAGGCCGGGTGCAGTGCGATCTCAACTCCTTTCCAGAAACAAGTTCTCTCGCTTTCCTCGCCACCGGCTTCGACTGGGAGGCGCCCCCGCGGCGCCTCCCTTTTCCGGCGCAACCGAAGCCGCAGGCGAGGTGACTGGCGCGGACTCGACGCCGAATCCTCGGATGCGCCTCTACCGGAACAGGCGGCCGCGTTCGTTTTCGTGGCGAACGAGAGTCAGTCGGGGCGGCCAGGGAGGTCTCGGTGATCGCCATGAGCGGCGCCCGGTCAGGGGGTTCATGGCACCCATGCCCGTCGGCCCGTGCATGGTCATGACGGGGTACCGGGCCAGGTCCAAGGACCGGAGCGACGCGTCCAACCGTCTGCAATCCAAGGTCGTCCTCGTCGCCGGAGGCACCTCCGGCATGCCCTGCGCCATCCAGGTCCAGGCTGTGAGGACAGCGGCTTCGGCACGTCTCCGTCGG
>NZ_JBEXHZ010000350.1:0-1325 GCF_040608315.1 Streptomyces sp. NPDC005195
GGTGTGGTTCCCCCGGGATGCGGAGGATGTTGACAGAGGGTCAGATGGTTCTCATGAGAGGAACATCGACCATGGCCGCTCCCAGGAAATACTCGCTGGAGTTGCGTGAGCGTGCGGTGCGGATGTATCGCACCGCAGAGCCGAAGCCGCAGATCAAGAAGCTGGCCGTCGATCTGGGCGTGCATCCGGAGGCCCTGCGCGGCTGGATCCGCCAGGCCGAGGCGGACGCCGGCGAGCGCGACGACCGGCTCACCACCGACGAACGCGCCGAGCTCGCCGCCCTGCGCAGGGAGAACGTCCAGCTCAAGCGGGCGAACGACGTCCTGCGCACCGCCTCGGCGTTTTTCGCGGCGCAACTCGACCCGACCCGGCCCAGGTGACCGCGCTCGTCGACGAGCACCCCCGCCTGGGAGTCGAGTGCGTACTTCGGGAACTGCACATCTCCTCCTCGACCTACTACCGCTGGCGCCGGCGCGAGAAGGAGCCGTGCGAACACCAGCGCCGCGACGCCGAGCTGACCGAGCACATCCGGCAGATCCACGCCGATTCCGGCGGGATCTACGGCTCGCCACGCGTGCACGCCGTCCTGAAGCGCGAGGACATCCACGTCGGGCGCAAGCGGGTTGAACGGTTGATGCGTGAGGCCGATCTCGCCGGGATCAGCCCGCGACGAAAGGGCTTCACGCGCAGGGATCCGAAGGCCACGCTCGCCCCGGACCTGGTCAACCGGGACTTCACCGCACCCGTCCCGAACCGGTTGTGGGTCACCGACCTGACGATGATCGCCACCGGCGAGGGGCCCCTGTGGCTCTCCGCGATCCGTGACGCCTTCTCCCGGCGTGTCGTGGCGTGGGAGACGTCCGCCCGCGCGGACGCCGACCTTGTCCTGTCGTCGCTGGAGTACGCCCTCGCGTCCCGCGAGGTCGAGCCCGGCAAGCTCGTCCATCACGCCGATCACGGCTGTCAATATACGTCCATCAAACTCACAACTCGCTTGGTGCGGGCGGGAATTGAGGCATCCATGGGGTCGGTCGGGGACAGTTACGATAACGCCCTCGCGGAAAATCTGTGGATGCTGATCAAGACGGAATGTGTCCGCGGCCGCGTCTTCGCGACCCGGGCCGAGGCGAACCTCGCGCTCTTCGAATACATCGACGGCTTCTACAACTCCCGGCGCATCCAGAAGCGGCTTGGCTACCTCAGCCCGATCGAGTTCGAAGAGAAGCACTACGCCGAGCGGGCAACGGCCGAACGAGCGAACCTGAAACCCCGTCAACCCCTCCTGACCAGCTGATCAACACCTCTCGCACAGCGGGGGAACCTCA
>NZ_JBEXHZ010000351.1:0-1321 GCF_040608315.1 Streptomyces sp. NPDC005195
CAGGGCTGATTCATAGTCCTGGCGGATTTGAGAATCTGCTGGTCACAAGGGTGTGACGAACCTTCGCTGCGGCAGTTCAGCAGACAACGAAGCTCCGATGATCAAGGGGACCTACCAAGTCACCCGACCACCGGAGCTTCGATGTGCCGTCAGTCTGCCACTGTCTGTCTGGTCAAGTCGCCCTCGCCTCGGCAACGTGAACTTGCCGACATGGGTGTCCGGTTGGCTGTCCTGCCCGATCCTCGTGGCCGGCGGGGACGGCGTCATGGCCTCGCCTCGGTGTTACTGGCCGCCGCGTGCGCTGTCCTGGCCGGCGCCCGTTCCTATGTGGCGATCGGGCAGTGGGCCCGCCACGCACCCCAGGACACCCTTGCCCGCCTGGGCTTTCGCGCGCGCGGACCGCTCGGCATGCGTGTACCGGCCTCGCCCTCCACCGTGCGTCGGGTGCTGGCCCTGGTATGTCCCGGCGGACTCGCCGACCTGCTGGGACATGACCCAGCAGCGACAGAGTCGGTCGCGGTGGACGGCAAGAGCGCGCGTGGCTCACGTACCGATACCGCCCCGGCCGCCCATCTGCTGTCCGCCGTCACGGCCGCCGGCCGGACCGTCAGCCAACTGCGAATACCCGACAAGACCAACGAGATCACAGGCTTCACCGCCCTGCTGGCCCCGTTCGACCTGACCGGCACCGTAGTGACCGCCGACGCTCTCCACACGCAGCGCGAACACGCGAAATGGCTGGTGGAGGTGAAGAACGCCCACTACCTCCTGGTCGTCAAGGGCAACCAGCCCAAACTCCACGCGGCGGTCAAAGCCCTGCCCTGGAAGGAGGTCACCGCCCGCCGCTACGACCGCGAGACCGGTCACGGCCGACGCGAAACCCGATCAGTCCGGGCACTTACCATCACCGGCCTCGGCCTGGACTTCCCCCACGTGACGCAAGCCGCGAAGATCCACCGGCACCGCACCGACGTCAAGACAGGCAGGATCACCCGCGAGACCGTCTACGCCATCACCGATCTGCCGGCACGCTCGGCATCACCACAGACCATCGGCCGTATCACCAGGTCACAGTGGGGCATCGAGGCCGTCCACCACATGCGGGACACCACCTTCGGCGAGGACGCCTCCACAATCCGGACCGGACACGGACCGGAGAACATGGCCACCCTGCGCAACCTCGCCATCAACACCCTTCGAGACACCGGCCACCGCAGCATCGCCGCAGGACTCCGAGAGACCTCCTACACACCGTTCACCCGTCCACTTGACCTACTTGGACTGGCCTGACCTGCAACGATCAGACTTTGAATCAGCCCTG
>NZ_JBEXHZ010000352.1:0-1311 GCF_040608315.1 Streptomyces sp. NPDC005195
CCGGGGGCTCGCGCCGACCGTGCTGTCGCCGTGTTTGCGGCTGAATATTTGCGGGGACTCGGCGCTTAGGGGGTCAAGCTCCCCGACCGGAGGAAAAGATGATCATCCTCGGAGTTATTCTGCTCGTCATCGGCCTCGTGGCAGGCATCGGCATTCTATGGACCATCGGGGTCATCCTGGTGATCATCGGAGTCGTTCTGTGGATTCTGGGAGGCGTCGGACACGCGGTCGGCGGCCGACGGCACTACTGGTGACGGCGCGCTTCCGCGCGGAGTGTCACCAGGCGGCTCGACGCCTTCGGTAAGGGCGAGGAGAGATCTGAGAGGCGTCGACGCGCCTCTCAGATCTCGTCCTCCAGCCGAATGACGTTCCTGAGGTTCTCGTGCGCCTTTCCGGGGGTGCCTTCCTGCGCCTCGAGCAGGGCCGCGGCGATGGCGTCCAGCTTGCGCTGGATCGCTCGGTCCGCCCGGAGTTCCGAGTTCTTCAGCAGTGCGAGGAGCATGAGGGTCACCGCCGTCATGGATTCGCCGGCGAAGAGGAGCCAGGTCACCTCGACGCCCACGAGGTGGAGCGCGACGGTGAGGGAGACCAGCGCGAGGCAGAACACGAAGAAGACCGGTGAGCTGGTGAATTTCGACGCGGACTCGGCGAAACGTTCGAACCTTCCGCGCTCGTCGCCGCCACGGTCCGCCGGGTGCTCGATGGTCATCATCCTCAGTGCTCTCCGTCGCGGGGTCCCGATCCACCCGGGACCGGCCGTGTCAGGCAGGGGGCGTCATGTCCTCGGCGGGGCGGGGTGTCGCGCGCAGCTCGCACGACGCCCTGACGCCCGCCGGACGCGGCGGTGGCGCTACCGGCCACTCGCCTTCAGTGTTTGATCCGCTTGCGCATGCGGTCCGCGGCCTTTCCGGTCATCTCATGGGCCTTGCCCCGCAACTGTTCGTTGCGGCCTTTCCGCTGCATGGATTTGTCTCCCAGGGCCTTGCCCAGGGTCTCCCGCATCCTGCCCGTGATCTGTTGCGTCCTGGCGTTTCCCTTGATCATCACGATCGCCCTCTTCTCGAATCGCCGACGAGTGCGTTCCCGCGGGGCCGACGCACCTTTCTTCACCGTGTGGCCGCTGGGCGGGTGACGCAAACCGGCGCCGCGCGAGCGGTTCGGCGAGCCCCCGCGGGTCGGGCTTCGCTGATGCGTACCACGCTTCCCCGGCCGCCGCGCCCCGCCGCGGAACCTCGCCGCCACGGGGATGGGGGCGACGAGGCTCCCCTGGCCGGGTGCCCCGGCTGTCGTCGTCCATTCCGCGTGCTCCCC
>NZ_JBEXHZ010000353.1:0-1304 GCF_040608315.1 Streptomyces sp. NPDC005195
CGCGTGGCCGAATCGTCGGCGTCGGGCCCCGCGCAGGCAGCGGCCCAGGCCTGCACCAAGGCGAAGGGCCAGGCACGGGCATATTCCCCGGCATCCCCGGTCGCGAAGGCGGCAGCGTAGGCGGCGGCGTTGGCCACCGCGTTGGCCTCGACGTGCACGCGCTCGCTGACCTCGGTGTTCATACGCGCGTACGTCTCGCCGTACTGCTCCGCGTCGTCGTCGGTCCAACCGCGCGTACGGGCGAATGATGACGCGGCCGACGCTGCCCTGGACCACACCTGCTCGCGCGGGTAGGCCAGTCGATACGTCTCCCGCAACGCCATCCGTAGCGCCTCTGCCCAGACTTCCTCCCCGACCGGCTCTCCCGCCGCCGCCCGCGCGTGCAGCGCACGCAAGGCGTCGTGGGGTGCCGCGTCCGCACCGCGGCGGGCTGCCGCCTGACCGATCAGCGTCGCCGCCGCACCATGCCAGCGGTGGACTGCGGCGAAGGGCACCTCGGCGGAGGGGTACGCAGGCACTTCGTGCCCGTCCGGCAGCCTGAGTGCCTCGCGGGCCTGGTCGAGCCAACTCGGTACAGCACCGGCTTCAAGAGCATCCAGCTGAACAGTCGGTTCGGTTGTCAACACGGCCTCCGGAGAACACGGTCCCGATTCCGGAACCGGAAAGATCATCAGAGTGCATATCCTGTCATCCAGCGACCCGGAGCACTCCCGCTGACATCGCGCTCCCCGACTCCGTGCCGACAGCAGAGGATCCCCTCCATGTTCGACGTGGAGGGGATCCTCAAGACGACATAGGCGAACCTCTCGGACGATTCGACATCCTGCGGACGCAGCAGGTGGACGCCCACGAATGCCCACACAGCCACCTGCGAACGCCCGCAGATTCACACGGATTCAGACGGATTCAGGTGTGATCATACGGACGCGTGCGGAACACGGACTCGTCCCAGGGTCTGTTTCAAGGAGCCACTGCGGTCCATACCTGCTTACTGACCTCAGCTCGTTGGGGTGAATCTTTGCGAAGTCCCTGATGGGTGTGGGTGGGTGACTGTATTCGTGGTGTGTGAGATATGCGGATGGGGGCGGGCTGGCTCCTGCGGGGCGTCAGCGTCGGGAGTCGGTACGGATGCAGGCGGCTGAGCTGTTCGAGCAGCAGATCAAGCCGTCGGATGTCGCGCGGCGGCTGCGGGTGAGTGTGAAGTCGGCTTATCAGTGGCACCAGTTGTGGCGGGAGGACGGTGTGCGGGGACTGGCCTCCCGCGGTCCGAGCGGATCACGGTGCCGCCTGTCCCCGGGGTGTCT
>NZ_JBEXHZ010000354.1:0-1300 GCF_040608315.1 Streptomyces sp. NPDC005195
TCGGCAGGACCACACGGGGCATGGGTGGTTGGGATCTGATAGGCACGTGACCTCTCCAGCGTCGTCATACGCACGCACGGTTCGGCCCCACCAGAAGACAACGTTGTCAGCCCGGGGCACCGGGTGCGCAACCCAGGGTGAGACGGCAATGGACACACAGGATGGCACCCGAACACCGGATTGCACCCTGCCGCGTTCACAACCTCCGCCATGACACACGGGGAAGGCGTACAACGGGCGAACAATATTCGTACAGCATGCGCGTACCGGACGCCGTGAAGGCGACGCGCAGGGGCAGCGGTCGTGACTCCGGAACGCCCCGAGCCACATCGGCCTTTGGGACGTGCCCGACCCCGCGATCCCGGTCTGGCGTGCCTCGTTCGGCTTCAGCCAGGTGGACCTCGGGGTGAGAGCAGCTCCTTCGGCCCACGGAGGCCCACCCCGTACCGCGCGGTGACCAGCGCCGTCGTGACCGTGTGGAACGTCGAACCGAGCTCCGTCGCAAGGCATGTATGCCTGATCGCCGGCGAGTCCGTCAGCCGGGCGCAGTGAGCGCGGTCGTCCCCGACATGCCCTTCCACGCGCTGTGCCCGGCAGGACAGTGAAGTGGCGATCCGGGCCGGGTACCGCCCCGGGAGGATCGCCTGGGCGGAAGCGCCGGACGACCCTCTTCAGGATGTCTTAGCCCTACCGATACACGTGCTCCGGGGGCGCGACCGTGTCGCAGGTCAGTTTCGTGTTCCTGGGCACCAGTCGCTCGACCGACCCGGGATTGCCGTGCACGGCGTCCAGTTGTGCCTGGTCGAGGTAGCCGATGAACAGCTGGGTGTTCGGCGGCATGTGCTCCGGCTTGAAGACGAAGGTGACTCGCCCGTCGTCCTCCCGCACTCCTTCCCGTACGCGATCCACTCCGGCGCCCTCGCCCGACGGAGTCAGCTTCCCGTCATCGTCAGGTCCCTTGCAGAAGACACCGGTCCTGATCAGGACGGGGAATCCTGCCTTGCGCAGGGCCGCCTCCAGGCCGGCGTGGTCGGTGAAGTACCGCTGCTTGTCGAAGGTGGCATGGATGGTGCCGTCCTTCTGGGTGTCCACGGTGTACGCGACGGTGTGGATGTGCACGTTCGCTTCCGACGTGGCGACGGCAGGTGGCGCGGCCGACGGGCGGGAGAGGACCGACGCGCCGACAGCCAGGCAGGCGGTGAGGCCGACCGCGGTGACCCCCATGAGCCGGCGACGCCGCTTGCGTGCGTGCCCCTCGGCGACGATCTCCTCGACGGGCGTGGCGAGACGGACGTCGTCC
>NZ_JBEXHZ010000355.1:0-1284 GCF_040608315.1 Streptomyces sp. NPDC005195
GCGGTGCCGTCGCCGGTGCGCCGCAGGACGTGGCCGGGCAGGGCGTGTTCGGCGGGGGGTGCGGCGGGGTCCAGGCCCCGGGCGGCGGCTTCGCGTTCCGCGGTGACGGCGGTCACCACGAGCAGCCGTACGGGGGTCATGACGGGATCTGCACGCGGCCGTGGTCACCGATCACGAACCGGTGGGCGGCGGGCAGGCGTGGGGCGAGGGTCACCTGGACGTTGCGGCCGATGAGGGAGGCCTCGACGCGGCGGATGCGGTCGAAGGAGGAGTCGCGCAGCACGATGGAGAACTCGATCTCGCTGGCGGTGATGCGGCAGTTCTCGGCGACGGAGGTGGAGGGGCCTATGTAGGAGTCGGTGATGACGCTGCCGGCGCCGATGATGGCGGGGCCGACGATGCGCGAGTTGCGGACGACGGTGCCGGCCTCGATGTGGACGCGTCCGATGATCTCGCTGGCCTCGTCGACGTGGCCGTCGATGCGGGTCTCCAGGCGTTCCAGGAGGGTGCGGTTGACCTCCAGCATGTCGTTGACGTTGCCGGTGTCCTTCCAGTACCCGGTGATCACGGTGGAGCGCACGGCGAGTCGCTGCTCGATCAGCCAGCGCAGGGCGTCGGTGATCTCCAGTTCGCCGCGCGGAGAGGGGGAGATGGCGCGTACGGCGTCGTGGATGTGGGGGGTGAAGAGGTAGACGCCGGCGACGGCGAGGTCGCTCCTGGGGTGTGCGGGCTTCTCCTCCAGGTCGACGACGTTGCCGCTGTCGTCGATGACGGCGACGCCGAAGGAGGTGGGGTCGGGGACGCGGGTGAGCAGGATCTGCGCGTCGCAGCGGTCCTTGCGGAACTCGTCGACGACGTCGGTGATGCCGTCGAGGACGAAGTTGTCGCCGAGGTACATGACGAAGTCGTCGTCGCCGAGGAAGGGGCGGGCGATGAGGACGGCGTGGGCGAGGCCGAGGGGGTTTCCCTGCTGTATGTAGGTGATGTCCAGGCCGAAGGCGGAGCCGTCGCCGACGGCGGCCTCGATCTCCTCGGCGGTGCCTCCGACGATGATGCCGACCTCGGTGATGCCGGCTTCGGCGATGGCTTCGAGGCCGTAGAAGAGGATCGGTTTGTTGGCGACCGGCACCAGTTGCTTGCTGGACGTGTGGGTGATCGGCCGCAGTCGCGTACCGGATCCCCCCGCGAGCACGAGAGCCTTCACAGTTCCATCCAGGTGAGGAGTAGCTGGTCGGCCGGTGGTCGCCGGGGCGTCCACGCGGCCGGGTGGGGTGGGGCGGCCGC
>NZ_JBEXHZ010000356.1:0-1283 GCF_040608315.1 Streptomyces sp. NPDC005195
GGGCCCTGACCCTTGATCGCGGACACCGGTTGTCATGCGGCAGAGGCCAGCGTAGTTGATCGTTGCTCGAAGGCGATCGGGCTGATCTGGCCGAGGCGGGAGTGCCTTCTTCGGGTGTTGTAGCGGGTCGCCCAGCGGAAGACCGCGAGCCGGGCCTCGCGCGCCCCGGTCCACCGCTTCTTCCCCTGCAGCGTCTCCCGTTTCAGGGATGCGTTCAGGGATTCCGCGGCGGCGTTGTCCGCGCTGGTGCCCACCGCACCGCGTGACCTGACCACACCGAGGTCCTCGCAGACCTGGGCGAACTCCTTGGAGACGTATTGCGCCCCGTTGTCGCTGTGGAAGATCGCCCCGCGCAGGCCGCCGGCGCCCCGGACCGCGGCCGCGGCCTTGAGTGCGTCGGTGACCAGCGAGGTGCGCATGTGGTCGGCGATCGACCAGCCCGCCAGTCGCTTCGAGCACAGGTCCAACACCGTGGCGAGGTAAAGGAATTGACCGCCTCCGATGGGCAGGTAGGTTATGTCGCCCACGTACCGGGTGTTCGGTGCGATCGCGGTGAAGTCGCGCAGCAGCAAGTCCGGCACCGGCGTCGCCGCCGGCTCGGGGATGGTGGTGCGGACCTTCTTGCGCAGGTGCAGTCCGACAATGTTGAACTTCCGCATGACGCGTGCCACCCGCTTGTGGTTGACCCGCTCACCCTCGTCACGGAGCTCGGCTGTCACGCGTGGAGCCCCGTAGGTGCCGTCGGATTCGGTGTGGATCTCGGTGATGCGCTCGGCGAGCTCGGCATCGGCCCGGGCCCGCTCGGCCCGCGCGTCCGCGCCGGCCAGCCACCGGTAGAACCCGGACCGGGAGACGGTCAGGACCTGGCACAGCCGCTTGACACCGAAGGCGCCACGGTGATCGTCGACGAACTGGAAGCGGCTGCTCACCAGCTGGTCTCGCCCGCAAAATACTTCGCGGCCCTCCGCAGGATCTCCCGCTCGAGCTCAAGCTCCTTGACCCGCGCCCGCAGCTGCCGGTTCTCCTTCTCCATCGTGGTGGCCTCGCCCGCCCCGGGCCGGGCCGCCTGCTCAGCATCCCGCACCCACGTGCGGAGCGTCTCGTGGTTGACACCCAGGTCCTTGGCCACCGACGCATACGTCCCACCCGGACTGGCGTGGTACAGCGCGACGGCATCCGCCCGGAACTCAGGCGAGTACTTCGACGTCCCCAATGGGAACTCCTGTTCTTCGGATCCTCACGATCCAATGATCAGGGTGTCCACGATCAAGGGGTAACGCCCG
>NZ_JBEXHZ010000357.1:0-1283 GCF_040608315.1 Streptomyces sp. NPDC005195
AGGCTTTCGGCCGTCGGCTGATCCGCGCACCGTACGGCAGCGCGCCCGCCGCCCGCTCCTGGAAACCGAGCGGCACCGTCCTCGTCACGGGCGGCACCGGCGCCCTCGGCGTCCGCATGGCGCGCTGGCTCGCCGGCCAGGGCGCCGCGCATCTCGTACTGGCCGGACGCCGCGGCGCCGACACACCGGGCACGGACGAGCTCCGCCGGGAACTCCAGGAGCAGGGCACCGCGGTCAGCATCGTCGCCTGCGACATGGCCGACCCGCACTCCGTCACCGACCTGATACGGCACCTGGAGCAGCAGGACGTGCCGCCTGTCCGTACGGTCGTGCACGCCGCGGGCATCAGCGCCCTCGGATCCCTCGACGACGCGGGGATCACCGACCTGGTGTCGACCCTGTCCGGGAAGGTCCTCGGCGCCGACCACCTCGACGCCGCACTCGACCCGGCCGCACTCGACGCCGTCGTCTACTTCTCCTCCATCTCCGGGACATGGGGCGTCGCCGACCACGGCGCGTACGCCGCCGCGAACGCCATCCTCGACGCGCGCGCCGAACAGCGCCGCGCGGACGGCGTCCCCGTCCTCTCGGTCGCCTGGGGCCCCTGGGCGGGCGGCGGCATGATCGCCGAGGACCTCCAGGACACCCTCCGTCGACGCGGCGTGCCCGTCATCGACCCGGACACCGCCGTCACCGGCCTCCAGCAGGCGCTGGACCACGACGAGACACTCATCGCGCTCGCCGACGTGGACTGGCGGCGCTTCGCCGGGGTGTTCACCTCGGTCCGGCGCAGCGACCTGCTCGCCGAACTGCCCGAGGCGCAGCCCGCCGACGACGGGAACCGGACGGCCGGATCCGATCCCGCGCCGCTCCAGCACCTGACGGGACTCGACCCGGCCCGGCGCCGCACAGCCCTGCTGGACCTGGTGAGCCGGCAGGTGGCCACCGTCCTCGGCCACGACGGCGCGGAGAACATCGACACCGAACTCGCCTTCAAGGACCTCGGCTTCGACTCGCTCACCGCCGTCGAACTGCGCAACCGCCTCGGCCGGACCACGGGTCTGCGGCTGCCCACCACCGTCGTCTTCGACCACCCCAGCATCTCGGCACTGGCCGGCCTCCTCGAAGAGCAGGCCTTCGGCTCCCGCCAGGCCCCCGCAGGGCCCGCTGTACCGGTGACGCACGGTGTCGTGGACGGTGAGCCGATCGCGATCGTGTCGATGGGGTGCCGGTATCCCGGTGGGGTGCGTTCGCCGGAGGACCTGTGGCGGCTGGTGCGTGAG
>NZ_JBEXHZ010000358.1:0-1275 GCF_040608315.1 Streptomyces sp. NPDC005195
CTAGTGCGTTGTCCACGAACGTTGGCCGGGTCGGGTGACCGGGTGGTTGGTGTTCGTGGTGCTCGTTCTGTCAGCCTCACTCTCGATGGCAACGTGGTCGCTGTTGAGGGTGAGGTCGTGGATGGCAGAGCCGGTCAGGGCACGGCGGTTGACGGATGAAGAGGGGCAGAAGCTGCAGCGGATCGTCCGACGGGGCAGACATGAGTCGGTGCGGGTCCGACGGGCACTGATCATCATGGCGTCGGCATCGGGGACCCCGGTGACGGCGATCGCCCGGCTGGTCGCTGCTCATGAGGACACCGTTCGAGACGTTGTCCATGCGTTCAACGAGAGGGGCCTGGCCGCGCTGGACCCTCGGTGGGCGGGAGGCCGTCCCCGCCTGATCGGCGACGATGAACGCGAGTTCATCATCGCGACGGCCAAGACCCGCCCGGCGGCGCTGGGGCGTCCGTTCACGCACTGGAGTCTTCGCAAGCTCGCCGACCACCTGGCGCGCAATCGGGTCCGGACGGTGAAGATCGGCCGGGAACGATTACGGCAGATCCTGCACGAGCACGGGATCTCCTTCCAGCGCACGCGAACCTGGAAGGAGTCCAAGGATCCCGACAAGGACATCAAGCTCGACCGCATTGAGCACGTGACCAGGCATTTCCCGGATCGCTGCTTCGCCTTCGACCAGTTCGGGCCGCTGTCGATCCGGCCCTGCCACGGCGCCTCCTGGGCCGGGGAGAAGAAGCCGGACCGGCTGCCGGCCACCTATCACCGCACCCACGGCATCCGCTACTTCCACGGCTGCTACTCCTTCGGCGACGACCAGTTGTGGGGCGTGACCCGGCGCCGCAAAGGCGGCGACCACAGCCTCGCGGCACTGAAGTCGATCCGTGCCGCCCGGCCCGACGGCGCACCCATCTACGTGATCATGGATAACCTCTCGGCGAACAAGACGCCAGCGATCCGGGCCTGGGCGGACAAGAACAAGGTCGAGTTGTGCCTGACGCCGACCAGCGCGTCATGGGCCAACCCCATCGAGGCCCAGTTCGGACCCCTACGGAACTTCGTCATCGGCGGTTCCGACCACCCGAACCACACCGTCCTGGCCCGGAAGCTGCAGGACTACCTACGGTGGCGCAACGCGCATGCCCGTCACCCTGACGTCCTGGCCGCCCAACGCCGCGAACGCGCCAAGGTCCGCAGCGAACGCCAGCAACGCTGGGGACGGCCACGGCCTCAAGCCGCCTAAACAACCCCGGCAAACGTTCGTGGACAACGCACTAG
>NZ_JBEXHZ010000359.1:0-1269 GCF_040608315.1 Streptomyces sp. NPDC005195
GGTGCGCGACCGGACGCAACGAAGCTCCGTTGTGGAGGTGACCTTGCCAAGTCGCCTGCGCCCAACGGAGCTTCGATGTGCCGTCAGTCTGCCACCGTCTGTCTGGTCAAGTCGCCCACCCGTCAGCACTGTGCGACGGGTCCGCTGGCCGAGCGGCTGGCCACGCTGGCCGATCCGCGGTGCCGGCGCGGGAAGCGTCACCCCTTCGTGGCAGTACTGCTGGTCGTCTGCTCCGCCGTGGTGACCGGGGCGAGTAGCTTCGCGGCGATCGATGAGTGGGCCACCGACGCCCCGCAGGACGTTCTGGCCCGGCTCGGTGCCCGCACCGCGACCGCCCTGGCCGTGCGGGTCCCGCCCAGCGGTGCGACGATCCGCCGGGTCATCAAGGACACCTGCCCCGGCGGTCTGGCCGACCTCCTCGGACACGATCCGGCCGGCGCCGACACCCTCGCCGTGGACGGCAAGAGCGCCCGCGGCTCGCGCCTCGGCGCCACCCCGGCCGCCCATCTGCTGGCCGCGATGACCGGCACCGGGATGACCGTCACCCAGCTCCGAGTCCCGGAGAAGACGAACGAGATCACGTGCTTCGCCGCTCTCCTGGACCCCTATGACCTGCAAGGAGTCACCGTGACCGGCGATGCTCTCCACACCCAGCGCGACCACGCCCGCTTCCTCGTCGAGGCGAAGAAGGCGCACTACGTCTTCACGGTGAAACGGAACCAGAAGAACCTCTACGAGCAGTTGCGAACGCTGCCCTGGGACGAGGCGACGGCGAAGTTCTACGACCGCACCACCGGCCACGGCCGCAAGGAAACCCGGGTCGTGCAGGCCCTGACCGTCACCGACCTCGGCGTCGACTTCCCTCACGCCACCCAGGTCGCCAAGGTCGTACGCCACCGCACCGACGCCAAGACCGGCAAGCAGAGCCGCGAGACCGTCTACGTCATCACCGACCTGACCAGCCGCCAGGCATCCCCGGAACGCATCGCGAAGATCTTGAGGGCGCACTGGGTGATCGAGAACAGGCTCCACTTCGTCCGGGACACCGCCTTCCGCGAGGACGCCTCCAAGATCCGCACCGGGCACGGCCCGGAGAACATGGCCACCCTGCGCAGCTTCGCCATCAACCAGCTCCGCACCGCCGGCCACACCAACATCGCCGCCGCACTCCGCACCACAGCCCTCCGCCCCTACGAGCGGCCACTGGCACTCCTCGGCCTCAACTGACCTGCACCAACGCACGATCAACGGACTTTGCAATCGCCCTGG
>NZ_JBEXHZ010000360.1:0-1269 GCF_040608315.1 Streptomyces sp. NPDC005195
GGAGGAGAGGCCGATCCCGGCGAGCCGCGCGTAGGCGCGCCGGCCGCGGGCCCGCGCGTCCGCCTCCCGTTCCTGTACGAGTACGGCGGCGCCCTCGGCGATCACGAAGCCGTCCCGGTCCGCCGCGAAGGGCCGCGACGCCGCCCCGGGGTCGCCGCTACGGGCCGAGAGCGCGCCCATCCGCTGGAAGCCGGAGGTGATCACGGGAGTGACGGCCGCCTCCGCGCCACCCGCGACCGCGATGTCGCAGAGGCCTGCCAGGAGCAGGTGGCGCGCCGTGGCCAGCGCGCTGGCGCCGGACGCGCACGCCGTCTGCGTGGCCAGGGAGGGCCCCTGGGCGCCGAGGTCCAGCAGCACCTCTCCCGCCGCCATGTTGGGAATGAGCATGGGTACCAGCGCGGGGGAGACCAGCTCGGGACCGCCTCGGTGGTGGCGGAGGGTCTGTTTCTCCAGGTGCGCCGCTCCGGCGAGCCCGGTGCCGATCACGACGGCGACGCGGGTACCGTCCCACCGGACGGGGTCGAGGCCGGCGTCGGCGACCGCCTCGCGCGCGGCGAGCACGGCGAGACGGCTGAAGTGGCCCATGCGCCAGGCCTTGCCGCCGCCGATCCGGGCCTGCTCCGGAGTCATGGCCGGGATGCGGCAGGAGAAGTCGACAGGGCTGTCCTTGAGTTCGGGGTCCGTCGCCGCGGCGGAACGACCGCGCAGGATCCCCTCCCAGGTCGGCTCCCGGCCGACACCGGCCGGGGTGATCAACCCCAGGCCGGTGATCGAGACGGCGGGCTGACGTGACGTCACGAGGTGCGCCGCCGGGCTCGCTTGGCGTTCAGCGCGGCGACGAGTCCACCGACAGTGCTGTGCTTGGCCGCCTCGTCCTCCTCCACGGGGACGCCCAGCTGCTCCTGGAGCGCCAGGGCGAGTTCGGCGAGCGCGAGCGAGTCGAGGTCGAGGCTCTCCAGGGTGGCCTCGGGGCGGATGCTCTCGGGGCTGACCTCGAACTTCTCGGTCAGTACGGTGGTGACGGCGGTCTGGACGGGGGACATGGGCGTTCCTTTCGACACAACTGACGGCGGCGACGGCGAAGATGACGAGGGGGACGGTGGGCAGAGGGCCTCGGGGGAGACCGAGGGTCAGACGGCCGGAAGGGCGGGGACGGCCACCGGCGGGACGACACCGTCGAGCTGCGGCACGGACGGGAGTTCCGGCCACAGCGGCGCGGCCGAGCCCCAGGTCAGCCCGGCTCCGAAGGCGGTCAGCAGCACGCGCTGT
>NZ_JBEXHZ010000361.1:0-1266 GCF_040608315.1 Streptomyces sp. NPDC005195
CCGCCGTGCGCAGCGGGGCCCGCGAACTGCGCGGCACCCCTTCGTGCCCGGGTGTCGCCGAGGGGCCCGCGGTGGTCCTCGACACGCCGCGCGACGTCGGCGGCGGCATCCTGCTGGCCTACCGCACCGATCCCGGCTGGGTGACCGCGCTGCCCTCGGCGTCCGCCCTGGTCATCGAGCGCGGCAGCCCGCTCACCCATGTCGCCGTGGTCGCCCGCGAACTGGGCATCCCCACCGTCGTCCAGGTCAGGAACGTCACCACCGAGATCCGCGGCGGCACCCGGCTGCGCGTCGACGGCGCCGCCGGCACGGTCACCGTGCTGGACGTGCCGGACATGCCGGTGTCCGCGGACGCCGGCACGTCCACGTCGTGAAGTCCCGACACCCGCAGGACGGAGACCCCGAACCGTGATCCTCACCGACGAGCAGTTGCAGGATCTGCTCGACAAGTCGCTCGCCGCCCTGCCGCCGGGCCCCGACTGGGCGGTGGTCCTCGAAGGCTCCATCGCGGAGGGGTTCGGCAACCCCTCCTCCGACATCGACTTCCTGCTCATCGGCCGCGACGGGGCGGACCTGCCGACCATGCCGTCGCTGCTCTTCGTCGACGGCCGCCGGGTGGAGATACGGACCCGGTCGGTGCGTCAGCTCGCCGAGCAGTTCACGGCGCTCGAAGCGGGCGCCAGGCGGCCCGGCGGGCTCTCCGAGGACCTCCTCAACCGCTGCCAGCGGCTGCTGGGCAGTCATCCGCTGCGCGGGCACGCCCTGGTCGACGAGATCAAGGCCCTCCTGCCGGCCGGACGGCTGCGGGAGATCGCCGCCGGGTGGTGGACGCACCGGGCCCGGCAGTCGCTACGGCACGCGATGGCGCTGGACTGCCTGGGCGAGGGCGCGGAAGCGGCCGACTGGGCCCGCGCCGGTCTCGTCCAGGCGGTCAAGGCCTGGGCGGCCGGCCTGGGTGAGACCTACCTCGAACCCAAGTGGCTGTCCCTGCAGCTCGACCGGGCCGGCCGGGCGGACGTCCGCGACCGCTACTGGGCCCTGGAATCGGCCGCCCCCGCCGGGCACGACGCCGACGCCGCGCACGGCTATCTCGGTGAGTGCCTCGCCTTCGCCGCGGAGCTGGGCGTCACCGGTGTCGCGTGGCGCCCGGAGCGGCTGACCGTAGACCGCGCGGCCCGCGTGACCACCTGGCAGACCGGCGAGCGGGTGCACGTCATCCGGGACCGGCGGGACGTGTTCGCGCTCGGCGGGCGGGCCGGGGCGGTC
>NZ_JBEXHZ010000362.1:0-1260 GCF_040608315.1 Streptomyces sp. NPDC005195
CGCCCTGGCGGGCCGCGGGGACACCTGGCTGACCCTCTCGGTGTATCCCGGCCCGCGCGGCCTGACGTGCAAGCTGATCCCGATGGGGCGTCTCGCCGACACCACCAGGGCCGCGGAGGCCGCGGAGGCCGCGGAGGCCGACGAGGGCCGGCGGGCGGAGGCGGCGCCCGGCCGCGGAACATCCGTGTCGAGCGTCACCACGGCGGGGCTGTACCACCCCATCGTCCTCGCCATCGCCCTGTCCGAGGCCGTGACCGCCCGTCAGGTGTCCGAGGTGGTCATGCGCGAGCTGCTGCCCGCGTTCGGCGGACGGCGGCTCGCCATCTATCTGTTGCAGGACCGGCGGCTGTACCTCGCGTGGGAGACCGGCTTCCCCCAGGGCTTCCTCGCCCCCTTCGACGGAGTGGGGCTGGACGCCGAACTGCCCGGAGTGGAGACCCTCACCTCCGGGCGCCCCCTGTTCTTCGAGTCGATGCCCCGGCTCGAGTCCGCCTATCCCGGTATAGCCCTGGACGCCAAGGTGGGTGCGCGGGTCTTCCTGCCGCTGATCGCCTCGGGCCGGCCGGTCGGTTCCTGCATCCTGGGCTTCGACCGTCCGCGCGACTTCAGCACCGAGGAACGTGCGGTGCTGACGGCGCTCGCCGGACTCATCGCACAGGCCCTGGAACGCGCGCGGCGCTACGACTCCGAGGCCGCCCTCGCCCGTGGCCTGCAGGAGGCACTGCTCCCCCACCGGCTGTCGGCACACCCCCAGGTGGAGACGGCCGGGCGCTATCTGCCCGGCACCGAGGGGATGGACGTGGGCGGCGACTGGTACGACGTGGTGGAGGCGGGCGACGGACTGGCCCTGGTCATCGGCGACGTCCAGTGACACGGCGTCCAGGCGTCCGCCACCATGGGCCAACTGCGCAGCGCCGTCCGGGCGTTCGCTCTCGGCGACCATGCTCCGGACGAGGTGATGAGCGGCACCAACCGGCTGCTCATCGACCTCGATCCCGGCCAGTTCGCCAGTTGCTGCTACATCCGGCTCGACCCGGTGACCGGCGTCGCCCGTGCCGCGCGCGCCGGGCATCCGCAGCCCCTGTTGCGCCACCCCGACGGCCGCGCCGAGGTCCTGAACCTGCCCGGGGGTGTGGTGCTCGGTGTGGACCCGCACGCCCGCTACCCGGTGACGGATCTGCGCCTGGAGCCCGGCGCCGTCCTGGCCCTCTACACGGACGGCCTGGTCGAGAAGCCCGGTACCGACATCGACGACGGTAT
>NZ_JBEXHZ010000363.1:0-1258 GCF_040608315.1 Streptomyces sp. NPDC005195
GTCTCGACCACCAGCCGACGGGGGGCCGTCGCCGCCGGTTCCGGCAGGCGCAGCGGCAGGCGGCCCGGCGTGACACTGCCCAGCAGTGACGGGTGGCGCGCGCCGGTGCCCGACGGCAGGGTGCCCGGCAGGCCGTGCACCGTCAGGAAGCCCAGGACGGCGAAGGCCAGCGCTTCCTTCGCGTCGGAGGGGACCCCCAGGTCGTCGCTCGGCAGCAGTCGCACGCCGGGCAGCTCCTCGGCGATCATGCCGGTCAGGACGGGGTTGTGCGCCCCGCCGCCGGAGACCACCAACTGGGTGACACCGTGGGCGCGGACCGCGTCCGCCACCGTCACCGCGGTCAGCCGGGTGAGGGTGGCCAGCACGTCGTTCGGCTCGGCGACCGGTACGGCAGCAAGCGCCCGCAGCAGGTAGGGAAGGTGGAAGAGCTCCTTGCCGGTGCTCTTCGGCGCGGGCAGGCGGTAGTACGGCTCGTCGAGCAGCAGCCGCAGCAGCTCCGGCGCCTCCCGGCCCGCGCCGGCGCCGCGCCCCGACTCGTCGTACTCGCGGGCGCCTGCCGTGAAATGGCGTACGGCCGCGTCCAGCAGGGCGTTGGCGGGACCGGTGTCGAAGGCGACCGGGTCGGTGTCCGGAGCCGCGACGGTGATGTTGGCGATGCCGCCCAGGTTGAGGGCGGCCGGGACGCCCGGCAGGCCCCGCAGCAGCAGTGTGTCGGTCATGCCGACGAGGGGCGCGCCCTGGCCGCCCGCGGCGATGTCGCGTGCCCGCAGGTCCGACACGACGGGCAGGCCGGTCGCCTCCGCGATCCAGGCGGGCTCGCCGAGCTGGAGGGTGCCGAGCACGGCGCCGTCGCGTACCCAGTGGTGCATCGTCTGCCCGTGCGAGACGACCAGATCGGCGTCGCCGCCGCACACTTCGGCCAGGGCGCGGACGGCGGCTCCGGCGAACGCCTGGCCGATGCCGGTGTCCAGGGCGCAGACCGCTTCGGTGCTGGTCGCGGCCGGGGGCAGCGCGGCGCCGATCGCGGCGCGCAGGTCATCGGGGTAGGCGACACCGATCCGGCCGAGCGGACGCATCCGTAGCGTCTCGCCCTCCAGGGTGAGATCGGCCGCGGCTGCTTCGATGGCGTCGTACGAGGTGCCGGACATCAGGCCGATCACACGCATGGGAAGCTCCGAGTCTTCGGGTCGTACCGGCCGGGCGCGCCGTACGCGGGCGGCCGGTACGAAGTGACCGGGCCGGGGGCCGCCGGATCGCG
>NZ_JBEXHZ010000364.1:0-1257 GCF_040608315.1 Streptomyces sp. NPDC005195
CCGCGCTGTTCGCCGTCGGCACCGCCGCCCACGCCCTCGTCCACTCCTGGGGCGCCCGCCCCGACGCCCTCATGGGCCACTCCATCGGCGAACTGACGGCCGCGCACGCCGCGGGCGTCCTCACCCTCCCCGACGCCTGCGCCCTCGTGGCCGCCCGCGGCCGGCTCATGCAGGCACTGCCCGAGGGCGGTGCGATGACCGCCGTCGAAGCCACCGAGGAAGAGGTGCGCGCACTCCTCGACGGGAGCGACGGGAGCGACGGGAGCGGGGACCGGGCCGGCATCGCCGCCCTCAACGGCCCCGCGTCGGTCGTGCTCTCCGGCGACAGCGACGAAGTGGAGCGGATCGCCGCCGTCCTCGCCGGGCGCGGACGCCGCACCAGGCGCCTGCGGGTCAGCCACGCCTTCCACTCCGCCCGCATGGACGCGATGCTCGACGCGTTCGAACAGGTCGCGGCACGCGTCACCTACGCCCCGCCCGCCCTGCCCGTCGTCTCCAACGTGACCGGACGCCTCGCCGAAGGCGACGACCTGCGCACGGCGGCCTACTGGAGGCGGCACGTGCGCGACGCGGTCCGCTTCTGCGACGGCGCCCGCGCCCTGGAAGCCCTCGGCGTCACCACGTACCTCGAACTGGGCCCCGACGCCACGCTGACGACGATGGCCCTCGACAGCGTCACGGACCCCACGACGGCCGCCGCCGCACCGCTGATGCGGCGCGAGGGCGACGAACGCCGCTCCGCCCTGCTCGCCGCGGGCCTGCTGCACGCCCGCGGCGCCGAACTGGACCCGGCCACGCTGCACGACCCCGACGCGCTGCGGGGCGAACCGCCCCTGCCCACCTACGCCTTCCAGCGCGAGCGCTACTGGCTCCAGTCCTCCGCACAGCCCGCCGGGGCGGCCCTCACGGCCGACTCCGCCGAGGAGGCACGGTTCTGGGACTTCGTCGAGCAGGCCGGCCCGCAGGACCTCGCCGACCGCCTCGGCCTCGACACCGACGCCCCGCTCAGCGCGGTCCTGCCCGCGATCTCCTCCCTGCGCCGGGAGCGCAGGCAGACCTCCGAGGAGGAGGGCTGGGAGCACCGCGTCGTGTGGAAGCCGGCCGTCGAGGAGGCCGCCGCCCTCACCGGCACCTGGCTGCTGCCCGTGCCCGCCGCCGACGCGGACGGCGCCTGGGCCACCTCGGTGGCCGCCGCCCTCGGCGCGCACGGCGCCCACGTGGTGAGCGTGCCCGTCGACTGCGCGTCGGCCGACCGCG
>NZ_JBEXHZ010000365.1:0-1256 GCF_040608315.1 Streptomyces sp. NPDC005195
CCGGGGGCTGGGGCATTCCTTGCCCGTCGTCGGCTACGGTCAGGGTCATCTCATGCCGGTCGGCCCTCACACCGACGGTGATCCGTGTCGGCCGTGCGTGTTTCACCGCGTTGGTCAAGGCCTCCTGCACGATGCGGTACACGTGGGCCTGTGCATCTGAGCTCAGCCGGTCGCTGAAGTCGGACTGCTGCGGATCGATCCGCAGATCGACGCGGATACCGAAGGTCTCCGAGGTGCGACGGCACAGTGCCTCCAGGGCGGCGCGCAGTCCCAGTTCGTCCAGGACCAGGGGGCGCAGATCCGTGATCAGGTGGCGCAGCGAGGTGATCTGGTTGCCGACCAGGGCGCGTGCCTGCTCGATCGCGCTGCGCATGGCCTCGGGTCGGCCGTCGGCGGCCGCGGAGGAGAGCACCACCTGCACGGCGCCGAGTTCCTGGAGGGTGTCGTCGTGCAGTTCACGGGCCCAGCGGCTGCGTTCGCGCTCCGCGCCGTCGTGGCGGGCCCGGACCCGTTCACGTTGGAGGCCCCGGTCGCGGTGGGTCGCGCTGCGCATGGTGGAGGCCGTGTACACGACCAGGAGGAGCGGGAGCACGTGCAGGGCGTTCAACAACGGTTGTTCGGTGATGCGGACCAGGCTGGCCACGGCGAGCATGAGCGCGATGGCACCGGCCACCACCATCCAGGTCCGGCGGCCCGCGGTGTAGAGCGGTGCCGCCCCGAGAAACGGGGTTGCCGCGGCGAGGGAGAGGGCCAGCTCGGAGGGCAGCGGCTGGTCGGTGACCTCCAGAACCACGGCAGCCGCGAGCAGACAGGTTCCCGCCGCCTGCAGGGCGAGGCCCCAGCGGGCCTGGCGCGGTCCGCTCATGCCACCAGGCCGCGCTCGCGGGCCGCGGCGATGAGTTCCGCCCGGGTGTCCTTGCCGAGCTTGTCCCGAATGCGGGCACGATGGGTTTCCACGGTCCGGACCGAGACGTAGAGATGCCGCGCGATCTCCAGGTTGGTGTGGCCCAGCGCCAGCAGCGACAGAACCTCGGCCTCGCGGACGGTCAACGACTCCTCGTCGGCAGGTCCCGGCATCTCGACGGCAAGCCTGGCCCCCAGCACCGGCTGGACGTACGTCCCGCCTTCGGCGACCTGGTGCGCGGCGGCCCGCAGCTCCTCGGCGGCCGCCTCCTTGAGCAGGTAACCGGCCGCACCCGTGCGTAGCGCCTCCCGGGCGAACGCCGGATCCTCCTGCATCGTGAGAACCAGGATCC
>NZ_JBEXHZ010000366.1:0-1249 GCF_040608315.1 Streptomyces sp. NPDC005195
GGTGCGCTCACCGAGGAAGGAGAGGGTCTTCCTGTCGAAGATCCACTCGGTGCGCTGTCCGCTGGTCTCGTCGAGACGGGCCACGGCGACACCGTGCCGTCCCGCGGCGTCGACCGCGTCATCGAGTGTGACCACGCCGGGGATCCTGGCCGCGGCCTTGTAGAGGGCGGCGTCGAGGGCGGGGGGAGGGAAGCTCTCGCCGAGCAGGTCGCCGATGGTGGTGAAGGCCTCCTGGGCGGGGCTGTTGCCGTGTCTCCTGGTCTCCGCGTAGATCTTCGTGAGGAGGGCGCCGGGATCCGTGGTGAGGGCGGCGAGGTAGTCGTACGAAGGGGCGTTGAGGTACGGCTTGACGTCCGACGCCAGGGTGATTCCCTTGGCGCCGGTGTTGCCCGGCTCGATCAGCCAGCCGTCGCTGCCGTCGAGGGACTTCCAGGTCTGGCGGTCGTGCAGCTTCTCGCTGACGACGGTGGTCCGGCCGCTGTCGTTACGGACGTACGTGGTGGCGGTCGTCGACTTGACGTAGACGTACTGCCCCTCGGTCGGCTTCGTCGTGGAGACGTCGTGGGCGGCCAGTGAGATGCGGTCCAGCAACTGGGTGGCACCGTGCGCGTGGGCGGTGCCCACGCGAGTGGTCAGGAGGGGGCCGGTGGCCAGACCGGAGCCGCCGGAGCCGCCGGAGCCGCCGGACGCGGAGGCGAGGTGGATGCCGGTCACGACGGCTCCGGCGAGAGCGAAACCGGCCACGGGGAGGACGATCGCGCGGCGGAGGAAGGGACGGGGTCGCCTCGTGGCGGCGGCGGGGGTGGCGGAGGACGCGCGGAGGTCCTCGTGGATCTGGGTCATGAAGCGCTCCCGGTGCAACTGGTGGCGGCCCGCCGGCAGGTCCCGCTCCGTGGCCTGGAGCAGCTTGTCGATGTCGTTGGTCATCGGATTCCTTCCTTCGCGGACCGGACCGCGATCGCGCGGTCGCTCTTTACCTGTCGCGGGCGGTCGGTGAGTTCCCGTCCGGGCGAGGCCAGTTCCGCGTCCGCCAGTCCGCGCAGCTTCGTACGGGCCCGGGACAGACGGGAGCGGACCGTGCCGACCGGGATCCCGAGGGCCAGGGCCGCGTCGGCGTACTCCATGCCCTCCCACAGGCACAGCACCAGGACCTCCCGTTCGGGTCTGCGGAGTGAGCCCAGTGCGCTGATGGCGGCGGCGATCCGGCGTCGGTCGTCCACCTGGCCGGCGACCGCCTCGGCGTGGTCGG
>NZ_JBEXHZ010000367.1:0-1231 GCF_040608315.1 Streptomyces sp. NPDC005195
TCTCGCCGCCGAAGCCGGCCGCGACGGCCGTGGCCACGGTGGCGACCAGGCCGAAGAAGCCCGGGACGGGCATCCGCCGGTCCCCGAAGCGGTGGATCTGCCCCATGGTGCTGGTCAGCACCGCGTCGTCGACGTGCGCGAGGGCGGGCCGCTGGACGATCGCGGAGAAGACGTCGGTGCCGTAGACCACCGCGTTGGCCATCGTGGCCACCACGGCCAGGGTTTGTACGAGCGCTTCCATCACAACCACCCTTGTCCGTCTGCCGGTTGCCACAAGGGCCCGTGCCGCCCCGTGGATTTGTCAATGCTAGATGTCCTGCCGACACTATCAAGTTCAGTGCTTCGAATGCTAGCGTTGACAACTCCATTAGTCCGCAAGGGATGTCGCGAGGACGTGGGACGGCCCGGCCGCGGCGGTCCGCCGTACCGCGCCCCGCGAGGACAACCGCCCGCACCGCCACGAGGAGACACCCAGATGGCCATTGGACGTGCCCGTCGCGTACTCATCGCCGGCGGAGGGATCGGCGGCCTGGCCGCGGCCCTCGCGCTGCAGCGCAGTGGTGTGGAGTGTGTGGTCTTCGAACGGGCCGAGGAACTGCGCGACGGCGGCGCGGGCCTGCACATCTGGACCAACGGAGTGCTCGCGCTGGACTTCCTGGGCGTGGCCGGCCAGGTCCTCGAGGCGGCGCCGGCGCAGCGGGTCGCGCATTTCAGCACCGACCGCGGCGAGGTGCTGGGCGCCTGGCCGGTGGGCGACTTCGTGGAGCGCTACGGAGCGCCCACGATCGCCGTCGAGCGCTCCGTCCTGCACGGGGTGCTGCGCGACGCGCTGGAGGGCTCCCCGGTGCGCACCGGGGCGCACGTGGTCGGCTTCGACCAGGACGAGGACGGGGTCACCGTGCGCTTCGCGGACGGCGGCAGCGAGCGGGGCGACCTGCTCATCGGGGCCGACGGCATCCACGGCACCGTCCGCGACTGCCTGTTCGGCCCCGCCGACAACCGCTACAGCGGCTACATCGCCTGGCGCGGCCGCTCCCCCCTCCAGCACCCCGACATCCCGCCGGGGACCTTCAACGCGATGTTCGGGCGCGGTGTCCGCTTCACCTACTATGACGTCGCGCCCGGCCTGGTGCACTGGATGAGCGTGGCCAACGGGCCCGCCGGCGGACGCGACGAGCCCGGCGTGCGCGAGATGCTGCTGCGCCGCCACCGCGGCTGGGGCGGACCGGTC
>NZ_JBEXHZ010000368.1:0-1206 GCF_040608315.1 Streptomyces sp. NPDC005195
CGTGGCAGATCACCTGCGTCCCAGGGGCCAACTCACCCAAAACAACCATCGCCGAGCGCTCTACCTGCACTGATGCGCTAAATCACCGGCATTGCTCTGACGTGGGAATCCGACGCTTCGTGGCAGCCGGCCGACGAAGCGGGTGACATCTGCCGGGGGCGGAAGCCGCACCACCGCCGACACGCCGGTGAGACACCCGGGCGGAGTTGAGCACAGGGATGGACGGGAAGCTCGGCCGGCCGGCCGGCCGCTGCCCGTGAAGCATCTCCAGAACTTCGCCGACGTCGG
Source organism: Streptomyces sp. NPDC005195 (assembly GCF_040608315.1). Classification (NCBI taxonomy): domain Bacteria; kingdom Bacillati; phylum Actinomycetota; class Actinomycetes; order Kitasatosporales; family Streptomycetaceae; genus Streptomyces; species Streptomyces sp. NPDC005195. Next base: position 289 of record NZ_JBEXHZ010000368.1, read on the forward strand.
TAGCATCACACGCTTCGATGCCGTAACTCACTTCTGTGGCGCGGACGTTGAGTACCGGCAGATCGAGCGCTCCCGCACCGCGGTGCTTTCGGCAACGCCAACTGCTCGAGGATTCCTCCTACATGGTGGGCGTCTTCGAGTCCCGGCCCGGTATCGACCGGATCTCAGCACCGACTACGACAAGCGGGAGCGGGCGGAGTGCGGGTGACGGACATGTCCCCGCACGGACGCGGATTCCCTCACTGCTTGGCGCCGAAGTCCTGTGTCCACCACGGGCCGCCCGACCCCTTGTGGACGCCCACGCCGATGTTCTTGAACGCGCAGTTGAGAATGTTGGCGCGGTGGCCGGGGCTGTTCATCCAGGACTCCATCACCGCCTCCGGCGTCTGCTGGCCCTGGGCGATGTTCTCGCCGTACGTGGACCAGCGGTAGCCCGCCGCGGTGATGCGCTGCCCCGGGTCGGCACCGTCCGGGTTGGTGTGTTCGAAGAAGTTACGGGCGGCCATGTCGTCGGAGTGTGCCTGAGCGGCCTTCTCCAGCTGCGCGTCCTCGGTGAGCGGGCCGCAGCCCGCCGTCGCACGCTCCTGGTTCACCAGCGCGACCACCTGCGCGACGGTGGTCGTCGGAGCCGCCGCCACCTTCGACGCACTGGCCGAAGCCTTGGCGGGCGACGCGGATCTCCGGAGTGTCGGCACACTCTTCTTCGTGGCGGACGGGGTCTTGGACGGGCTCGCCTTCTTCGACGCCGACGCGGACGGTGTCACGGACGCCAAAGCAGACGGGGAGGCCGACGGCGTGACATCGGAGGCGCTGGACGCCGAGAGACCCACGACGTGGTCGTCGGCGGTCTGCGCGGCGCTCCCTCCCCCACCCCCGCTCCCGGGATCCGAACCGAAGTACCAGAGACCACCGCCGGCC
>NZ_JBEXHZ010000369.1:0-1202 GCF_040608315.1 Streptomyces sp. NPDC005195
GGCGACAGCCGGGGGTGCCCCGCGCACCGGCCGAATGCGCCCCTGCGAGCCCCTCCGCGCCGGGCGCGAGGACGGCCGCACCCGGCCGGTCACCTCACGGACCGGAGGAAGGGTGAAGGTGACGTGAAGGTGTCGCCGGGGCGCGGTGGACGCGGCGGTCCCGGCGGGGTGGTGAAGTCGGCGGTCACAGGGGGCCCGCAGGCATAACCCGACCGAATACGGCGCACGCGCCACGGGCCGCCGCCGCTTCTCCTGACGCACGTCAAATGAGCGAGAACGTGTCCGGCCGCCGGCGCCACCCGCCGGACACCGGCCGGTGATTGGCCCCCGCGGGGCTCCGCCGTTGTCGCGGGCCGCCTCGTGAGCCCCAACCTCCATGCGGGAAAGCCCGGTTCGGGCATATCCAGGGAAGAGCCACGCAAACTTGAGACTCGCTGGAGACCCACTCGAAAGACGGTTGAATCCTGCAACGCGAACGTCAATTTCCGACCGCTTTCCTCTCTTCTTGTCGCTGCACCGCGCATTCGGCCGCTTGGTCACCTGTCGGGGAATTCCCCGACACCGCCCCAGCCCGCACCCACCCCCACCTGCACTTCCTGCCATGCAGGCACCGGCCAGCAGCAACCTCTTGGAACGCGCCTGACGATGCGCCAGCCTGCCCGTCAGCCGCAGCGACGAGGGAGGCCCCGTGCCGCACGGGCAGGCCGGTGAGCCCGGGCAGGGTGTGCGCGCACACGAACTGGCTCTTCTGATGGAGGAGTTGGATCACGCGCGAACGGCGTCCGGGTTCGTGCGGCTGAGCGGTGAACCGTGGGTCGGCAAGACCCGGCTGGCGCTGCGTCTGGCCCGGGCCGCGGCACACCGGGAGTGGGCCGTGGCGTGCGGCCGGGCCGCCCGGGACGGGACCGGCCGCCCCTTCCACGCCCTGGTGGACGCGCTCGACGACCAGCTCGCCTCGGCGGATCCCGCCGCCCTGGAACGCCTGGGGCCCGCCCGTCTGCGCCCGCTGGCCCAGGTCTTCCCGGCCCTGGGCGGCACCTTCACCCGAAGCCCGCGGGACGTCGACGTCCACGCGGTCGCCCGGGCGGTTCGTGCCGTGCTGGAAGAACTGGCGGGCCGGCGCGGGCTCCTGCTGGTGCTGGACGACGCGCACCGCGCGGGGCGGGAGGTGGCCGAGTTCGCCGAACACCTGCTGCGCCGCC
>NZ_JBEXHZ010000370.1:0-1202 GCF_040608315.1 Streptomyces sp. NPDC005195
CCCGGCCCCTGCCCGAGCACGCCTCCACCCCGGGCGGCCTCGCCGCCACCGCCGCGCTCGTCCAGGCACTCTCCGACAGTTCCGGCAGCCTGGACGGCCCGGACACAGCACCGGGATCGTCCCCCGCGCCCCTGTGGTGCCTGACCACAGGAGCCGTCGGCGTCCACGCCCAGGAGGCACCCACCGCACCCGAACAGGCCGCCGTCTGGGGCTTCGGCCGTACCGCGGCCCTGGAGTACCCGCAGAGCTGGGGCGGACTGGTCGACCTCCCCGGCACCACCGGCGCCCCGGTCGCCGAGGACATCGGCCGCCGGCTGAGCGCGGTCCTGGCCGGCCGCGACGGGGAGGACCAGGTCGCGGTACGCGGCTCCGGCACCTTCCTGCGCCGCCTGGAACGGATACCGGCCGGCGCCGCTCCCGCCGAAACTCCCGCCTGGCACGGCACCGTCCTGCTGACCGGCGCCACCGGCGCCCTCGGCGTGCACACCGCCGCCTGGCTCGCCGCACAGGGCGCCGAACGGGTCCTCGCCGTCAGCCGCTCCGGCGCCGGCGCCGAGGGCGCGGCCCGGCTGAAGGCCGCGCTGGAGGGCACCGGCACCGCACTGGAGATCGCCGCCTGCGACGTCGCCGACCGCGACGCGCTCGCCGCCCTCCTGGCCCGGCACCCGGTGGACGCCGTGGTGCACACCGCGGGCGTCCTCGACGACCGGCTCATCGACACGCTGTCGCCCGAGAGCCTGGAGACCGTGCTGCGCCCCAAACTGGCCGCCGCCCGCAACCTCCACGACCTCACCCGCGACCGCGACCTGTCCGCCTTCGTGCTGTTCTCCTCCGTCTCCGGCACCCTGGGCACCCTCGGCCAGGCCAACTACGCCGCCGCCAACGCCTACCTCGACACCCTCGCGCAGCAGCGCCGCGCCGCCGGACTGCCCGCCACCTCCCTGGCCTGGGGGCCGTGGGCCGGCGGCGGCATGGCCGCCGACGCCGCGGGCGGCCGCCGGCGCAGCCGTGGCGCCGTGGCGTCACTCGACCCGGACCTGGCCGTCGCCGCCCTCGCGACGGCCCTGGACTCGGGGGTGACCACCGAGTTCGTGGCCGACATCGACTGGCCCCGGTTCGCACCGGCCTTCACGTCGATCCGGCCGAGCGCACTCCTGCGGGACCTTCCTGAGGCCACCCCCTCCCCGTCCGCCGGCCGCCCG
>NZ_JBEXHZ010000371.1:0-1196 GCF_040608315.1 Streptomyces sp. NPDC005195
CGTCCTGCGGGAAGAACGCGGTGTTCAGACCGCCCAGTGCGGGCTCTCGGAGACGGTGAGCACGGCCGCGCTGCACAGCCATCCGGGCCCCTGGGAGAACAGCAGGACGTTGTCGCCCGGCCGCACCTGGCGGGTGCGCACCAGGTGCTCCAGGGTGATGAACACGTCGGCGCCGCCCACGTGTCCGACCGTCCGGCCGAACTCCCAGCTGCACTCCGCCATGGTCAGTCCGAGCGGCAGCATGATCGAGTACTCGATCATCCGGCCGTCCATGTTGATCGGCACCACCTTGGTGAGGTCGGACGCGTTCAGCCCGGCGTCGACCAGGGACCGGTGGATGATGTCGAGACCGAACAGGGTCAGCTTCTCCATGGTCTCCGACAGGGGCATCTGCTCGCTGAACTGCTCGGCCCGCTCGACCATGCCGGCCACCGCCGAGGTGTCCTCGCGCAGCAGCAGCGGCCCGTCCCCGCGGTGCCACGACTCCAGCTCGTGCAGCACCCCCGAGTTGAGGGAACGCACCTCGGCGAAGCCCCCCTCGTCGCTCACCAGCGCCGCGACGGCGCCGTCACCGAGGATGTACGCCTGGCCGAAGCCCTTCCAGCGGTCCATGTGCGGCGAGGAGAAGTTCTCACCCGTCGTCAGCAGCACCGAGCCCGCCTCGGCGGCCCCCGTGAGCTTGCCGATCGCCACCTCCAGGGCGCTGAGCATGCCGTCGCAGCCCTGCTGGAGGTAGAGCGCGGGAACGTTGCCCAGGCCCAGTTCGCGCAGGATGTAGCCGGGCGGGTAGGAGCCGTCGGGGCCCTGGTAGTGGACGGCGCTGTGAATGTGCCCCCCGAGGTCCTCGGGGTCGGTCTTCGAGCGCTCCAGGGCGGTCCGCGCGGCCTGCACGACCAGGTCCATGGCCGGCACGTCACCGGCGACGTGCGTGCCCGTCAGCCCGTTCGCCGCCTGGATCTCGGCGTCGAGTTTCCCCTCGGCCACGGCCTGCTGGGCGTCGGCCCACTCGGGCAGCACGACTCCCAGCGATTCGATGTGAACGTTCTCGACCCTCATCGGCCCTCTTCTCCTCTTTCCGTGTTCCGGTGGTTGGCGGTTCGGTGTCCCGGTGTCCCGGTGTCCCGGTGTTCTGTGTCCATCGGCGTCACGACGGCGGACAGCCGGTGTCATGACGGCGCCGGGCGGCGCGGCACCAC
>NZ_JBEXHZ010000372.1:0-1196 GCF_040608315.1 Streptomyces sp. NPDC005195
CACGCGCGGGGTGCCCACCACGCGCGAGGCGCCCACCGCGCGCGAGCTGGGCAGGGAGGCGCCGACCGACAGCTGCATGAGTCCCTGGGTGTCACCGTCCTGGACGAGCGCGGCGAGGGCCCGCTCCAGCATGGGCCACATCCGCCGGCTGTACAGCGCCTGGCCGACCGCACCCGCGAGATCCTGACCCGTGAACGTCTGTCCGAGGTTGGTCGGCACCGGATCCCGGTCCAGTGAGTCGACGAGCCGGACGACCTGCTGCCGTGCCTCGCGCGGATCCTCCCCGAAGGGGCAGGCGATGTCCTGGGTGCACCAGGTGAGGAAGTCGTCCAGGGCGGTCTGCTGTCCCTCGGCGCCCGCCAGCCCCTGCTCGGCCATCGACTCGGTGAGCGTGTCCACACCGTCGAGCACCATCCGGCCCGTCTTCTTCGGGAACTGGGCCGCGTACACCGCGCCCAGGCGGGTTCCGTACGAGAAGCCGAGGTAGTTGAGCTTCTTGTCGCCGAGTGCCTGCCGCATCACGTCGAGGTCCCGGGCGGCGTTCACCGTGCCTATGTGGGCCAGCACCGGGCCGGAGTGCGCGGCGCACTCGCCGGCGACCTTGCGCAGTGCCTTGAGGACGGCCTGCGCATCGCTGCCGTCGGTGACGGAGCCCGCCGTGCCGGACGCCTGGCCGGCCCCGTCTCCGCAGCTGACCGGCGAGGACCGGCCGACGCCCCGGGGGTCGAAGGTCACCACGTCGTAGCCGTTGGTGAGGTCCATGAAGTCCTTGCCGCCGTCCACGGCCAGCTCCGGGATTCCCGCACCCCCGGGACCGCCGAAGTTCAGCAGCACGGACCCCCGCGACGCGCCCGTCGCCCGGTACCGCGCCAGCGCGACGTCCAGGGTCCCCTTCCGCGGGTGCGCGTAGTCCAGCGGGACGGTCACCTTCCCGCACTGGAGGTCGGCGGGCATCCCCTCGCCCGCGCAGGCGCCCCACGTGATCCTCTGGTGGTAGAAGCGGGAGAGGCCGGGGGCGTCGGCGGCCACGGCCGACGACGGCAGTCCCGCCGTCAGCAGAGCCAGTGTCGCCGCGCCGGCTCCGACACATGTCCAGCGTTGGTGCACGGACAGCATGCGGGCCTCCAGGGACAGCGGGAGCCGGACCGGGATGCCCTCCCGGCCACGACACGCATCACGATAGGCGCGGGCCGGGG
>NZ_JBEXHZ010000373.1:0-1195 GCF_040608315.1 Streptomyces sp. NPDC005195
GAGCGACGTGGCCGCGCACAGTTATGCGCTGGCGCTGCTGGCCGCCGCGCACGCGGCGCAGGGGGCGTCCGAGGCGGCCCGGGAGGCGGCCGGGGAGGCCGGGCCGCTGCTGTCCGGGCTCGGCCGGGAGGGGGCGGCGCCGGTCGTGGAGGCGTGGCGCTGGCTGGGCGAGGCGGTGGCGGACGGCGACGGCCGGCGGGCCCGGCGGTGTTTCCAGCACGGTTTCGACCTCGCCCTGCACCACGGGCAGGGGCATTTGCTCGGCCCCTTCGCGCTGGGGCTGGCACGGGCCTGCCTGGATTCCGGGGACCCGACCGCCGCTGCCACTCACGCCCGTTTCGCCGCCACGGAATTCGACCGGCTCACCGCATATGATTCGTCAGTCGCCGCACAGGATCTCCTCAAATTCATCGAAGAGGGCCCGGAGCATCATTCGGAGAATGATTTCGGAATTCCGCTCAGCACACGCGAGAGAGAAATCGCGATGCTTATAGGCCCGGGTCTCACGAATAAACAGATCGCGGCCCGTATGAACATCAGCATCAAGACCGTGGAAACCCACCTCGGACGCATATTCAAAAAACTCGGGGTGAAATCACGGGCGCAGGTCGTCTTCCTCCTCTCTCTTCCGGTGTCCGAATTCCCGGCCCCCGGGAAGGAATGCGGGCCCGCTCCGCGGAGGCCGGCCACCGTCCGTTCACCCTCACCCGGAGGGCACCCGCCCGGCTCCGGGTGAACGGACGGTGGCACGGGAGTCCGCCCGCGGAGGCGGCCTTGCCGGTGGCCGGTGCCCCCGGCAAAAACCGCGAGGAAGCGGACCCGGTACGCCCGCTACGGGCACTTTGCGGCCACAAAGGTCCCCGCCGCCCCGGCACCAGGGCGCCGCCGCCCGGGACAACGCGCAGGTCCGGACCGGCGCCGGAGGATCAGGCGGGCCGGTGACGGGCGGGACCCGGTCCGGGAGGATCCCGCCGTCCGCGCCGCGGACGGCCGTATCGGGAACACGAGACCCCTTTGTACGCACACCGCCCCCACAGACCGACCGACCGCCCGGTACGGCCCTCTCCACCAGGCCCGCAGGCCGGCGTCATGCACAGGAGCGGGCACCTCGTCCAGAGCCTTACGGGCAGAGTGTCGGGCAGGGTGCGGCGGTGGCCCGAAGGGTCCGGCCGCCGTGCCCGGCCGGGCACGGCGG
>NZ_JBEXHZ010000374.1:0-1189 GCF_040608315.1 Streptomyces sp. NPDC005195
CGTGTTGAGGGCGGTGAAGCCGTCGGCCGCCAGGTAGTCGGCGTAACGACGCGGCATGCCCTCGGCGCCCAGCCAGTGCTGGACGAGGAACGTGCCGTGGAAGCCCACGAACAGCGTCCAGAAGGTGATCTTGCCGAGCCGCTCGTCGAGCATCTTGCCCGTCATCTTCGGCCACCAGAAGTGGAAGCCGGAGAACATCGCGAACACCACGGTGCCGAAGACGACGTAGTGGAAGTGCGCCACCACGAAGTACGAGTCGGAGACGTGGAAGTCCATCGGCGGCGAGGCCAGGATGACGCCCGTCAGACCGCCGAAGGTGAACGTGATGAGGAAGCCGGTGGCCCAGAGCATCGGTGTCTCGAAGGACAGCGAGCCCTTCCACATCGTTCCGATCCAGTTGAAGAACTTCACGCCTGTGGGTACGGCGATGAGGAACGTCATGAAGGAGAAGAACGGGAGCAGCACGCCACCGGTGACGTACATGTGGTGCGCCCACACGGTCACGGACAGGCCCGCGATCGCGATGGTCGCGCCGATCAGGCCCATGTAACCGAACATCGGCTTGCGCGAGAACACCGGGATGACCTCGGAAATGATTCCGAAGAAGGGTAGGGCGATGATGTACACCTCTGGATGGCCGAAGAACCAGAAGAGGTGTTGCCAGAGCAGGGCTCCGCCATTTGCCGCGTCGAAGACATGTGCCCCGAATTTTCGATCCGCCTCCAGGGCGAACAGGGCCGCCGCCAGGACGGGGAAGGCGAGCAGCACCAGAACCGCGGTGAGCAGCACGTTCCACACGAAGATGGGCATACGGAACATCGTCATGCCGGGAGCGCGCATGCAGATGATGGTGGTGATGAAGTTGACGGCGCCGAGGATCGTGCCGAAGCCGGAGAAGGCCAGACCCATGATCCACATGTCGGCGCCGATGCCCGGCGAGCGGACCGCGTCCGACAGCGGCGAGTAGGCGAACCAGCCGAAGTCGGCCGCGCCCTGCGGAGTGAGGAAGCCGCCGACCGCGATCGTCGAGCCGAAGAGGTACAGCCAGTAGGCGAACATGTTCAGCCGCGGGAACGCCACGTCGGGCGCGCCGATCTGCAGCGGCATGATCCAGTTCGTGAAGCCGGCGAACAGCGGCGTCGCGAACATCAGCAGCATGATCGTGCCGTGCATCGTGAACGCCTGGTTG
>NZ_JBEXHZ010000375.1:0-1187 GCF_040608315.1 Streptomyces sp. NPDC005195
GACGGGTTCGAACTGGTCGAACCGGGACTGGCCCAGGTTCCGTTCTGGCGCCCGGACGGCCCGCCCCCGGCGAGGTCCGGCGAGATCGGCTTCTATGGCGGCGTGGGGCGCAGGAACAGCTGAGCCGCCGCGCTCCCGGCCGCCGCTTCCACCGGTTTCCCGAGGTGCCGAGTCCGACCCGGTCGGGCTCGGCACTCGTGCGTCCTGCCCCTCCCCGATGTGACGCCCTCCATTGCGTTTCCCGGGCGCAGCGGTGAGTCTCTCCCGGAACGATTCTCCGAAGAACTGTTATCCGAGGCTCACCGAGCGGTCTCCCAGGTATCGGACAGCATCGTTCGGCGTCGAGGACAGGGAAGCGTTTGATGAGCACACGGAACACGGTGGACGAGGCCGCGCTGGTGACCGCTGCCCGAAGCGGCGACCCGCAGGCTCAGGACGCCCTGGTCAGTGCGTACCTCCCGCTCGTCTACAACGTCGTGGGCCGGGCTCTGAACGGCTCCGTCGACGTGGACGACGTGGTGCAGGAGACCATGCTCCGTGCCCTGGACGCGCTGGGAAGTCTGCGGACCCCCGAGAGTTTCCGCTCCTGGCTCGTGGCGATCGCGATGAACCAGGTCCGGACACACTGGCAGGACCGGCAGGTCACCCCGGGAACCGTGGAGGACACGAAGGACTTCGCCGATCCGGGTGCCGACTTCGTGGACCTGACGATGGTGCGGCTGCAGTTGTCGGGCCAGCGCCAGGAGACCGCGCGCGCCACCCGCTGGCTGGAGCCGGACGACCGGGCGCTGCTGTCGCTGTGGTGGCTGGAGTGCGCAGGTGAACTCACCCGGACCGAGGTCGCCACGGCCCTGGAGGTGTCACCTCAGCACACGGCGGTCCGGGTGCAGCGGATGAAGGCACAGCTGGAGGCGGCCCGTGTGGTCGTGCGGGCGCTCGACGCGCGGCCGCCGTGTGAGGAACTGCGCGGGATGCTGACCTCCTGGGACGCTCGGCCCTCGGCGCTGTGGCGCAAGCGAATAGCGCGGCACGCCCGCGGGTGCGCACGCTGCTCCGGCCTGTGGAGCGGACTGATGCCCGCGGAGGGGCTGCTGGCCGGCCTGGCACTCGTGTCGGTGTCGCCCGCGCTGCTGGACAGGGTGCGCGCCGCCCACGGCGGTATGGCTCCGGCCGGCTCGGCGCTCGAC
>NZ_JBEXHZ010000376.1:0-1180 GCF_040608315.1 Streptomyces sp. NPDC005195
GACGGTTCGGTTCCCCGGGCCGGCGGCCGGGAGCCGGTGCGGGGCGCGCGGCCACGTCGGGGGCGGTCTGCCGTGGCAGCCGCCTCCGCTCGACGCGCACCGGGATGACCGGCATGACCCGCAGACGACAGGGTCCGCGGTGTGAACGCGTTGTCATTCCGCTTTCAGCACTGCGGGGATGTTGACCTGGAGGTGGATGAATTCGTACATGCTGTAGTCGCTGTATTCCTTCATCGCGAGTGCTTCGCGGACCTGAGCGGCCGGCAGTCCCTTGTCCTGGGCCTCCCGTGCCCCGCTGGTCAGCTTTTCGAGGTAGGTGATCGAGTGCAGGATGTCCGCACGGCGCATGGTCCGGCCGTGACCCGGCACGATCAGGGTGTCATCGTCGAGGATGTCGTACAGGCGCCGGTAGGTGGCGAGTGCCTCGTCGGCCCGCCCCTCCAGCAACCACGGGAATGCCGGAGGCGGCGCCTGCAGCATGTTCCCGACGAAGACGATGTTGTCTTCGCGCACGCGGACGACCAGGTCGCCGTCGGTCTGGGCAAAGCCGATGTGCTCGATGTCCACATGTCTGCTCCCCAGATCCACGGAGCACGATCCGGAGACCGTGACGTCCGCCGAGCGGGCTACCGCCTCCTCGATGCCGGCGCCCGCGCCGAGCAGGTCGATCATGAAGGTGCGGTCCTGCTCGAAGCGTTCGTCGATCACACGCTTGGTCGCCTCATGGTGAATGATCACCGTCTGCGACGGAAAGGCGAAGTTTCCGAAGCAATGATCGCCGTGGAAGCTGGTGTTGACCAGGAACCGGATGGGCAGCGCGGTCACTTTGCGCACCTCGCCGATGACCTGGGAGGCCAGACGGCCGTTGCTCAGCGATTCGACCACCAGCACTCCCGAATCACCCACGATGAAACCGGCGTTGGTCGCGGTGTGGTCGGTGTCGTCGACGTCTGCCGCCATGACCGCGTACACGCCGTCGGCGAGTTCACGCGCACGCATCTGGACGTCGCCAAGCTCGAAAGGTCTGTTCTTCTGCTGCATGGTTCTTTCTCTTCTGGACGGCGAGACGGCCGGTCGACCTGGTTCAGCGCCCGCGACTTGAGGCGTGCCTCCGGTCGCGCAGAGACAGGCGGGACAACGTCACGAGCGCTTGGTGCCTGGTGCCTGGTGTGCGAGCAGG
>NZ_JBEXHZ010000377.1:0-1170 GCF_040608315.1 Streptomyces sp. NPDC005195
GGCCGCCGTCCCGACCAGGGGGAACGGCCACCGGGCCGGTCGGGAGGCGGCTGCGCGCGGAAATCAGGACGCGGCGCGGCTCGCAAAGGCGCCCCGCACCTCCGCAAGGGCGCCCCGCACCTCCGCAAGGGCGCCCCGCACCTCCGCAGGGGCGCGGCACACCTCCGCGTCTTCTTGACCCTCCCTTTCCCGGATTACCTCTGACACAGAGCTATTCTCGTTCGTGTGGAACCGGAGAGCTTTCCCGAGGCGCTCGCCGACACCCTGGCCGGGGTGCAGCGGCTGATCCGCCGACGGCTGCGCGGCGGCATGACCGCCCCGCGGCTGCGCGGTGCCGAGGTCGACCTGTTGCGCCTCGTCACGGTACGTCCGGGCATCGGAGTGTCCGAGGCCGCCAAGGAGCTCTATCTGGCGGGCAATTCGGTCTCGACGCTGGTCAATCAACTGGCGCGGGACGGCTATCTGATCCGGGAGACGGACCCGGCCGACCGGCGCGCCGCGCGACTCATGCCCACACCGGCGGCGGACGCACGGCTCCGCGACTGGCGAGAGCGGCGCGCGGCTCTCGTACGGAACCAGGTCGCCCGTCTCGACGAAGCCGACCGCGCGGCCCTGGAGGCCGCTCTTCCGGCCCTGCGCAGGCTGGCGGCGAACCTGCACGAGGAGGCCGAGGAGACATGACGCCCCACACGACCGGTGACAAGGGCCCCGAAGGCGTCGGCGATACGACCGCCGTGGGACCGGATGCCGGGAGCGCCCCGGCCGTGCCGGGCGGGCCCGGGACGCGGGCGGCCGTGACGGATGCCGGGGAGGACTCCCGGACGGACGCCGTGACCTGTGCGGGGCTCGCCTACGCCTTCGGTGACACGACCGCGGTCGACGGACTCGAACTCTCCGTCCGCGACGGCGAGGTGTTCGGACTGCTCGGGCCCAACGGCGCCGGCAAGACGACGGCGATCCGTTGCATCACCACACTGCTGCCCGTGCCGGCCGGCACGGTCCGTGTCTTCGGGCACGACGCCGCCCGTGAACGCATGGCGGTGCGCCGCCTGTTGGGCTACGTACCGCAGCAGCTCTCCGCCGACTCCGGACTCACGGGGCGGGAGAACGTGGAGCTGTTCGCGCGCGTCTTCGACGTCTCCCGCCGGGAGCGCGCGGCACGTGTCGGCC
>NZ_JBEXHZ010000378.1:0-1157 GCF_040608315.1 Streptomyces sp. NPDC005195
GGCGCTGGGAAGAGGCGCTCGCGGAGTCCCGCGACGTGTGCGCGATCCGCGAACGTGTCCTCGGCCCCGGCCATCCGGACACCCTCGTCAGCCGCCGCGAGGTCGCCGTCGGCCTCGGCTGGCTCGGCCGCTGGGCCGACGCCCTCACCGAGTACCGTGCGGTCGCCGTCGCCCGCGAGCACGTCCTCGGTGAGACCCACCCCGACGCCCTGGCCAGCCGCAACGACGAGGCGCACTGTCTGGAGCAGCTCGGGCGTGCCCAGGAGGCGGCGGAGCTGTACCGACGGGTCGCGGTGCTGCGGCAGCGGCGGGCGGCCGAGGGGCACTGAGCCGCCCGTCCCGTCCCGAGCGGCCATCCGGGCGCCCGCCGGCTGCCGCGTACCTCTGGCAGACCTAGATCATCGCGTGCTACCAAGAACCATGCCTGTACACGAGGGATATGACGCCGTGATCGTCGGCGGGGGCCACAACGGCCTCGTCGCCGCCGCCTATCTGGCCCGTGCCGGACGCTCCGTCCTGGTGCTGGAGCGCCTGGGGACCACCGGCGGCGCCGCCGTGTCCACCCGGCCGTTCGCCGGGGTCGACGCGCGGCTGTCGCGCTACTCGTACCTGGTCAGCCTGCTGCCCCGGAAGATCGTGCGTGATCTGAGCCTCGACTTCCGGGTCCGCGGGCGCACGGTGTCCTCGTACACGCCCGTCGAACGCGACGGGCGGCCCACCGGACTGCTGGTCGGCGGCGGCGAGCGGCGCACCCGCGAGGCGTTCCGGCGGCTGACCGGATCGGACCGCGAGTACGAGGCCTGGCAGCGCTTCTACGGCATGACCGGCCGGGTCGCCCAGCGAGTGTTCCCGACCCTCACCGAACCGCTGCCCACCCGCGACGAACTCCGTGGCCGGATCGACGACGAGGACGCCTGGCGCGTGCTCTTCGAGGAGCCGGTGGGCGTCGCCGTCGAGGAGAACTTCAGCGACGACCTGGTGCGCGGCGTCGTCCTCACCGACGCCCTCATCGGCACCTTCGCCGACGCCCACGACCCCTCGCTGCGGCAGAACCGCTGCTTCCTCTACCACGTGATCGGCGGCGGCACCGGCGCCTGGGACGTGCCGGTCGGCGGCATGGGCGCCCTCACGGACGCCCTCGCCGGCGCGGCGCGTGG
>NZ_JBEXHZ010000379.1:0-1155 GCF_040608315.1 Streptomyces sp. NPDC005195
TAGTGTCCTGCGCCAGTAGTTGATCGTTAGTAGTTTTGTGACTTCTACTGGTGGTGCGTCAGTTCCTCGTCGGGGCCCGAAGCTGGAGCCGTTACTGCTGTCCGATGACGAGGGGGCGGAGTTGGAGCGATGGACGCGTCGGGCGACATCGGCGCAGGCTCTGGCTCTGCGGGCGCGGATTGTGTTGGCGTGTGCGGGGCTGGAGGTGCCGCCGATCGTCTCGGTAGCGCGAGAGTTGCGGGTGAGCGCGGACACCGTCCGCAAGTGGCGCAGGCGTTTTATCGTCGAGCGGTTGGACGGGTTGGTCGACGAGCCCCGGCCGGGACGGCCACCCACCATCAGTGTCGATCAGGTGGAAGCCGTGGTGGTCACCACGCTGGAACAACTACCGAAGAACGCCACCCACTGGTCCCGCCGGTCGATGGCGCAACACAGTGGTCTGTCGAAGTCCACGGTCGGCCGGATCTGGCGGCAGTTCCAGCTCAAGCCGCATCTGGCGGACACCTTCAAGCTGTCGACCGACCCGTTGTTCGTGGAGAAGGTCTACGACGTCGTGGGTCTGTACTTCAACCCGCCCGAGGGTGCGGTGGTGCTGTCGGTGGACGAGAAGTCGCAGATCCAGGCCCTGGACCGGTCCCAGCCGGTGCTGCCGATAATGCCGGGCATGCCCGAGAGGCGCACCCACGACTACGTGCGCAACGGCCTGACCACCTTGTTCGCCGCGTTCGACGTCGCCACGGGTGAAGTCATCACGGCCCTGCACCGCCGGCACCGGGCCGTGGAGTTCAAGAAGTTCCTGATCCGGATCGACAAGCAGGTGCCCGCGCACTTGCAGGTCCACTTGATCGTGGACAACTACGGCACCCACAAGACGCCTGCGATCAAAGCCTGGCTGGCCAAACACCCGCGGTTCGAGCTGCATTTCACCCCGACCGGATCCTCTTGGATCAACCAGGTCGAGCGGTGGTTCGGCTACCTCGCCCACCAGATGCTCCGCCGCGGCGCACACAAGAACATCCAGGCCCTCGAAGCCGACATTCGCGCATGGGTCAAGGACTGGAACGAAGACCCCAAGCCCTTCATCTGGACCAAAACCGCCGAAGAAATCCTCGACTCCCTCGCCCGCATCTGCCGACGGATCTCTGGCGCAGGACA
>NZ_JBEXHZ010000380.1:0-1150 GCF_040608315.1 Streptomyces sp. NPDC005195
CGCTGTTGCACGACGACATCATGGACGGCGACGCACTGCGCCGCGGGCGCCCCGCGGTGTGGAAGGCGTACGGCACCGGTCCCGCCGTCCTCGCGGGTGACGCGCTGTTCGCGCTGGCCGTGGACACCCTCACGGCGGCGCCCTCGACCCCGGGTTCCGGCGCGGCCGTGAGGCAGTTGACCACCGCACTGCGTGACCTGGTCCGGGGGCAGGCGGACGACCTGCTCTTCGCCCGGCGTCCGTGGACCGGGCCCGACGCGGTGGGGGTGCGGGAGTACGAGGTGATGGCCGAGCACAAGACCGGCGCCCTGCTCGGGTGCGCGCTGGCGGTCGGGGCCCTGCTCGCCGGAGCGCGGGGGGAGACGGCTGCCGCGCTCGACCGCGCCGGGCGCCATCTCGGGGTGGCCTTCCAGATCGCCGACGACGTGCTGGGCATCTGGGGCGACCCGGCCGTCACCGGCAAACCGGTCCACGGTGATCTGCGGCAGGGCAAGAAGACCCTGCCGGTCCTCGCCGCCGTCGCGGCTCCGGGACATCGGGCGCTCGCTGAACTCCTCGCCTCCCCAGGGGGCCTCGACGACACCGCACTGCGCCGGGCAGCGGCTCTCGTCGAACAGGCCGGCGGCCGTTCGACGGCGCTGCGCGAGGCGCGCCGGCATCTCGCCGCGGCGGACACCCTCCTGGCGGGCGCTTCGCTGGCTCCGCGCCCCGCCGGGGACCTGCGCACGGTGCTCTCCTCGCTCGCCCACCGCACGATCTGACACCTCGTCGCCTCCGGCTCCGTCCATCGCGGGCCGGAGCCGCTGCGATGTCGGTCACATGTGCTGGTCGGCGCCCCTCGCGAGGCAACCGTTCCCCGTTCTCACTCATCTGTTCGGGAGACGCACAGCAGGTCACACCTTGGTCACCGTGAAGTGAACATGCGTAAAGAGATCGCCTCGAAGTTCATGAAAGGGATCTTCCTCCTTTACATGCACATGGCGAATCGGTGAGGCTTCGCCTCGGGGCCCGACAGCCCCCACGGCGGTCAACTCCGCCGTGTGTCAGGGCGGTTGGTGATGCCTGCCGCCTCTGTTCGAAGGAACTCAGTGCGTAGACCCCACATACGCCGGATGGCGATCGCCGTCGTGGTGACGACGGCGGCCACGCT
>NZ_JBEXHZ010000381.1:0-1147 GCF_040608315.1 Streptomyces sp. NPDC005195
CCCCCTGTCGGCTGGACAGCTTGATACTGGGACGGATAGTCCCGGAGGAAGCAGTCACAGGTAGTGAGCAAGAAGAGCAATACGAGTAAGCGGTACACGGCCGAGTTCAAGCGGGACGCGGTTGCCTTGGCGTTGTCCTCGGAGAAGACGGTCACCGAGGTTGCGAGGGATCTTGGCGTGAGTCCGGAAGGGCTGCGCGGGTGGGTGAAGCAGGCGAAGGTCGACCGTGGTGAGGGGCCCGCCGGGGCTTTGACCACTGCGGAGCGTGAGGAGCTGGTCCGGCTGCGGCGGAAGGTCCGCGAGCAGGAGGCGACGATCGATGTGCTGGGAAAAGCGACCGTCTTCTTCGCTCAGGACAAGATGAGGTAGACACCGCGGCACGGTGTCACTTCATTGATGCGGAGAAGGCATCGGGGGATATTCCCGCAGGTCACAGCGTTTCGTTCTTGTATCGTGTGCTGGGAGTGCCCCGTTCCACCTACTACGCGCATCGGGCGTCATGGCCGGCCCGGACGGTGCGGGAGCGGGCCGAGGAGGTGCTGGTGGGCGAGATCCGGGTGCTCCACGCCGGATCTCGAGGCGCCTACGGGGCCCCGCGGATCCACGCCGCTCTGCGGCGGGCCGGACGGGCGGTGAATTCCAAGAAGGTCGAGCGGCTGATGCGCAAGCACCGGATCGTCGGGATCACCCGCAGGCGGCGCGGGGGCCTGACCCGGCAGGCGAAGCGGGCGGTGTTCGCCCTCGACCTGATCGGCCGGGACTTCACCGCGCCCAGACCCGGGATGCGGCTCGTCGGCGACATGACCGAACTCGTCACGCTGGAAGGGAAGTTGTATCTGGCGACCTGTATCGATCTCGCGACGCGGGAGATGGCCGGATGGGCGATGGCCGATCACCACCGCGCCGAGCTGCCGGTCGCTGCCCTGCGGATGGCGGCCGGTCGCGGCGGCCTGGAGCACGGTTGTGTCATGCATACGGATCGCGGCAGCGAGTACACGAGTGACGAATTCCGCACCGAAATACGCAAGTTGCACATGAGGCAGTCGATGGGGCGCGTCGGCTCTTGTTACGATAACGCCGCCGCGGAAAGCTGGTTCGCCATCCTGAAAGCGGAGATCGGGACAACCGTGTGGGAGACCCGCGAGGC
>NZ_JBEXHZ010000382.1:0-1141 GCF_040608315.1 Streptomyces sp. NPDC005195
GCCCACACATCCGGGCCGGATCGCGGCCCGGACACCCCCGGTCGATCTCGCGGATCGCGCGGAACGCGTCTCGCCGCCACGCCGACGGTCAGCAGGCTGTCAGTGCGCGCCGGGGGTGCCTGTCCGGGCCAGCAGCAGGGTGGTGTCGTCGGACGGGGAGGGGATGCGGCGGGCGGCGAGGGCCCTGTCGCACAGCTCCTCCAGGGGCAGCCTCGGGTGTGCCAGGGCGGCGGCGAGGCGGCGTATGCCGGACTCGATGTCCTCGGTCGGGAATTCGACCAGTCCATCGGTGTAGAGGGCGATCAGACTGCCGTCGGGGATCTCGATCCGGACGGATTCGAAGTGCCCCAGGCCCAAGCCGATCGGGACCCCGGAGGGGATCTCCGTGACGGACGCCTCGCCGGCGGGGCTGACGACGACGGGTGGGAGGTGTCCGGCTCCGGCGATGTCGACGTGCCGTTCGGCCGGGTCGTAGACGACGTACAGACAGGTCGCGCCCACGCCGGAGACGGTGGCGCCCGGGGAGTCCGCGTCCTCCTGCGTCAGACGGCCGACCGTGCGGTCCAGGCTCGCGAGAAGCTCGACGGGCGGCAGGTCCAGGTCCGCGAGTGTGCGCAGCGCGGTGCGGAGCCTGCCCATCGCGGCCGCCGCCTGGATGCCGTGCCCGACCACGTCGCCGACGACCAGGGCGACCCGGTCACGCGGCAGCGCTATCACGTCGTACCAGTCGCCTCCCACACCGTGGTCCAGGTCGGCGGGGAGATAGCGGGAGGTCACCTCCAGGGCGGGTCCGCCGCACAGGCGGGCCGGGAGGAGGTTGCGCTGCAGGGCGAGGGCGGCGATGTGTTCGCGGGTGTAACGATGGGCGTTGTCGAGGCTCAGCGCGGCACGGTCGACGAGTTCCTCCGCGAGGACCAGATCGTCCTGCTCGAAGGGGGTGGGATTGTCCGTCCGCACGAAGACGGCGATACCGAGTGCGACGCCCCTCGCCTGGATCGGCACCATCATCACGGTGTGCATGTCGGTCCTGCTGATGACCCGCGACCGCTGCGGATCGCACCGCAGCCAGGTGCCGAGGGATTTCCGCCACCGCGTTCACCGGCACGAAGAACCCCGCCATCGCGGCCGGCGGCGGAGTCTC
>NZ_JBEXHZ010000383.1:0-1138 GCF_040608315.1 Streptomyces sp. NPDC005195
GCCCCGCTATCTCCGACCGCGTGAGCGGACCGTGGGACAGCACGGTGGTGAAGATCTGGGAAGCGGCCGGCGTATGGGCCGGGAACGCCTCGGGAGGAGAGGTCGAGCGCATGGCCGGAACCTAGGGTCATTATTTTCTGCTGTCAATGAAAGAAACAGGATTCACCTGAGGAGACTCAAGGAGATGCCTGTGACCTGCGAATCCAAAACCTGGATGGGGCATTGACACGTGATCCATGGTCGCGGTTGGCTTTCACTCGTCTCGTACGTGGCACCGTCTGAACGTGAGGACCCATGTCGCCGATCTCCTTCGCCCCGGACACCGGGGTCTGGCTGCTGTCCACCCCGCGCACCTCGTACGCGCTGCGGGTCGACGAGACCGGGGCGCCGTGCCACGTCGCGTGGGGCCCACGGCTGACCCTCGAAGAGGCCGAGCGGATCGCCGCCGTCCCCCCGGCCGTCGCGGCCAGCAGTTTCGAGGGCAGGCCCGCGGTCGGCGAGGAACTCCCCGTCGACGGCGGGACGCGTTACGGGCCGCCGTCCCTCCAGGTCAGGTTCGAGGACGGGTCCCGTGCCTTCGAGTGGCAGCCTGCCGGCCACGACGTGCGCGAGGGCGAGCTGACCCTGTCGTTCCGTGACCGCCGCTACCCCCTGCGGGTGGAGCTCCACTACCAGGTGCGCGACAACACGGACGTCATCGAACGCTGGACGGTCGTGCGCAACCTGGGCGACGAACCGGTCACCCTGCTGCGCGCCGACTCAGCCGCGTGGACCCTGCCGCTGCTGCGGGACTACCGGCTCGGCCATGTCACGGGTCAGTGGTCGGCCGAGAGCCGGCTCCACCGGGACCGACTGGCCCACGGCGAAACGGTGTTGACCAGCCGCCGCGGGATCACCAGCCATCACGCGAACCCCTGGGTGATGCTCGACTCGGGCGAGGCGACGGAGGACCACGGCCGGGTGTGGAGCGCCGCCCTCGCGTGGAGCGGGAGTTGGCGCGTCACCGTGCAGCGCACCCCCGACGGGCGGGCCGGGTTCACCGGCGGCCTCGGCCAGGACGGTACGACCGTGCCGCTCGCGCCGGGCGAGGAGTTCACCGCTCCCCCGTTCGCGGGCCTGTGCACCGACGGCGGTTTCG
>NZ_JBEXHZ010000384.1:0-1136 GCF_040608315.1 Streptomyces sp. NPDC005195
TCGGTCAGCAGCCCGCTCACGGTGCGGGCGAGGACGGTGGCGTCGAGGACGGCCCGTGACACGGTGCGGCCGACCCCGCACTCCTCCAGCCGCTGTGCGCTCAGGCCGAGTTCGTGGGCCCGCGGGATGGCGACGACGGGGGTGGCGTAGTACAGGGCCTCCATGAGGCTGCCCATGCCGGCGTGGCAGACCAGGACGTCCGCGTGCGGCAGCACGGCCGGGTGCGGCAGCCACTCGTGGACCTCGACGTGCGGGGGCAGCGGCTCCAGCTGTGCGCGGTCGTTGCCGCGGCCGAGTGTCATCACGACATGCCAGTCGGCCGGGTCGAACGCGTCGGCGCAGGTGCGGAAGAAGTCACGGCGGTCGCCGGACTCGGTGCCGAGCGACACCAGCGCGGTGCGCCGGCCGTCGGCCGGGGGCGACCACTGGCCGGGGCGGGCCTCGGTGACCATGGGGCCCACGAACGCGAAGCGGTCGTCGAAGGTGTCGCCCTCGATCTGGAACTCCCGCGGCAGGAAGACGAGGTTGCGCTCGTCCCACTCGGTGCCGTAGCGGCCCATCTCCTCCAGGCCGATGCCGTGCCGGCCCATGAACTCGATGACGACGCGGGCGCCCTTGGCCATGACCGGGTCCTCGCGGTCCCACATCTGGGCGCGCAGGGAGAACGTCTCGTTCGCCGCGTGGCTCGGGGTCAGCTGCACCGGCAGGGCGTCCAGGACCCGGGCGGCGACCCGTCCGGCGGCCACGTTCTCGAAGTCGTAGAGCACGACGTCCGGGGGGTCCTGGGTGAGGGCGGACAGGGCCGCGGGGAACACGGTGTCGACGGTGTCCACCAGCAACGCGTACCCGTCCTCGGACAGTTGGCGGGGGGTCGGGTCGGCGGCGCGGTAGAAGTCGCCGCGTGCGGAGGCGTAGGTGACGGCGCGGGCGCCGGCCTCC
Organism: Streptomyces sp. NPDC005195; assembly: GCF_040608315.1. Lineage (NCBI taxonomy): Bacteria > Bacillati > Actinomycetota > Actinomycetes > Kitasatosporales > Streptomycetaceae > Streptomyces > Streptomyces sp. NPDC005195. Next base: position 940 of record NZ_JBEXHZ010000384.1, read on the forward strand.
TCGACGAGGGCGGCGAACCGTTCGTCCACGACGTAGGTCACGCGGTGGCCGCGGGCGATGAGTTCGCGGGCGACGCCGAGGCTCGGAGCGATGTGCCCGAAGTCCGCGAAGGGCAGGACGGCGCAGTGCAGCGCGCGGGTGTCGGTGCGGTTCGGCATCGGCTGTTCCTCCGGTACGGCGGCGGTCTTGGGCGGTGC
>NZ_JBEXHZ010000385.1:0-1134 GCF_040608315.1 Streptomyces sp. NPDC005195
CAGGCCGTAGGGCAGCGGGTGGGCGGCGAGCAGGGCGGGCGCGGCGGGGCCGGAGGCGGCCAGCGAGTAGAGCGGGTGCGTGGAGCGGTGGACGCCGGGCAGGGTCCGTACGAACTCGGGGAAGCGGCCCAGGCGGGGCTGGACGGGGTGCACGTCCGGGTCGAACGGGGGCAGGGACGCCCTGATGTGGGGCCACCATGTGGGGGGCACGGGCCGCTGGACCCAGGTCGCCGGGTCGGTCAGGTAGGTGGTGAAGGCGGGCACCACGAGGGTTCCCGACTCCCCGACGGCCTCCCGCAGGGCCCGCAGGAGGGCGACGGGACCGCCCACCGTCCAGCCCAGGGCGCTCAGGGAGGTGTGGACCATGACGACGTCCCCGCGTTCGACACCCAGGGCCCGCAGGTCCCCGGCCAGTTCGCGGCCGCTGTAGGGGCCGGGGGTGCGGGCATCGGCGGCGGGGTGCAGCATCCATGCCTCCGGTGTCTGCGCTGTCTGCCCTGTCCTTGATATCTGCGCGGTCTGCGGTGTCTGCGGTGTCTTTGATGTCTTCGGGTTCAGTCCAGGGCGGGCTGGTCCGCGGTGGACCGGGGTGCCGGCACTTCGGCGGAGACGGCGGAGGCCGCGGCGGCGGCGCGTACCGCGGGCTGGACGAGGAGGGCCGCGGCGGTGAACAGGACCGCGGCCGCCGTCCAGCCGAGGCCGGAGCCGCGGCCGATGAACGCGGTCAGGATCAGCGGGCCGAGGATCGACTGCAGGCCGTGGTGGAGCTGGAAGGCACCGAGGTACTCGCCGCGCCGGTCCTCGGGAGCCAGGCCGATGCCGATGCCGAAGGACCCGGCCGCGTGCCACAGTTCGGCGCCGGTCATCACCACGAAGGCCGCGCACACCAGGAACCCGGCGGTGAGGGTGCCGAGATGGCCGGTGGGGATCAGGAGCAGGCAGGCCGCCGCGCCGGCCAGGCCCGCGCGGCGGGCGAGGCGGGCGGCACCGGGCAGGTCGTCGCTGCCCCTGGCCGCCCGGACCTGGAGCAGCACGCACAGCACGGTGTTGAGTCCGATGAGCAGGGGGGTGAGCACGGTGGGCAGGCCGGTGCCGACGACGATCCACAGCGGGATGGCCACCGCCAGCACGCAG
>NZ_JBEXHZ010000386.1:0-1126 GCF_040608315.1 Streptomyces sp. NPDC005195
GTCTCGTACGCGCGCAGCAGCTCGGGCTCCTCGTGCGGATCCCAGGCGGCCGCGGCGGCGTAACCGGCCCCGTACGCCTCCCGGCAGCGGTGCGCCCACTCCGGGCGCCAGGGACGGCGGGAACGCGCGGCGTAGTCGAAGGAGCGCAACATGCCCGCGACATCGCGGACGGGCGACTGCAGACGCCGTCGCTCGGAGACCGGACGGGCCGGCTCGCCCTCGAAGTCGATGACGGACCACTGGTGCCCGGCCCTCAGCACCTGGCCGAGGTGGAGGTCGCCGTGGATCCGCTGAGATGGCCGCGCCGCCACGTCGAGTGACGCCAGGGCGTCGAAGGCGGAGCGCAACCCCGTTACGTAACGGCAGAGTTGGGGTACCGCCTCGGCCGTGGCGTCGAGGCGCTCGCTCATCGCGGCGGCGAGCCGTTCGTGCTGGAGCGGGCTCGGCGCGTCGACGGGGAAAGCCGTCGCCAGTGCCAGATGCACTTCGGCGGTGGCCCGTCCCAGTTCGTACGCCTCCTCGGTGAACTCCCGTGCGGAGGCGAGTGACTTCAGTGCCAGGGTCCAGCCGTCGGCGGCGCCCGGCAGGAACGGCTGGAGTACACCCAGCGTCGCCTCCCGGGGCTGCGAGGTGCCGAACCACGCCGCGGGGGCGGGTACCCGGGTGCAGCCCTGCCGGGCCAGTGCCCAGGGAAGTTCCAGGTCCGGGTTGATGCCCGGCTGGACGCGGCGGAAGAACTTCAGGATGAAGGAGTCCCCGTACACGAGTGAGGAGTTCGACTGCTCGGCGTCGAGCAGCCGGGGAGCGAGGCCGGCCGGGACCGTCACGCGCGCGTCGCGCTCGAAGAGCAGCGGCCCCGCCGCCCCCGGAGTACGCAGCCGCTCCAGGAGCAGCCCCGTCGCCCGCGGGTCGTGGAGCGCGTCGTAGACACTCATGTCGGCCAGCGGTCCCGCGCTCGCGCGGCCGATGAAGGCATGGGCGAGCCGGGGCGGCAGGACCTTCCGCGCGCCGAGGAGGAGCTGATAGCAGTCGTCGGGCGGGGGAGTGCCGGATCCGCTGTGGGTGGTCCGGCCCAGGTGTTCGGTGTGTACGAGGAGATGCAGGCAACCCGGGTACAGCTCGGTCG
>NZ_JBEXHZ010000387.1:0-1125 GCF_040608315.1 Streptomyces sp. NPDC005195
CTCGCGGCGGCCGTGGCGGAGTTCGCGACGGGGCCCGGCGGGCGGCGCGGACCGTTCCACAAGTGGTGGTGCTCCGTGCGAGTGGTGGATCTCCCGGCTGGGTCGTAGCGTCGGTGGAGGAGGCATCCTCCGTGTGGGATGGCAGCCGGTCGGCGCCCGCCGTTGCGGGCGGGGCCCGGCGGGCGGGCCGGACCGCGGGGGCCGACAGGTCCAAGGAGAACGCGGCCGGGAGCGGACATGCGAAAAGTCACCGTCAGGGCGGCACTCACCTTCTGTGCCGCGGTATCGCTGGCCACGGTCATGGGAGCGGCGGACGCCGCTCCCATGGCGTCGCCGCGGTCCGCGCACACCGTCGCGCGGGAGTCGATGCAGCCCCCGGTGCCGACGCAGCCCGTCATCGTCGACTGCTTCCGGCACCCGCAGGTCGAGCCCGGCGACTACGTGCTCGCCTGCGGTGACGGCAACAGCCGCCTCACCTCACTGCGGTGGTCGCACTGGGGCGCCAACTCCGCGGTGGCCACAGGCATCAACGCGGTCAACGACTGCAAGCCCTACTGCGCCGCGGGAACCTTCCGCACATACCCCGTCACCGTACGGCTCGACCGCCCGCAGGCATGGAAGAACAACCCCCAGATCTCGCACTACACCCGGCTGACACTCGTCTACACCGACACCGAACCCGCCGGGTACGGGCAGACGGTCACCTACCCCCTGGCGAACTGACGGCAACGACGGCCACGCCCAGGGTCTTGCCGCGGGCCGCTTCACCTGGTCTTCTGTACCCCGGTTGACCGGCAAGGCGTCCGCCTGCCGGACCGCCGGGCCGTCCCGCGTCCGGCGCGGACGCGGGACCTGAGGTGGAGCGGCGTGGAGTCAGTGGCCGGGCAGGACGTACGGGACACGCTGCCCGAGGGGCTGGACGCGGCCATCCGCGAAACCGCCCGGGAGATCGCCGCGCTGCTGCGCCGGGACACGGACATGGGTCTTCCGGTACCCGGGTCGCGGTGGAGCGTCGGGGAGGCGGCGGCACATCTGGCGCAGGCCAACGAACTGATGGCGCAGCTCGCGGCAGGGCAGGTACGCGGCTACGGGGACGGGACGCCGCAGAGTCTCGCCGCGGCCAAC
>NZ_JBEXHZ010000388.1:0-1115 GCF_040608315.1 Streptomyces sp. NPDC005195
GCCAGGAACCCGGCGGGAGCATCCAGCACGGGGGGCAGGCTGGACCGGGCCGGTTCGGCCGCTCTACTTGACGAACTCCGGGGGCACCCGCGGGGGCCAGTGCCCGACCGTCAGCATGCCCAGGGAGTGGGCGCGGGCGACGAGGGCGGCCCGGTTGGGGGCCTTGAGCTTCCGCAGCATGAGCCCGACGTGGTACTCGACGCCCTGCCTGCTGAGGTAGAGGCGCGCGGCGAGCTGGACGGTGGAGGCACCGGCGGCGACCCCCTCCAGGACCTGCGCGTCGAGCTTGCTCAGCAGCCGCTCGGGGGAGTGCGCGGCCGGCTCCTCGGCGGTCGCGCCCTCCTGGTCGGGCCGGACTTGGACAACGATGCCAGCGAGCCCACCTGTGGTGTCGTGGACCGCGATTCCGGTGATCCCGGCGGAGAACACCCGGCCCGAGTCGCCGAGGCCGATCATCCGCTCGTCGAAGCGGTTGCACCGCCCCTCCGACAGACGGGTGAAGTGCCGGTCGAGATAGGACGGGGAACTCGGGTGGAGCAGCTCGTACAGGCTGCGGCCGCAGGTGTCGGCCGAGGTACGTCCGAACCGGCGGGAGAAGTCGGGCTCGGCCGCGACGATGCGCCGTTCGGGATTGAGGTGGGCGGTGTAGGTGCGTCGGCCGGCCGCGGAACCCGAGCGGGCGGCGTAGGTGTACCGGTGCCCGGCCGAGGGGTGCGAGGTGGTCGACCGGTCGTTGGCGAGCTGGACATCCGTGATGCTGGTGGTCATGACGAGATACCGGCTTTCTGTATCCAAGTGCGGGACAGCGCATGCCTCGTTGCACGGGCCGGCTTTCACACAACGCCGGGCGATCGCCGGGAATCCGTGCGCGGCGGATGGGGCGGGGGATCCCGTCCGCGCCGCTGCCGATGTGCTCGATCCCTTCGGCTTGCGGGCAGCCGTTCCGCGATCCCCGTGAGCTCCGCGATCTCCTCGATCGGCTGGATCTCTTCGTTTCCTCCTGAACGGGATGTGACCTGTCCTACTGCACCACCGGCCGCTTGCGGCTGTGTTGTGTGCGGCATGGGGGATCTCTGTGGCAGTCCTGCGGGGGCCGCGGACGCGGGGCGGGGAGG
>NZ_JBEXHZ010000389.1:0-1114 GCF_040608315.1 Streptomyces sp. NPDC005195
GGCAAGTACGTGGCCGCCGGCTCACTCGAAACGCAGTTCTTCTCGGCCCTGCTCGACGGGCTCGGTCTCGTCCCCGCCGAGCTTCCCGCGCAGGGCGACCGTGGCGGGTGGCCTGTGCTGCGGTCCCGGTTCGCGGGCAGGTTCGCCTCCGGTACCCGCGACGAGTGGGCGGAGCACTTCGCCGGAACGGACGCGTGCGTCACGCCCGTGCTCACCTTCGCCGAGGCGGGCGCGCACCCGCACATGGTGGCCCGGCGCACCTTGGTCGAGGTGGACGGCATCCTGCAGGCCGCCCCCGCGCCGCGTTTCTCGCGCACCCCGAGCAGACCGCCGTCGGCGCCCCGTGCGGCGGGCGCGGACACCGAGTCGGTGCTCCGCGACTGGGGCGTCGAGTCCTCGCCCCCGGCGGTCCGGTCAGGGTGAGACGGCGTGCACGATGAGCGAGGCCAGCTCCGCGTAGGCCTCCGCGTCGTTCAGCCCGGTGCGCGCGGCCACCTCGCCACGCTGGATCTCCTGCATGGTGGCGGCCACGACCTCGCCCACGAACGCGGCATGGACGTCACGGAACGCGCCCGCTGCGACGCCGTCCGCGATCAGCTGTCTGATCCGGGCGGCGGCGAGACGTGTGTTGGCCTCGTACACCTCACGGGCCGGTTCGAACTGGGCCATGTCGTCGAGGAATCGCCGGGACAGCGGGCGCAACCGTTCAGCGACCGCGTTCAGGTAGACCACCACGCGGTCGGCCGGCGCGGAGGTGTCCGCCACCTGCTTCTCGATGGCGCCGGCCGCCTCCCGGAAGTAGTGCTTCACCGCTTCTCGGACCAACTCCTGCTTACTGCCCGCGAGTTGGTACAGCGTTGTCTTCGAGCAGCGCAGCCGCTCGGTCAGCTCGTCGAGCGTGAACGATGCGAACCCCTCCGCCGCCAGCAAGGCGACGAGCCGTTCGAGGAGGTCTGTCTGGCGCGCTGTTCGACGTGTGGACGGCATGACCTCAGCGTAACCGCTCGCCTTCGCGGGGCCGGGTCCCGTCGGGAAGCCCGAGCCGTCGCGCTCCGCGCGGGGCCGGACCGTCCTCTTCGGCGGCCTGGCGGCTCGCACCGCTCCTCGCGGTCGG
>NZ_JBEXHZ010000390.1:0-1103 GCF_040608315.1 Streptomyces sp. NPDC005195
CGCGCGGACGAGCGCCAGGCCGTGCCCGGCGGCATGCGCGTCACGGGTCGCCTCGCCGAGCAGCGCCTCCGCCTCTTCGTACCGACAGGTCCACAGCAGCGCGGCACCACGTGCCGTGCAGGCCAGGGCACGCCAGGCAGTCAGCGGCAGGGTGCCGGCGACGGCGGCTTCGCCGAGACGGCCGGCGGTCAGCAGCTCCCCCTTGAGACAACAGGCGACGACGTGAGCGACTGCCGCGGCGTCGGACACCGTGCCGCCTTCACCGACCGTCTGCGATCCCGTCTGCCTCAGCCGGGCCACATCCAGCCAGCGCCCGGCCGTTTCCGGGGCGCCTGTCGAGAGTGCCGCCATCGCCGCCACGACGCACAGTCTCGCGTCGGCGGCGACCGTGCGGGGCGGCAGGAGGTCCAGCCACTGCGAGACCTGCGTGCCACGGCCTGCCGAGACCGCCTTCTCCCAGCCGTCGAGGACCGACGCGACGGCCGCGGACCCGGCGCCGCCCAGCGTCCAGTGCCGTACGGCCGCGGTTGTCTCGCCCTGCCGGGAGTACCACTGGGCCGCCGAACGGTGCAGGGATACGACGGTGTCGGACCCCTCGGACCCGAGGACGTCGGACAGCAGCGAGGACAGTCCTCGGTGGCGCCGGTACACCGACGGATCGGCGGCGACGGGCACGAGCAGTTGCACGGTCCGTGCGAGCTCGCGCAGCAGTACGCCCGCCCGGTCCCCGGCCAGGGCCTGGCACGGCCCGGCACTCAACTCGTCGAGCACACTGGTGCGCAGCAGGAACCGGCGCTGTTCGGCGGTGAGCCGATCCAGCACCTCGGTGGCCAGATACTCGGTGACGGCTTGGCCGCCGCGGGCCGGATTCCCTTCCGTGGCGGCCTCGTTCGCCGGGCGGGCGAGGGCACGCCCCATGATGCAGAGCCCCGCGGCCCATCCCTCCGTGGCCTCGTACAGTGAGCGCGAGACGTCCTCCGTCGGAACGGACCCGAGCAGGCCGGTGAGTACGGCCTGTGCTTCCTCAGGGGTGAAGGCCAGTTCGTGCAGGGTGAGTTCGGCGATCAGGCCCCGGGCGCGCAGCGTCGGCAGAGGGCTTCCGG
>NZ_JBEXHZ010000391.1:0-1102 GCF_040608315.1 Streptomyces sp. NPDC005195
CCGACACCGAGGCGTCGGGGCCCACCCGTTCGAATGCCCTGCTCAGGACCGCTCAGTACCTGCTCAGGACCTGCTCAGTGCCTTCTCGGTACCGCCTACCAGCGGTACCAGCGGCCGCGCTTGCCGCCGCTCGCCGTAGGACGGATCACAAATCCGAGGACCCACACGACCAGCACGATGACAGCGATCCACCACAGGGCCTTGAGTGCGAAACCCGCACCGAAGAGGATCAGGGCGAGCAGAAGAACGAGAAGAACGGGAACCATGGTTATCAACCTCCGCCGCCCCGTGTGCCCTGCGGAACGATCTCCACTCCCGCGGAACCTGTTTGTTTCTCGGAGGGGTCAGGGACGCGAAGGGCCCGTGCGGCACCTTTCGCGGGTCCGGGCGGGATCGCTGGAGAGCCGGGACGGGCGGCGGAGGCGATCGCACGGGCCGAGCCGGCAGGGGACGGCGCCCGCGCACGGTGGCATGGGCCGCTCGGCTCGGGGCACACGAAGACCTGCCTGACGCCGGCTCAGTGACGAACGCGGCGCCAGATGCCATACATGCGACCTGCTTCTCGCGATGTCGGCCGACTGTCACGCGAACTGTGTTCTGGGGAGAGGAACCATCATGATCCTTCCGGCGGAGAGGGAACTGCGCACGGTACTGGCCCGGTTCGCGCAGACGCGTATCGAACACGATGTCCGCCCCACCGGCCGTACCAGCCGCGCGCTGGACGACGTGACGTACACGCTGTGCGTGATGACCGGGGCCCGGACGGCCGAGCAGGCGCTGCTCGCCGCGGACGCCCTGCTGGAGCGGTACAGCGCTGACCGCGAGGGCACCACGCGAGCGGACGAGACGCTGGCCGCGTAGTGGCGCTCCGGCTCGTACCAGGTGCCGGCCCCGTACCCGTACCCGTCCGCGCCGGAGAGGCCGGAGAGCTGGTGGATCACCCCTTCCCGGTGCGGCCCGTACAACCAATCCCGTGACCGGCATGTCGTACATGGCAGGAAACCGAGAACCGCGGTGCAAGGGGGAACGATGCGCGCAGGACGATACGGGGTGATGCTGGCCGCCCTGACGATGGCCGGTGTGGGCGTGGGAGTGGCCGCGC
>NZ_JBEXHZ010000392.1:0-1098 GCF_040608315.1 Streptomyces sp. NPDC005195
GCAGTGCCGCGCCGGAGCCCGGGTCGAGCTGGGCCACCCGCAGCGAGGAGGCGTCGAGGAGCTCCGCCGTACGGGCGCCCGCCGCGAGCAGCGCGGGCAGTGCGTCGGTGGCCTCGGCGATTCCCGGCAGGATCAGCAGGCCGGTGGCGGCGTGGGGGAGGACCGGGACCGTACGGAAGACGGCCTCTCCGACGAAGCCCAGCGTGCCCTCGCTGCCGATCATCAGGTGGGCCAGCAGATCGGCCGGAGTGGAGTGGTCCAGAAAGGAGTTGAGCCCGTACCCCATGGTGTTCTTCATCGCGAAGAGCCGCTCCACGGTGGCGCGGGCCTGCGGTGAGGTCCGCACCCGGTCACGCAACCGGACCAGACCGGCGTGGAGTTCGGGCTCCTTGGCACGCAGCCGCTCGTCGGCGTCCGGTGCACCGGAGTCGATCACCGTGCCCGAGGGCAGCACGAACTGCAGGGACTCCATGGTGTGGTACGCGTTGTCCTGGGTGCCGCAGTTCATGCCGCTGGAGTTGTTGGCGACCAGCCCGCCGATCGTGCAGGCCGACTCGCTGGCCGGGTCGGGACCGAGCCGCCTGCCGTACCGCGCGAGCCGCGTATTGGCCTGACGAACCGTCAGCCCCGGCTGCAGGCGGACGCGGTGACCGTCGTCGAGCACCTCGGCCTTGCGCCAGTGGCTGCGCACGTCCACCAGGATCCCGTCACCGCCTGCCTGTCCGGCCAGACTCGTCCCACCGGAGCGCAGGGTCAGCGGAAGCCCCGCCGCTCGGGCGCCCGCCATCAGCGCACCCACCTCGGCCGCCGACGCGGCGCGGACCACGGCCTGCGGAGCGAGGAGATACGGCGACGCGTCGTGCGCCGCCGCGACCCGGCGGGGAAGGTCGGTCGACACCCGCCGGGGGTCGTCGACACAGGACCGCAGCAACGCGGCCAGGTCCGAGGGGCGTTCACCGGGGTTCGCCGGAGTCGGGACGGAACGGGGGCGGCTCATGAATGCTCCGGGAGGTGTGCGGGTCCGGGACGGCCGGCCGCCCGGACGGTGCGAGAGGGGAGGGACGCCGAGGCCGGGGGGGGGGGAGGCGGGGGACCGGC
>NZ_JBEXHZ010000393.1:0-1077 GCF_040608315.1 Streptomyces sp. NPDC005195
GCGCACCCGGCACCGCCCGCACACCCGGTGGCCACCCGTGCTCAGCGGCTCCCGCCCTCGGGCGGCAAGGGCCCGGCCCACCGGCCAGGCGCCCGCTGTGGCGGCACCGCCGGCCCTGTTCTCCTGGCCGTGCGGCCTGCTCGGTTGCAGGGTCCGGGCAGTGCGGTCGGAGGGCGTCACCCGGGCGACGAGGTCGTACCACTCGTCGCTCACCGCGTCGCCCCGCAAAGGGGCCGTGCGTCCCTGCGGGGCGTCACACGGCATGGGTACGGTGCGACTCGTGCCGGCTCGTTCAGCGGCGAGCCGACCGGGCCGGACGTTCCAGCGGCCCTCTCGCAGGTTCAGGGAGACCGTGGACAGGGGTGGCACCTCGAAGTGCCAGAAGGCGGTCGCCGGCGCGGACAGCGCGTGGACGAGCGCGGCCCGGACGACGGCCGGTTCGGTGATGATCAGAGCCTGGTCCATGAACGGCGGCACGCTGCTCAGCCAGTGCGCGACGCGGCGGCAGAGCTGTCGTACGGACTCGCCTCCGTGCGGCGTCGCGTCCGGGTCCGTGAGCCGGCTCGCGTAACCGTAGGGGTTGTCCTCCACGACCTCACGGACGGTGCGGCCACGCCAGACGCCGTAGTCGAAGTCGCACAGTGCGGGCTCGGGTGTGGCGTCCAGTCCGAGCGCGTCGGCGGTCAGCGCGCAGCGGTCCGACGGCGCCCGGACGACCGGGGAGTACGGAGGGAGCGTCGCGCCGACGGCACGCGCTTCATCCAGTCCGTGCTCGCTCGGGGGGCCGTCACCGAAGACCGCGCTCCCGCCGGTGTCCCCGGCCGTAGCGCACATGAACGTCAGGCGGACCGACATCGGCGTACCTCCTTGACTGGCCCGGCTCGGGCGCCGGACGGTGTGAGTTCGTCGCCGACCGCGGGTGCCGTCGGGAGGTCGTGCCGCGTCAGGGGGATCCCGGCCGTCCACCGAGGGATCGGCGTCGGGACCGACGCGGACCGCGAACACGCCGGGCACCGCAGGACCGAGGGCAAGGTCCAGGCCGGCCGCCCGGCCGACGCGAGGCCGAAGGGGGACGGC
>NZ_JBEXHZ010000394.1:0-1073 GCF_040608315.1 Streptomyces sp. NPDC005195
ACTGCGCGACGAACTCACCGCACTCGGCGCGGACGTCACCCTCGTCGCCTGCGACACCGCCGAACGCGCCCAGGTCGAACGCCTCCTCGCCGCCGTCCCCGCCGACCGGCCGCTGACCGGCGTGGTGCACGCCGCCGGCGTCGTGGACGACAAGCCGGTCACCGCCCTGGACCCCGAACGCTTCGAGCGGGTCCTGCGCCCGAAGGCCGACGGCGGCTGGCTGCTGCACGAACTCACCGCCGACCACGACCTGACCGCGTTCGTCCTGTTCTCCTCCGCCGCCGGACTGCTCGGCGGCGCCGGACAGGCCAACTACGCGGCCGCCAACACCGTCCTCGACGCCCTCGCCCAGCACCGGCACGGCCAGGGCCTGCCCGCCACCTCCCTCGCCTGGACCCTGTGGGCCGGCGACGACGGCATGACCGGCGGCCTCAGCGAGGACGACATCCGGCGCATCGCCGCCTCCGGCCTGCCCGCGATCACCGCCGAGCAGGGACTCGACCTCCTCGACGCCGCCCTGACGACCGGCGAACCACTGCTCGCCCCGCTGCGCCTGGACACCGCCGCGCTGCGCACCGCCGCCGGCGCGGGCCGGCTGCCCGTGCTGCTGCGCGGCCTGGTCCGGGCCCCCGCCCGGCGCACCGTCGAGGCGGGCACCGGCGGCGCACCCCGGCTGAACGCACGGCTGGCCGGCCTGGAACCCGCCGAACAGGAACGCCTCCTGCTGGACCTGGTCCGCCGGCACGCGGCCACCGCCCTCGGCCACGACACGGCCGGCGCGGTCGGCGCCGACCAGTCCTTCCGCGACCTCGGCTTCGACTCCCTCACCTCCGTCGAACTGCGCAACCGCCTCAACACCGAGACCGGGCTGCGCCTGCCCCCCACGCTCGTCTTCGACCACCCCCGGCCCGCCGCGCTCGCCCGCCACCTGCGCGAGGAACTCGGCGGAACCACCGTACGCACGGAGACCGCCACCGTGGCCGCCGCCGACGACGACCCCGTCGTCATCATCGGCATGGCCTGCCAGTACCCCGGCGGCGTCACCTCCTCCGAGGAGCTGTGGCGCTTCGTCG
>NZ_JBEXHZ010000395.1:0-1073 GCF_040608315.1 Streptomyces sp. NPDC005195
GTCGGAGATAGCGGGGCGGACCCGGCTGTCGGCCGCGGCGGTCACCAAGGCGGTCCGTCCCCTCATCGAGGCGGGCTACCTCCTGGAGGACGTCGCCGAGGACGCGCGGCAGCCCGCTCTCGGACGGCCCGCCAACCCGGTGCGGGTCGACGGAGGCAGGGCCCTGTTCATCGGGATCAAGGTGACGGGCGACGAACTCATCGCCGTCCTCACGGACTTGTGCTGCCGCATCCGGGTCGCCCGGCACGTGTCGCTCACGTCCCGGGCGCCGAGGTCGGTGCTGGCCTCGACCGCGGCGCTCGTCCAGGAGCTGCTGACGGAGGCGGACGGTTTCGGGGTGCGGGTCCAGGGCATCGGTATCGCCGTCTCCGGCGACGTGGACCGCTCGGCCGGAGTGGTGCGCTACTCGCCGTTCCTGGAATGGCGCGACGTGCCGCTCGCCGAACTGGCCGGGATGACCACCGGACTGCCGGTCACCGTGGACAACGACGTGCGGGCCCTGACCGTGGCCGAGCAGTGGTTCGGCGCCGGCGTGGGCCTGTCCGACTTCGCCGTGGTGACCGTCGGCGCGGGTATCGGCTGCGGCCTGGTCGTGCACGGTCGGGTGGTCGCGGGAGCCCACGGCGTGGCCGGTGAGATCGGGCATGTCGCCATCGACCCGGCCGGTCCGCTCTGCCACTGCGGCAACCGCGGCTGTGTCGAGGCGATCGCCTCGGACTCGGCGATCGTCGCCCAGGTCCGGGAGGTGACGGGCGTACAGGTGCCCGACGCCGCCGCGGCGCTGGACCTGGCCCACGACGGCGACCCCGGAGCGCGCGAGGTGTACGCCCGCGCGGGCGAGGCGATCGGCCGGGGCATCGCCACCGTCGCCAACCTCCTCGGCCCCGAGCGTGTGATCATCTCCGGCGAAGGCCTCGCCGCCTACGACCTGTTCGCCGAACAGATCCGCGACGCCTTCGGCGCGGCCGCCTTCGGGTCGGCCGCGCTGTGCGACGTACAGACCCGCCCGCTGCCCTTCGAGGAGTGGGCGCGCGGGGCCGCGGCCACCGCGATCCAGTCCTTCATCACATCGG
>NZ_JBEXHZ010000396.1:0-1060 GCF_040608315.1 Streptomyces sp. NPDC005195
CGGGCGCCGATGTGCGCGGCGGGGTCGAAGTCGGCGCGGGCGACGTGCAGTCCGTCCTCTTCGGTGCCCAGCCGGGTGCCGCGCCGCCAGGCCTCCCACAGGGCTTGAAGGCCTTCGCCGGCCGCCGTGATGGCGGCGCCGCCGGTGATGACGACCTTCTCCGCGGCGGGCGGGGCCGGTACGGAGAAGCGGCGGCCCGAGGGCCAGCCGAAGGCGACGCAGGCGTTGGCGCCGGCGAAGGCGAAGTTGTTGGACAGGGCGGCGTTCATGGCCAGTTCGCGGCCGGTGTCGGGGACGGCGTCGAGTCCGCATTTGGGGTCGGTGCCGGTGAAGTTGGCGGTCGGCGGGGCGGTCTGTTCGACCAGGGCCTGGACGGTGATGATGGCCTCGACCGCGCCGGCCGCGCCGAGCAGGTGGCCGATCATCGACTTGGAGCTGCTGAGCGCGGTCTTGTCGGCGGCCTCGCCGAACGCGGCGCGCACCGCGTTGGACTCGGCGGAGTCGTTCTTGGGGGTGCCGGTGCCGTGGCCGTTGATGTAGCCGACGTCCTGCGGGGTGATGCCGGCGGCTTTCAGGGCGCCGCGGATGGCGCGGGCGGCGCCCTCGCCCTCGGGGTGCGGGGCGGTGGCGTGGTAGCCGTCGGCGGACAGGCCGTAGCCGAGGACCTCGGCCAGGATGGGGGCGCCGGCGGCGCGCGCGACGGACTCCTCGGCGAGTACGAGCATGCCGGCGCCCTCGCCGAGGGAGAGTCCGTCGCGGTCCTTGGAGTAGGGGGCGGCGGGTTTGGTGGACAGCGACTGCAGGCTGGTGAAGCCGGCGAACGCGGTCTCGGTGAAGGCGTCGCTGCCGCCGGCGAGCATCGCGTCGGCGCGGCCGGCGGAGATCGCCTCGGCGGCGTGCGCGATGGCGTGGGCGCCGGAGGCGCAGGCGGTGTTGACGCTCAGCGCGGGGCCCTTGAGGCAAAAGGCGCTGCTGAGTGCCTCGGCGATGGCCTGCGGGGGGACGAGCAGGTAGTGCCGGCCGTCGTCGGGGGCTGCGGTGCCCTCGTGGCTGCGGCGGG
>NZ_JBEXHZ010000397.1:0-1055 GCF_040608315.1 Streptomyces sp. NPDC005195
CGACAACCGTCGGCGCTCTGCCGGGCCGCCAGGAACACCCGCTGGGTGACGTCCTCTGCCTCCCGTCCCGGGCGTCGCCCGGTGAACGCCGCGGGGTCGGCGTGTGCACCGGTTTTTCCCAGCGGTGGTACGCGGCGGCCGGACGGCGCGCGTCACGGTCCGCGAGCCCCCGGGCGATCTCCGCGCTGGTGAACGTCCCGGTCCCGGGCGTCCACTCCGCGGGACGCCCCGTGGTGATCGGATCTGCGGCCATGACCACGGTTCCTTTGTTCGGACGGGGCTCACGGGGCGCCTTCCGTGCGGCGCGCTGTGGGCTCCATCGTGGGAACCGCGGGACATCCGCGACAACTTGCATCGTTTCTGCGTCGTATAGTCGCCGCATGGGCGAGGACCGACCGGCAGAGCTGTCAGAACGGGCCGCGGAGCCCGCAGGGGCGGGCGTCACCACGGGCGCGCTGGCCCGCCGGCTCGGGGTGTCACCCACCACGCTGCGCTCCTGGGACCGGCGGTACGGGGTCGGTCCCGCGGTCCGCTCCGACGGGCGGCACCGCCGCTGGACGCCGCAGGACGTGGCGATGCTCGAGGAGATGTGCCGGCTGACCTCCGCGGGGGTGCCGCCCGCCGAGGCGGCCAGGACCGCGCGGAAGGGCGTCGAGCGGATCCCGTACGGCCCCGATCCGTCCGAGGGGGCCGGTCGTCTCGGACGGCAGCGGTCACAGGCGGCCGGCGCACTGCCGCTCGGTGACGTCCGGCAGGAGTGCAGGGGCCTCGCGCGCGCCGCGGTGCGCCTCGACGCGCCCGCGATGGACGACCAGCTGGCCTCGCTCGTGGAACGGCACGGAGTGGTCATCGCCTGGGACGAGGTGATGGTGCCCACCCTGCACGCCGTGGGACGCAAGTGGGAGTCCTCGGGGGACCGTTACGTGGAGGTGGAGCACCTGCTGTCCTGGCACATCTCCCGGACCCTCCACCGGGCCACCGAGCCGGCCCGGCCCGACGCTCCCGCCACCGGTCCGGGGCCCGTGGTGCTGGCGTGCGTCCCCGGCGAGCAGCAC
>NZ_JBEXHZ010000398.1:0-1053 GCF_040608315.1 Streptomyces sp. NPDC005195
CCGGCGACGGCCGCGGCCAGGGGCGGGGGGATCTCCGTGCCGAGCACGGCACAGGCCCAGGCGAAGCGGACGGTGGAGGTGCCCAGGCGTTCTAGGCGGGCGATCAGGCCGCTGCCCTTGACGGCGGCGGCGAGGTCGCGCAGCAGGTGCGCGCCGGCCTCCGTCGGGACCAGCCCCCGGTCGCGCACCTTCGCGGTCAGTTCCACCGCCTCGAACGGGTTGCCCGCCGTGACGGCCCAGCACTCCCGGCAGAACGCGTCGTCTGCCTGGGTGCCGAGGTCCTCGCGCACCAGCCGTGCGACGGCGGCGGCGCTGAGCGGTTCGAGGTCGACGGGTCGCTGGCCCGCGCGGCCCGGCAGGACCCTGAACGACTCGGCGTGGTCGGGGAGTTCGTCGGGCCGGTAGCCGACGACGAGCAGCAGCGGGAGTTCCTCGGCGCGGGGTGCGAAGGCGGCGAGCCAGCTGAGCGACTCGGGGTCGGCCCAGTGCGCGTCGTCGAGGACGAGGACCATCGGGGCGCGTTGCACGGCGAGGTGGGTGAGGACCCAGTCGAGGCCGGCGCGCAGGCCCTGCTGGTCGGGCGGAGCACCCTCCGAGGCGGCGCACAGGCCGAGCGCGGGCCCGACGATGGCGTACCAACTGCCGAGCGAGGCGCGGAGTTCGGCCTCCGAGAATCCGGCGAGGTGCGGCTGCAGGAGCTGGCGGGCGACGTGGAAGGCGACGCGCTGCTCCTGCTCGCCGCCGCGTGCGGACAGGACGGTGCAGCCTTTGGCGGCGGCGCGCCGCCGCACCTCGGCGAGGAGGGTCGTCTTGCCGATCCCGGCGCGTCCGGCGAACGCGAGGAGCGCGCCGCGGGGCCGCTCGGGTGCTTCGGACCCGTCCCTGCGCAGACCGGTGAGCTCGCTCAACGCCTCCTCGACAGCGGCGAGTTCACTCTCCCGTTCGAAGAGAGTACTTCTGCCGCGAACGCTGCGCTGACCCATCCTCCACCCCCAGGTCACGGTGGGGCGTCAAGCTCGGGGAGCGGGAGCGCACCGAGACCTCCAGGCACCA
>NZ_JBEXHZ010000399.1:0-1048 GCF_040608315.1 Streptomyces sp. NPDC005195
CGACGAGGTCGAGGCTGCCCCAGGCCGGAGCGTCGATCTACAGGTGGTCGCCCTTGCGCGTGGGCATGCTGTAGACGTCGTTCAGGTAGGGCCGTTCGATCGGCTTGAACCATTCCTCGGACTGGGTGCTGCCCGCCCGGTAGGAGGTCTTGGGGCCGGCTTCGAAGACCAGGCCGTCCGCGTAGGCGCTCTGGCTCCAGCTGTTGAAGCCGCCGGTGGAGACCCAGTCGGTGCGCTTGCCCCGTACCGGCTCGGGCATCATCTCGCCGATGGCCCAGTTGTTGTAGGTGGGCCAGTCGAAGCGGAACTCGCCGCCGGTGCTTCCCGGGGCCGGGCTGTCGAAGGTCTCGTCGACGCGGGCGAGGTTCTTGGAACTGCCCTGCACCACCATGTGACTGGGGATCTCGTTGTGCCAGGTCCGGTCGAGGTCGTAGACGTACGGGCTCACGGGCGCGGAGCCGACCGTGACCGAGGCGCCGCGGGCCTGGGCCTGCCGGACGAGCTTCTCGCCCTCGTCGGTGCTGAGCAGGCCCACGTCGAGCCGGACGGGCGTCGAGCTGAACGGCTTGTTGTAGGAGCGGAAGCCTCGGCCGTCCACGTTGTTCACGACCAGCATGAGCTTGGCGCCCGCGGCGATCGCGGCGGCGGCCTGGTCCATGTCGGACACGTCGTCGTTGCGGCGTACCACCACGGCCTTGCCGTGCGCGTCGAGGTGGGCGTAGTCGGTGCTCGCGCCCTGGCCGGCGAAGACCAGCGGGAGCTTGGCGCTGCCCTTGGGCAGGGGGGTGACGCCGTTCTGGCGCAGCACGTCGGTGAAGTCGGTGGTCTTGGTGGCGACGGCCAGGGCGGGCTGTTCCTTGCGCCAGCGGGCGGCCAGGTAGAAGTCGCCGTGGGTGACCTTGTGGGTGGTCGGCTGGGCCCAGAGGCTGTCGTAGTTGGTCTGGGTCTCCATGAGGCCTTGACCGGCTGACCCGCCCGGCGCGTCTCGAAGACGCGCGCCAGCGAGCCGATCGTCCAGTCCGTGAGGCCCGTGCGCTCCAGGGACTCG
>NZ_JBEXHZ010000400.1:0-1044 GCF_040608315.1 Streptomyces sp. NPDC005195
ATGCCCCGCACCCTAACCGCCGCGTGCTGCGCCGGGATAGAGCGCTCTCCCATCGAGCCCCGAATCAGCGGTAGACACCGAACTCGTAGAGCGAGTAGCCCCATCCGGTCCCGCGGGCGGTGCCGTTGACGCGCACATACCGGCCGGTGCCCGGGACGTCGAGGTCGTCGACGCCTCCGTTTCCGTCGGTGACCGAGCGGACGGTCGTCCAGTTCTGTCCGTCGTCCGACGTCTGCACGGTGTAGGCCTTCGCGTACGAGGTCTCCCACACCAGTTGTACGTGTCGGAACGAGGTGCGGGTGCCGAGGTCGACGCGGAGCCACTGGGGGTCGCTCCAGTCGCTGGCCCAGCGGGTGGTGAGGTTGCCGTCCACGGCGCCCGCGGCGGTGCAGGGGCAGTCACCGCCGCCCGTCTGGGACGAGGAGGCGGTGGCCGGCTTGCCGAGGGCGACGTTCGTACCGCTCGGTACGGGCGGCACCACCCGCACGGAGCGGGTCTCGACACCGACGTTGCCCTTGCCGTCCTTGGCCTTGACGTAGATCTTCCAGACGCCGGGCCGGGCCGGTGCGGTCACCCTGAGCCGGCCGCCGCCGAGGTCGGTGGAGGGCAGCGTGATCAGCTGCTTGCTCTGGTCGATGTAATTGCTGTTGTCCAGGACCTCGTACGTGATCGGATCGCCGTCGGGGTCCGTGGCCTTGGCCGAGAGGGTGAGGTCACCCCCGGCGGGCACCTTGGCCGCGTCGCCCTCGACGGTCAGGGCGGTGATGACCGGCGGGGTGTTGTCGTGGGAGGTGTCCGCGCCGTACGCCTTCTTCACGGCGTAGTACGACAGCCTCTTCTCGCCCGCGGGCAGCAGGTTGAACCAGATGCCGCCGAAGTCGTACTCGGTGCCGTAGTGGAACATCGTGGCACCGAGCGCGACGCCCCTGTGCCCGGTGACACAGTTCCACGCCCGGGTGTACCCGTCGGCCTTGGCCGGGTCGGCGGGTTCGGCGGGGACGCCGTTGGCGTCGTCCGGCACCTCCCACTCACCCGCCGGGCCGG
>NZ_JBEXHZ010000401.1:0-1041 GCF_040608315.1 Streptomyces sp. NPDC005195
GCCACCGACCTTGTCACCGTGCCCTGCCCCGCCGACGCCGACCGCGCGACGCTCGCCGGCCTGCTGACCTCGGCAGCGGCCGGCACCCCGGTCGACGGCGTCGTCTCGGCCCTGGCCCAGACCTCGGGAGAACACACCGGAACCCCGGAAAGCGTCCTGGCCACCGCCCTCCTCGTCCAGGCACTCGGCGACACCGACATCACCGCCCCCCTGTGGACCCTCACCCGGGAAGCGGTCACCACCGGCCGCGGCGACCTGCCCCCGCGCCTCGACCAGGCCGCCGTCTGGGGACTGGGCCGCGTGGCGGCGCTCGAACACCCCGACCGCTGGGGCGGTCTCATCGACCTCCCGCACGAACTCGACCGCCGCACCGCCTCCCGACTGGCCGCCCTGCTCTCCGGCGGCGGCGCCGACGAGGACCAGGTCGCCGTCCGCACCGCGGGCGTCCTCGCCCGCCGCCTGACCGCGGTCACGGAGGAACCCGGCACCCCCTGGACCCCCAGCGGTACGGTCCTGGTCACCGGCGGCACCGGCGCACTCGGCGCCAGGGTGGCCCGCTGGGCCGCCGGACAGGGGGCCACCCGCCTCGTCCTCACCAGCAGGCGCGGAGCGCAGGCACCCGGCGCCGCCGAACTGGAGGCCGAACTCTCGGCCCTGGGCGCCGAAGTCTCCCTCATCACATGCGACATGACGGACCGTGAGGCCGTACGCCGGCTACTGGACGACCACCCGGTGGACGCCGTCGTCCACACCGCAGGAGTCCTCGACGACGGGGTCCTCGACCGGCTCACCCCCGAACACTTCGACACGGTTCTGCGCTCCAAGGTCGTCGCCGCCCTCCACCTCGACGAACTGACCCGCGAGCGCGACCTCTCGGCGTTCGTCCTCTTCTCGTCCTTCGCCGGCACCGTCGGCTCCGCCGGCCAGGCCAACTACGCCGCCGCCAACGCCATGCTGGACGCACTCGCCGAACGCCGCCGCGCCGAGGGGCTGCCCGCGACCTCCGTCGCCTGGGGCCCGTGGGCAGGCGGCGGCATGGCC
>NZ_JBEXHZ010000402.1:0-1040 GCF_040608315.1 Streptomyces sp. NPDC005195
TGAGCACGGTCACACGGGTGCGGCTCGGCTGCTTGGGTCGACGGTGGGACGCCACGAAGGCGAGCTCCTTCTTCCTCCAGCCGCCTGCCGAGACGTCGACGGGCGGTGTCCCTCCGCCGTCACTCCCAACGAGCGAACACCCGAGCAAAGGTTCGGATGTGAACTGTAGTGACCCGGTCGTGATCAGAGCAAGTGGCGTTGTGACAACTGTCGTTCGATGTGAGGGGAATGTCCTGGTGCTCGGGAAGCGTCGACCACTCCATGGTCGGCGTCCTCGGAAAGGCCGAGCATCCCGCTGAACACTCGGGCGCAGGTGTCCGCGGCCGATGCGCCTGCCGCACCCCGTAACAACGCGTGCTCCCCGGCGACCGCCGCATCCTCCTCCACGGTGTCACCTCGGGCTACTGAGCGTTCCGGTGCGTGTGAAGGTGAGCTCGTAGTGAGAGGGCCAGGTGATCCGCCTGTTCAGCCGTTACCCGCTCCTGTTCCGGTCCCCGAAGCAGCTCGAAAACGCCCGGCCCGCGGTGCTCTGGCCGAAGATCTGTCATGCGCGGCACGATGTGGAAGTGCACGTGGGCGAAACCCTCCGCCTCGGCGAACTGGACGACGTACGTCTTGGCGCAACCAGTCACACCTCGCAGCGCCTGGGAGAGCCTGACCTGCCACACCCCCAGGGCGGATGCCTCCGCGTCGGTGAGGTCGTGCACCGCGGTGACGTGGCGCCGGGGCAGCAGCACCAGCCAGCCGGGCACCGCGGAGCCGAAGACGTGGGCCACCCGCCAGAGCCGGTCGTGAACCACGCACTCGCGTGGCGGAAGGTCGTCGAACTCCGCTTCCCTGCCGCAGGTGTAGCAGTCGGGAGTCGTCATGGACCGAGATCGTAGATCCGCCTCCGTCGTCACGGAGCCGAGCGCCCCGCGCGGGCATCCTGCGCTGAGGACTACGGGGAGTGACTCGGCACGCGGGTGACGGCAGGCCGACGCCGAATCCTGAGGAACAGTGCGACTCCGGCAGCGAGGACGAGCAGGCCGGCGGCCAGC
>NZ_JBEXHZ010000403.1:0-1035 GCF_040608315.1 Streptomyces sp. NPDC005195
GCCGGCGCCCTGCGCCGGCGGCGCGACGCGGATACGCCGGAACTGGACGAGGACGAAGCCACTCAATCTCAGTCCGTCACGAAAGCGAGGTCTGCGATGGTCGACGCTGGTTTCGAACGGAAGATCGTCAAGTACTAGGCTGACTCCGCAACGCGACGCGAAAAGGGGAGATCAGTGGCGCGGGTTGCAGTGGTCGGCGGGGGTATTGGCGGTCTGGGACTGCCGCTCATGCTTGGCCGGCGGGGCCACACGGTCACGTTGTTCGAGCAGGACGGTCGGCAGGCCGGAGAGGACCTGAACCGGGACTTTTTCGAATGGAAAAGGCCCCGAGTGCCGCAGGCAAACCAGCCCCACTCATTCCTTGCGCCCGTCCGCACCGTGTTGCGTACCGAGACCCCCGATGTTTACACGGATTTGCTGGCACGAGGAGCCCGGGAGTACCACGACTTCGACTGGTTCGGTGAGCATCCGCCGCATCGTGCTGGCGATGAGGAGTTGGTGACCCTGCGCACCCGCCGCATCGTGCTGGAGGCCGCTCTGACCACTGCCGTGGGGCGGGAACCCACCGTCGAGGTGAAGCGAGGCTGCCGGGTACAAGCGCTCACGTTCGGGGAGGGCCGCCCTGCCCGGGTCACCGGCGTGCGGGCAGGC
The DNA here is from genome assembly GCF_040608315.1 of Streptomyces sp. NPDC005195. Lineage (NCBI taxonomy): Bacteria > Bacillati > Actinomycetota > Actinomycetes > Kitasatosporales > Streptomycetaceae > Streptomyces > Streptomyces sp. NPDC005195. Next base: position 652 of record NZ_JBEXHZ010000403.1, read on the forward strand.
ACGGCAATACACCAGGCGGACCTTGTCGTCGACGCGTCCGGTCCCCGCCTGGTTGACCGAGGCCGGCTGCCGCCCGCCCGTGGTCGACAGCCACCGTGCTGGGATTGCCTACCTGTGCCGCTGGTATCGCCTGCGTGCCAACGGCCCGCGTGACCCCGGGCGAGTGAAGACCGGCTCAGCCGCGCCGTTCGCGCTCGCAGGCGTTCGAGAAGGTCACAGCGTTGACAGAGCCGCTAAACCCTCCCGCGCCTCCGATACCTTCCGCCGCCGCGTCTTCTGGCTCCTGCCCCACGACCGCGACACCGAGCCCGACGGGCTCTACGCGAAAAGCGCACCCGCAGAAGCGGGCGTAGCGGATATCGATGCAGTTGGGGTACATGAGGA
>NZ_JBEXHZ010000404.1:0-1032 GCF_040608315.1 Streptomyces sp. NPDC005195
CGGTGCGTCGTGGACGAACCACGTCTTGCTCCCGGCGACCTGGAGGACGAAGACGTCGGCGTCGTCGCGGTGCAGAGTGAGCCCCTGGCCGCCCGCGGGGGTCACGAAGAAGAACGCCTCGACTCGCCGGTCGGTCTCCTCGGACAACCGGGCCATGACTTCGCGGGTCGGGGCGTGCCACTGGTCGACGCGTCGGAGCAGCAAGGTGGCTCCGGCGCGCAGGAGCCCGATGACCTTGGCCCGGTCCGCGAACCCGTGGTGTGCCGTGTCGTTGACGACGCGCGAGGAGGTGTACGCCTCGGTCGGGATCACCACCTTGTCCGAGCGCACCATCTCGAGGTACGGAGTGCGCAGGAGCCCGCTGTGGAATGCCGTATCCAACTCGGCCAGGTCGAAGGGCGCGTTGAGCCGCTGCGGCTTGAACACCTGTGGTCGGCGCTGCCATTGCCGGCCGGTGAAGGCTTCGACGTCGCCGACCCAGTCGGCCAGGGGGGATGGGCTTGTGGACTCACCCATGGCGTCGACGTGTTCAGGATTCATGGGTGTCCTCATCTGCTTTCTCGGGTCGGACGGGCCACGTCGCAAGGGCAGAACCTGCCTGTCGGGCGCGGCAGTTGGTTCAGGCGAGCGTGAGCACCGCTGGTCTGCGCAGCCGCACTGCGGCCATCGTGAGCAGGCCCGCGCAGAACAGGATCAGTAGGCGGTGGTTGACGGTGTCGATGGCGGCGGCTGCCGTGGCGACCGCCAGTGCCTGCGCCGAGGACAGGATGAGTCCCACGGCGGCCTCGGTACGCCCGATGACCCCGCTGGGTGTGAGGTGCAGTACGAGGGTGATCACGCCGATGCCCAGCCAGGCCGAACCGGCGCCCAGGAGGGCGACCCCCAGCAGCACACTTCCGGTGAAGGGCGGGAGTTCGAGCGCGTAGCCGAGCGAGGCCGCCATCGTGCCGAGGGCCGCGAGCCGCTGGGCCCCGGCCCTGTTCATGAGTTTCGGGGCGACGAGTCCCGCCGCGATCGCTCCGACCCCCTGGC
>NZ_JBEXHZ010000405.1:0-1030 GCF_040608315.1 Streptomyces sp. NPDC005195
CTTCCTGGGACCCCTCGACCGACGCCGCCAGCGCGAGGATCGCGTGGTGGTGCGCGGCGAGGTTGCGCTGACCGGCGCCGAGAGCGGTGCGCAGACCGTCCTCGGCATGAGCCCGGGCGCGGGCGTGCCTGCCGGCGCGCAGTTCTCCGTAGGCGAGGCGTTCCAGTGCCTGGGATACCAGGACGCGCGGGCCGCGGGCCCTGGCGACGGCGAGCGCACGGGAGTTGGCCCGGCAGGCGGCGGAGAGGTCACCGACGACGAGCGCCGCTCCCCCGGCCCGCAGGAGAGCCTCGGGACCCTCGGGGGTTCCAGCCGCCCCTGCCCCGGCGACCGCCTCCCGCAGCCGTTGGCGTCCCGTGTCCAGGCTGCCGTGCATGACCGCGGACATCCCCGCGCGGAACGCCGCGAGCCGCAGGTCGGGTTCCGGCTGGCCCGGAGCAGGGTCCAGGGCCTCCCGGCACGCCGCCGCGTCGCCCATCGCCCAGGCCGCTTCCATGGCAGCGAGCTTCGCCGCGAGAGCGAGGTGGGCGTCGACCGGACCGAGCAACTCGGCGGCGAGGGCCAGCACTTCGCGGGCGTCGGCGGCCGGCTGCGGGGTGACCGGGCCCTGATCCGTGTCGGGCGGTGAGCCCGACTGCCGGCGGAGGTCGCACAAGGCCGCCGCTCCGCCTCCGTCGTCCAGGGGTTCCCGACGTTCCGGATGTCTCTGAGCCTGCGAGCGGCGGACGGGCGGCCCGGCGGCGGGGTCGTCGGCGCGAAGGGACGACACCCGATCCCTCGGGGTGGGCACGGATGCCGTGGAACCCGGCGCGCCCGGCACGGGGAGCGGTGCCGAGGCGCACCCGGGAGTGGGCGCCGGCCCTGGGCCGCCGCCGCTTGGACCCGGCTCGTTCGCCGTCCCCCGCGGGGCCGTCGGTAAGGAGTTCCTGCCTGCCGTCCGGAGCGGACTTCGCGCAGTCGCGTTTCCCGTCACGACCGTCACGCTACTTCCGCGTAAACGAAGGCGGAAGCCCGCGTTCAGTTGCCTCCA
>NZ_JBEXHZ010000406.1:0-1029 GCF_040608315.1 Streptomyces sp. NPDC005195
GGAGCGGCGGGAGCGGCCCCGGCCGTCGCGGCCGCTGTCGTGGCGGGTGAGCCGTCCGGACGGGCCATCAGGATGGAACGCTGCAGCTTGCCCAGCGCCGCCGACGGTTCCAGGCCCAGACCGCGTACCAGGGTGGCCCGCAGCCGCTGGTAGGCGTCCAGTGCCTCGCCCCGGCGCCCGGAGCGGTACAGCGCCAGCATGTACTGCCCGCACAGGCTCTCGTGGGTGGGATACCGGCTGACCAGCACGGTCAGCTCGGCGAGCAGTTCACGGTGACGGCCCAGACGCAGATCGGCCTCGATGCGCTGGTCCAACGCACACAGCCGGCTCTCCTCCAGCCGTTTGACCTGGGTGGCCAGGTGCGGGCCCGCCTGCACGTCGGCCAGCGGCGGCCCGCTCCACAGCGCGAGCGCGGCCCGCAGGTGCCGGGCCGCCCCGGGGAAGTCCGCCCCGTCCATCTCCCGGTAGCCCAGCCCGGCCAGCCGCTCGAACTCCCGCACGTCACTGCTGCCCTCACCGCTCTTGAGGAGATACCCGCCCGGCACGGTCAGCAGCACGTCCTTGGCCCTACGGAGCCCGCCCGGGTCCCTCTCCAGCGCCGCGGTGATCAGCTCACGCAGCTGCAGGATGTACGTCTGCAGGGTGGGCCGTGCACTGCGCGGCGGCTGCCCGCCCCACAGCTCCTCGCTCAGCATGCCCACCGGCACCATCTGGTCGGCATGCAGCACCAGCAGCGCCAGCACCTGCCGCGGCTTGGGAGCGGTCGGGGTGATCGAGATGCCCTTCTCCCGCACAGCAAGTGTGCCGAGTATGTCGGTGTCCACGCCGTCTCCCCTGTCCGTTCGCCGCCATCTGCCAGACCCCGGGACCACGCACCAGCCACCGCGTCCCCGTCGCCCTGCCGCACAACCATCCGGCCCGGCCCCGGACCCCGTACCGGCCCGCCGGCCCACCGGCCCACCGGGCCGCCGCCGTTCTCGTCTGCTCACCGGCCGGGCCGGCGTTCAGGCCCGCACGTCCGCCGGCCCG
>NZ_JBEXHZ010000407.1:0-1029 GCF_040608315.1 Streptomyces sp. NPDC005195
GCGCGGTCTGCCGGCTGAACGCGTGGCGGCCGCCGGCGGGGACGTTCGACGCCCCGCTGAACTACGCGGAGCGGATCTCCCGTTTCCATGAGCTGGGTCTGCTCACGGACCGGGACATGGGCGATCTGCAGAAGCTGCTGCACGGCATCGCCCACGCGTCCGGCCGTCAGGGCATGGGCCAGTTCTGCCACGGGGACGCGCTGCTGTCGAACATCCTGCTCTCACCGGCCGGTCCAGTGCTGGTGGACTGGGAGCACGCGGGCTGGTACCTGCCGGGCTACGACCTGGCGACCTTGTGGGCGGTCCTCGGTGACGCCCTCGTGGCGCGCCGTCAGATCAGTCAGCTCGCGCAATCCGCGGGACCGGCGGCGCGTGACGCCTTCCTGGTGAACCTGATGCTCGTACTGACCCGTGAGATCCGTACCTACGAGACAGCGGTGCAGCGCTCGATGCACGACGCGGCCCCGGCGACCCCGGGACCGGCCCACCCGGGCACCCCGCCGTCCGGCGAGGAACAACGGCTGCTGCTGCGACGGCTGCACGACGACTGCCAGATGGCCCGCCGGGCCGTACGGGCGGCGGTCGGCACTCGCTGAGGGGCGGGAGGCCGGCCCCCGAGGGGGGACGAAGGTCCGCGGTGCGCCAGGGTCATCGGCGCGCCGCGGACCTTCGTCGTGGACACCGAACCCCGTACGCCGCCGGGACGCGCGAGGGAGAGACCTGTACGCCGTCGGAGCGCGCGGGAGGGACCCGTGCGTGGCGCTGTACGGCCGCCACGTCACTGCGCCCGAACCGGCCCGCGCGTTTGCGTCGAAATCTTCACTCGATCGAGCCACTGGTCCACTCCACTGACGCCTCGCAGGCCCCCGCGCCGCCGCCACGAAAACCCTCTGATCACGCGCTGACATGGGAAATCAGCTGTTCCTGGGCATGATTGACGGATCGTCGGAGACCCGATACGACTGACCTCGTTCGGCCCCGCACGCCCCACCGCGCCCGACCGTCCCAGGAGGCTGCATTGCGAGGATC
>NZ_JBEXHZ010000408.1:0-1024 GCF_040608315.1 Streptomyces sp. NPDC005195
CTGCTCTGGCGCACCGGCCGGGGTGTCTCGCGGCCCGGCGCCGGAGAGGTCCTGCTGCGCGAGGGCCGCGCGGCCCTCGACGCGGCCACCGCAGCCGCTCGCCGCGCCCGCCGCGCCGGTGGCGCCGACGGCTCGGGCGGCCCCCGTGACCGCCTGGTACTGGCGGTGAAGGCCGCCGCCTCCCACGAACTGCTGCAAAGGCTTCTCGACGCCTACGCGACCGAGCCCGACGCCGCCGAGATCGAGGTGCTGCCGTGCGGTATGTGTGAGCAGGAGGAACTGCTGCGCGACGGTCGCGCCGATGTGGCGCTCATGCACGCGCCGTTCAACTCCCTCGCCGGGTTCGACAGCGAGCCACTGCTGACCGAGGGGCAGATCGCCGTCCTGCCCGCGGGGCATCCCCTCGCCGCGCGCAGGACCCTGTCGCTGGCCGACGTCAGCGACGTCCCCGATCTTCCGCGCGCCCGCTGGCCCCGCCACGGTACGTACCCACCCGGCCCGGGCCCCGAGATCCACGACCAGACGCAACTGGCCCAACTGATCGCCCTCGGACGCACCATGGCCGTCTTCCCCGACTCCGCCCGCGCCTGGCTGTGGGCCGGGCACAGCGCCGTACCCCTGACCGACGCGCCCCCCGTCGTCACCCACATCGCCTGGCCTCCGCACAGCCGCTCCCTCGCCCTCGCCGGACTGGTCCGCACGGCCACACAGCTATGACCCGCTCCTGCCCCGCATGCCGCAACACGCCCCGGGCCCGGTGCCTTTCGCAGGTTCCTCCCGGCCGGCGGGACGACAGGACCGGCCAGGCGCCACACTCGTGAGTGAGCGAGATCCTCCGTGGCACCACGGCTCGGGAGCCGGACAGGACAGCCACGGGAACCGGGGCGGCCTGCTGCTCCGACGGCCTCTTGGCCACCCGGCGTCCAAGGGGCGGGATCGGCCCATGGACGACCGGACGAGTCTCGCTCGACCGCCGGCGGGGACTGGCCGCCGGGGCGGTGCGGCTCATGGTGGAGCACGCCGT
>NZ_JBEXHZ010000409.1:0-1022 GCF_040608315.1 Streptomyces sp. NPDC005195
GGCAGCGCGGCCGCCGCGGTGGCCGCGGCCGTCGCCACGTCCTGCGTGGCGGCCGCCAGGCCCGAGACGGTGGTCGCCACGAGGGCGACCGCGGTGAGCGCTTTCGGTATCCGGCGTCGGCCGGAAGGTCTTGTTGATCGGAACACGGCACTCTCCTGCGCTGGTGGGGGTGGGGAAGGTCAGCCGGTGTACTTCGCGAGGACGCGTGTGTAGTCCCAGTCCTGCTGGCCCACCCCGGAGCAGCTGTCGGCGACGCCGCTCGTGCAGGGGCGGTCGCGGTTGACCGACCAGAAGGTCAGCCGCGCCAGGTGGTGCTGCTGGGCGTAGCCGAGGATGGTCTGGAAGTCGGCGACGGTGACCGTCTCGTTCTGTTCGGTGATCCCGTTCATGGAGGAGATGCCCATGTCCCGGTACGCCTGGTCGTCGCTGTAGCCGTAGGCGTTCTTGACTGCCGTCTTGAGGCCCTCGGCGGCCCGCTGGGTGAGCGTGCCCATGTTCTGGCCGGCGCCACCGAAGTCGAACGGCATGATCGTCCAGCTGTCCACCGTCAGGCCGGACGACGCGGCCCGGTTGATGAGTCCCGTGTCGGGGCCGCTCTGCCCGGTTCCGATGGTGACGTACACCTTGATGCCCGGGTTGTTGGCCTTGACGGTCTTGAGCGCGTCCACGGTGCGCTGTTGGACCGTCGTGTTGCTGTAGGCGTCGGCCTCGATGTCGATGTCGATGGCCTTGAGCCCGTAGGCGTTGATGACCTTCTGGTACGCGGCCGCCAGCTCCCCGGCACTCGAGCAGGAACTCTCCAGCTTGTTGCCGCTGTAGCCGCCGAACGACGGGATGATGTCACCGCCGCCTGCCCGCACGGTGTTGACCGTCTGCTGGTCGACGCCGCCGGTCAGGGCGCGGCCGCCGTCCCACTGCGGGTTGCAGTAGCCGTTGCTGAGCACGAAGGCCAGCGTGAACCACTTGACGCCGGTGGCGATCATGACGGTGGTGGGGTTCGGCGGGCTGCCCCAGCCGTTGTA
>NZ_JBEXHZ010000410.1:0-1010 GCF_040608315.1 Streptomyces sp. NPDC005195
GTGGCAGATCACCTGCGTCCCAGGGGCCAACTCACCCAAAACAACCATCGCCGAGCGCTCTACCTGCACTGATGCGCTAAATCACCGGCATTGCACGTCAGAGGCACCTTTGGGGGTGCGTCAGATGTGCTCGGAGCGTGTGATGACGGGGTACCCGCGTCCATTCGGGTGGTGCTGTGAAACTCCCGCGTGTCCGATATGGCAGATAAAGCGATTATCGGTACGTTCTCTCATAGATCGGCTGCTTGGCCGACGTCTCAGAGATTGGGAAAGTGACATGACCACGCGCAACATTGCCGTGACGGCCGCCGCTGCGGCTGCTACGGCCCTCGTCGCCACGGGCGTCACCTACGCCTCGGCCGCCGCGGCTCCTGAGGCCGCCCCCGTCGTCAAGCAGGTTGCTCCCATGGGTGGCGACAGCGGGCAGTCGAAGGGTAACGAAGGAGGAGGAGGTGGCGGCGACCGTGGTGGCCGTGGCCACTACGAGGGTCACATCGACTTCAACGAGCGTACGTACTCCGCCCAGAGCTGGGGCTGCATCACCGTGATCAGCGGCCTCGGCTCGCGTAGTTTCAACGTCCGCAACGACAGCCACAAGACCGTCGAGGTCTTCCGCGGCGCCACCTGTGACAACGGTTCGCCCGTCGCCACCGTCGGCCCGTGGAGCACCAGCAACGGTGTCATGCCCTTCCGCGTCCACGGTGGCGTGAAGGTCAAGAACGGCGTCGTGGGCAGCTTCCGCGTCGTCGAGGACCACCACCGCTGGTAGTAACGGCGTCACCGCACCATCCGCACCGCATGGAGAACCCGGCCCGCTGCAATCGGGCCGGGTTCTCCGGCATGTGGTGCTGCTGCCCCACCCATGCCCACTACGCGCAGACTTGAACATTCCGGGCACAGGCCGGCTCCGTCGCGCTCGCCGCGCACGGGCGGACCTCGGCCCGGACCGGGTGCCGTGGGTGGCTGGAGTTCAGCTGGTGGACGGGACGCGGAGGGCGAGCGGGGCGGTG
>NZ_JBEXHZ010000411.1:0-1008 GCF_040608315.1 Streptomyces sp. NPDC005195
GTGTAGCGGACCGCGCCGAGCACGCCGAGACCGCCCGCGCGGCTGATGGCCGCGGCGACGGCGGGAAACGGCGTGAAGCCGAAAATGGCGTACTCGATCCCCAGTCGCTTGCTCAGCTCCGTCTGCATGGCCGCAGGATGCCGCAGTCGTCCGGTCGAGGGAAGGCCTTTTCTGATGCTCCGTCAGTTTTTTCGGTCGCCGTCCTCCTCCAGCACCGCCATGGCGGCGTTGTGCCCCGGCACCCCGCTCACCCCGCCGCCGCGCACCGCGCCCGCCCCGCACAGCAGCACGTTGGCGTGCGCCGTCTCGACGCCCCAACGGCCCGTGCCCTCCTGGGCGTACGGGAAGGCGAGGTCGCGGTGGAAGATGTTGCCGCCGGGCAGCCGCAGATCGCGCTCCAGATCGAGCGGGGTCTTCGCCTCGATGCACGGGCGGCCCTCCGCGTCGGTGGCCAGGCAGTCCGCGAGCGGCTCGGCGAGCTGGGCGTCCAGTTGCGCCAGGGTCGTCTTCAACAGCTCCGCGCGCACGGCGTCGTTGTCGTGCGCGAAGAGCCGGGCGGGCGTGTGCAGACCGAAGAGCGTGAGTGTCTGGTAGCCCTGCTCGACCAGGTCCGGGCCGAGGATGCTGGGGTCGGTGAGGGAGTGGCAGTAGATCTCGGAGGGCGGGGCGTCGGGCAGCCGGCCGGCGGCGGCCTGCGCGTGAGCCGTCGCCAACTGCTCATATCCCTCGGCCACATGGAAGGTCCCGGAGAACGCCTCGCGCGAGTCGACGGAGCTGTCGCGCAGCTTCGGCAGCCGCTTGAGCAGCATGTTCACCTTCAGCTGCGCGCCTTCGGCCGGGGTCGGCGCCGCCTCGCCCGTGAGGGTCGCCAGCTCCTGCGGCGAGGCGTTCACCAGGACGTGCCGGGCCGCGACGACGCCCTCGCCGTCCGCGGTCCGGTAGGTGACCTCCGCGGCCCGCCCGTCGGTCTCGACGCGGATCGCCTCGTGGCCGGTGGCGATCACGGCG